>JAPLPF010000176.1:0-28304 GCA_026400325.1 Rhodobacterales bacterium
CAAACGCTTTGCCTACTATGTCTCGAACCGCCTGATAGCCGGCGGGACCGATACCACTGGTTGGCGACTACCTGCAGAAGCCCTGGAGGCCTGCTTGCGCCAGCTGATCGTCCAGCACCTGCAACGAGCGGCGGAGACCCACTCGATCCTCTCACGACCTGATGCGAGCCAGGCGGCGGACTTGGCACGGCGAGCCAACGCGCTGGCGGAGCGGATCGGTGGAGAGCCAGTGTTGCTCGGCAGGGTGATAGTCTCGGGCACTTTGGCGCAAGGCCAGATCGCGATAAATCTGAACTCAACTGCGATCGCCACTGCGTTACATATCAACGCCGGCGAACTCTCACCTGAACTGACTACTATCACACAACCCTTTGCACTCCGCCGCCGCGGGATTGAGGCGAAGATCATCGCGGGCGAAACCATGGCCGCGCCGGATCCAGTGCTGCAGCGCACCTTGTCCGAGGCACATCTCTGGGCGCGGGCCTTGCGGGGCGGAAAGTCCCTCATCGAGATCGCCCAGGAGTGCGGACGCTCTGAGCCCTACATCCGGACACGCATTCCGCTGGCATTCCTGGCACCGCGCCTTCAGTCCGCGATCCTCGATGGGCGCCAGCCCGCGGACCTCTCCGTGGCTCAACTGATCCGGGACGGGATTCCGATGGATTGGACCGAGCAGGCCCGGACCTTGCGCATTGCCTGACGAGCAGTCAACCGAAGCCCATCAGAGTTGCGGGCAGAGTGTAAATCCGGGTCTGTGCGCCATACTGAAGAATCTCTCCTGCGCGTTTGCTCTGCGGCCCCTAACCGAGGGCAAACCGAACGGCTTTTGCGCCGCACAGAGACGCGACCCGGAAATGCGGCTCACGGACGGGGGCAGATACGTCTCTGCGAGATCAAAACCGACTTAACCCCCGGTTACTTGGGGTGAATTCCTGTCCGAACCGAAAGAGCATGGAAATCAAGGGGTTGATGGCGGAGGCGGTGGGATTCGAACCCACGGTAGGGTTCCCCCTACGCTCAGTTAGCAACCGAGTGCTTTCGGCCTCTCAGCCACGCCTCCGACCCAATTCATTTAGCCGGGCCGCGTGAAGGGGGCAAGGGGGAAAGGCCACGGAAACGCACACCGTTCGGAAGCGCCCTCTATCAATCAGGGGTCCGGTTCCACCACTGTTGCAGCCTAGCGCCCGTGTCATCAGGTGCTGACAGTCAGCGATGGCGCAAAGGGTCTTGATCCGACTTCGCCTGACTTCGGAATTCGCATGGTCACGCGCCGATTGATCTTTGTCCCGCGAATCTTTGGTCGCGGCCGTTTGATGGCGTGCAAGGCACCTGCCCCGCCCGAAAGGCCGTGAACGACCTCGCGTCAGGATATCGGGTCACTTTGCCGTCGGCCGGCCACCCTGCGGCGGATTGCTTCTGCCAGACGGGCGTTCACGGCGGCCATCGGTCCGACATTGGTGCGCAGGTCCAGTCACCCAGCCTGCCAAGGCCAGAAGTCCGGATTGCGCGCCCATCGGCAAGACGACCAGCGCCGCCGCGAACCGTGTGACCTTCGTTGTCGCAGGCCCGCGCCAAGGCTTTCCATCCGGCCCCGTTTCGGCAATCTTCCTGTAACCGCGCAGACCGCAGCGGCAAGGAGGCTGGATGATGAAGCTGGCATCGTTGAACGTTCTGGGCGAAGCGCTTGAACCTTGCTCGACAGACCCCGTGACCGGATTCTTCCGCGACGGTTGCTGCAACACGGGCCCGATGGACCGTGGCCTTCATACGGTCTGCGCGACGATGACGGCCGAGTTTCTTGCCTTGTCCAAATACCTTGGCAACGACCTGTCAACTCCGCGCCCGGAATACGGTTTTGTCGGGCTGAAGCCTGGGGACCAATGGTGCCTGTGCGCCAGACGCTTCCTTGAGGCACATGACGAGGGCGCGGCCCCGAAGGTCAGGCTTGCCGCAACACACCAGGCGACACTTGCGGTTGTTCCGCTGGAGATCCTGCAGGCCAACGCCCGTTAAGCAGCGCTACCGGTCCGGTTGGCCGCCGCCTTGACCGCCCCGTCGTCGCGCATCAGGTCATCAATGAAAAGGCTGAGCAGCTGCGGTCTTCCGCTGACACCGGCCTTGCGATAGATCGCGTTTGTCTGCGCTTTCACCGTGCCTTCGCTGGTCATGCGAAGCGCCGCAATCTCGGATGTGGACATCCCCTTGATCGCGAACAGGGCCACATCGCGTTCCGAAGGGGTCAGCCCCCATTCGACGAAACGTTCCTGCAAGAGGTCCATGAAGGCCCCGGACGCCCGGCGCAGCCCTGCTTCGGCCTTGTTGCGCTCTTTCAAGGCACGGCGCAGCATCAGCGCGCCCAGAACCACGCCCAGCACCAGACCGACCGCCGCGCCGATTTCCATAAGCTCGCGCAGTTCCCAGCTGATCGGGGTCGTCCGGATTCCAAGCACCGAGGCCAGAATGTCGGAAACGAAAAAGAAGGCGCAGACCGCCTGAACAAGGAACACCGCAATGATCGGCACCGCGCGCTTCAACTGAGGGCCATACCAATCGTGGCAGGGCCCATCGCGCGCGCGATGCCGTCAATCATCTTTGCCGCCGTCATCTTTGCCGTCGTCATCGCCGCCGTCGTCATCGTCATCATCGCCGCCGCCGCTGCCACTGTTGTCCCCACCGCCGCTGCCGCTGTTATCCCCACCGCCGCCGTCTTCGCCATCATCGCCATCGGCGTCGTCATTGCCGTCATCACTTCCTTCGGAATCACTGTCGTCCTTGTCGTCGTCGCGGGCTGGGCTACCGGACTTGTCTTCAAGGATCTGGACGGTGCCGGTCGCGCTGCTGGTCGGCGTCCACAGGTCACGGAGTATTTCCCCGCTTTTGGGATTGATGATGATTTCCCGCACGCCATCGCCGCGTGTGGCCGTCAGGCGCACGCGGCCAAGCAGGGTTCGTTCTTCGATGACCGACTGGAAGCCCTGCTTGCGCAGTTGGGCAATGACGCTTTCCACGAAATCCTGCGCCAGTGCCGGCCCCGCAAGGGCTGCCAAGGCAAATGCTCCGGATATGAAATGCCGTCGTCTCATCTTGGTCTCTGCCTCTGCGGCTGGTCTGCACTATGTGTGATGCAACGGGCCCCGGCAAGTCCGGGGCCCTGCACTTAGCTCAGCAAAGGAGTTCAGTCTTTGCCTTTGCTGTCGTCGTCGCCTTCATCGCTGTCATCGCTGCTGTCGTCGTCGCCTTCATCGCTGTCATCGCTGCTGTCATCGCTGCTGTCATCGCTGCTGTCGTCGTCGCTTTCATCGCTGTCATCGCTGCTGTCGTCGTCGCTTTCATCGCTGCTGTCGCTGCTGTCGTCGTCGCCTTCATCGCTGCTGTCGTCTTCGCCATCGTCGTCCTTGCCATCATCGGTACCGGCGAAGTCCTTGGTCGTGTCCTTGATCTCGACGCCGGTCTTTCCGGCATAGTCATCATCCGCACTGTCGAATTCCTGCTTGATGATATCGCCGGTCGCGTTGTCATAGATGACCTCGACCTTGCGGTCGCCTTTCACGCCTTCCAGCTTGGTCTGGGTCGGGCCGACCTTCACTTCGACATAGGTATAGCCGTCTGCGATATAGGCATCAGCCAGCGTCTGCGGATTGATCGCCGCATAGGCCATGTTGGCCGACAGGGCTGCCGCGGCGGTGAACATCATCAGTTTGCTTTTCAGTTTCATCGTTCAGGTTCCTTTCGGGTTTCGGATCCGGCCCCCGGCGGGCAATCGCTTCATCGCCGCGGCACAAACCCAAAAGGCGCCCGAAGCCGGACAAGGGAAATTGACCTGAGGTTTAAAGCTGCGTTCTATGCAATTCGTTTGTGCGCATAAACCAGGGTTTATGGCCGACATTCCCTTCGTCTGCAGTCCGGAGGTACGAACGAAAACTGCCGGACGCATAACGCCCGGCAGTTGAAAACAGAATTGAAAACAGACCTTTGGGCGTCAGACCTTCATCGTTACGCCCAGGTGCTTGGCCACAGTGAAGATATCCTTGTCACCCCGGCCACACATGTTCATCACGATCAGATGGTCTTTCGGCAACGTTGGTGCAATCTTCATCACATGGGCCAGGGCATGGCTTGGCTCGAGCGCCGGAATGATTCCCTCCATCTGGCAACACAGCTGGAAAGCCTCCAGCGCCTCGGCGTCCGTGATGCTGACATACTTCGCGCGGCCCACGTCGTGCAGCCAGGAATGTTCCGGACCGATGCCGGGATAATCCAGACCGGCGCTGATCGAGAACCCTTCGAGAATCTGGCCGTCGCCGTCCTGCAGCAGATAGGTCCGGTTGCCGTGCAGCACGCCGGGGCGGCCACCGGTCAGACTGGCGCAATGTTCCATCCGTTCGTCCACACCCTTGCCGCCCGCCTCGACCCCGATGATGTTGACTGACGGGTCATCAAGGAAAGGGTAGAACAGGCCCATCGCATTCGATCCGCCACCGATCGCCGCAACAAGGGTGTTGGGCAGCCGCCCTTCGGCTTCCTGCATCTGCCAGCGCACTTCCTTGCCGATGATGCTTTGGAAATCCCGAACCATCGCAGGGTACGGATGCGGTCCTGCAACCGTGCCGATGCAATAGAACGTGTCGCGCACGTTGGTCACCCAGTCGCGCAGCGCGTCGTTCATCGCGTCCTTCAGCGTGCCGCGCCCCGACGTTACCGGAATGACCTCGGCCCCCAGAAGCTTCATCCGGAACACGTTCGGCGCTTGGCGTTCCACATCATGCGCACCCATGTAGACCACGCATTTCAACCCGAACTTGGCGCAAACCGTCGCCGTCGCCACCCCGTGCTGGCCAGCACCCGTCTCGGCGATGATCCGGGTCTTGCCCATGCGGCGGGCCAGGATGATCTGGCCCAGCACGTTGTTGATCTTGTGGGCGCCGGTGTGGTTCAGCTCATCACGCTTCATGTAGACCTTGGCCCCACCAAGGTGTGCCGTCAGGCGCGGCGCGAAATACAACGGCGATGGGCGCCCGACGTAATGCTTCCAAAGATCATCCATCTCGGCCCAGAAGGTCGGGTCGGTCTTGGCATGTTCATAGCGCTCTTCCAGCTCCAGGATCAGCGGCATCAGCGTCTCGGACACAAAGCGCCCACCGAACAGGCCGAAGCGGCCCTGCTCGTCGGGTCCCGTCATGAAGCTGTTCACACCATCTTCGGCCATCGCACACCCCCGCTGTTTCCCCGGATGTAGCGCCCTTGGCCCGCCGGGGAAAGGGGGCGCTGCCCCCGTCTCTGCGGTGCAGAGCCTCCCCCGGGATATTTTTGCCAGAATGAAATCCGACTTTCATACTGGTTCAAATATCCCCGCGCGGAGCGCAAACCCGAGGAGGTGCGCCCTTCGCGCGCCAACGAGACAAAAGGCATGCGGCGAATGCCGCTCAATTTGAAAACCGCCGGTTACATTCGCTACCGCAGGATCGGCACGCCAGCCCTCAGACCTTGTGCCGCTTCGACAAAGGCAGCGATCCTCCCATGATCCTTCACACCCGGAGCGCTTTCGACGCCCGAGGAGACATCCACCTGCCGCGCTCCGGTCAGGCGGATCGCCTGCGCCACATTTTCCGGCGTCAACCCTCCGGCCAGCATCCACGGGCGCAACCATTTCCGTCCGACCAGAAGTCGCCAGTCGAAGGCAAGGCCGTTGCCGCCGGGCAGCACCGCGCCTGACGGGGGTTTGGCGTCGATCAACAGCTGGTCTGCGGTCAGGCTCATCTCAAGCAGGCCTGAAAGATCGCCTTCGTCTGCCACACCCATGGCCTTCATCACTGGCAGCCCGTATCGCGCCTTGACTTCGGCCACGCGCGCCGGGGTTTCGTGGCCATGCAGTTGCAGCATGTCCAGCGGCACCGCCTCGACAAGGGCATCCAGCGCCACGTCATCTGCATCAACGACCAGAGCCACCTTGCACAGACCCTCCGGCGCCGCCAGCGCCAGTGTTCGGGCCACGTCAAGGGTCAGATGACGCGGGCTTTTGGGAAAGAACACAAAGCCTGCATAGGCAGCCCCTGACGCAGCCACGGCGGCCACGTCCGATTCGGTCCGCAGACCGCAGATCTTGACCCGAACATCTTGCATCAGCGGCCCTTCGGCAGTTCCAGAAGCGCCAGAACCTCATCCTTCGGGCCCGAGGTTTCCGCACGCAGGGCCGCAAGTTCACGCTCAAGCCGCACCACTTCCCGCGCCTTGGTCGTGGCCGTGCCGCGAATTCGCGCCTCGCGAAGCCATTCCCAGACAAAGCCGATCAGCACACCCGCCACGATGCCTGCAAAGATTACCAGAAACAGCGGAACTTCCGCCGACCAGCTGAACCCGGTCAACGCGGCAAGATCATCGGACAGGAACCGAATCGTGACGGGTGCGCGGTTGGCAAGGGCCACCACCAGAAGCAGAAGGCCAGTCACGCCAAGAAGCAACAGTCGGACAGATCGGATCATGCGGTTCGTCGCCCCCAAGGTTGCGAACCAGTATCGGCGCGATGGTCGGCGGGCGCAAGCCAGCGCCCAGCCACGCGGGTGGACTACTTTCCGTTCAACCGGTCGCGCAGCAGCTTGCCGGTCTTGAAGAAGGGCACCTTCTTGTCTTCAACCTTCACCGCCTCGCCGGTGCGCGGATTGCGGCCCACACGGGCATCACGCGCCTTGACGGAAAAGGCACCAAAGCCGCGCAGCTCGACCCGGTCGCCCTTTGCCAACGCGTCGATGATCTCTTCGAAGACCGTGTTCACGATCCTTTCGACATGGCGCTGCGTCAGATGCGGATTTTCATCCGCGATCTTCTGGATAAGTTCGGAACGGATCATCCGTTTGTCCCCCTGGTGGTTCGGCCAATGATACCCAAGGGGCAGCGACCGCCACGATCTTGTTCTTGCTCGACTATAGCGGCAGGATTTGCCCGCTGACAAACAAAAACCGGGACTTGGGAGCGGAATGCAAAAGGCCCCGCGTGTAGCGGGGCCTTTCCATTCAATCGCCGGTAACCTTGGCTCAGTTGCGGTCCTTCAGGGCCGCGCCAAGGATGTCACCCAGCGAGGCACCCGAATCAGACGAACCATACTGTTCGACGGCTTCCTTCTCTTCGGCGATCTCGCGCGCCTTGATCGACAGACCCAGCTTGCGGGTCTTGGGGTCGATGTTGGTCACGCGCACGTCGATGTGGTCACCGATCTGGAACCGCTCGGGGCGCTGGTCAGCCCGGTCACGGCTCAGGTCGCTGCGGCGGATGAACGACTTGGCGCCGTTGTATTCCACCTCGATGCCACCCTCTTCGATCGCGCTGACCGTAACGGTAACGATGCCGCCCCGCTTCACGCCATCAACCGCATCGGTGAAGGTGTCTTCGCCCAGTGCCTTGACGGACAGCGAGATACGCTCTTTCTCGACGTCCACTTCGGTGACGGCGGCATGCACCGTGTCGCCCTTGCGGTAGGTCTGGATCGCTTCTTCGCCGCGCTGGTCCCACGACAGGTCCGAGAGGTGGACCATGCCGTCGATGTCGTTATCGAGGCCGACGAACAGACCGAATTCGGTGATGTTCTTGACTTCGCCTTCGATCTGGCTGCCCACGGGATGCGTTTCCGCAAAGACTTCCCACGGGTTGCGCTGCGTCTGCTTCAGGCCCAGCGAAACGCGACGCTTGGCGCTGTCGATTTCCAGCACCATGACGTCGACTTCCTGGCTGGTCGAGACGATCTTGCCGGGGTGGACGTTCTTCTTGGTCCAGGACATTTCCGAGACGTGGACCAGGCCTTCGACACCGGCTTCCAGCTCCACGAAGGCGCCGTAATCGGTGATGTTGGTCACGCGGCCCTTGTGGACCGTGCCGATGGCATACATCTTTTCAACGGCATCCCACGGATCGGACTGCAGCTGCTTCATGCCCAGGCTGATGCGGTGGGTTTCCTTGTTGATCTTGATGACCTGCACTTTGACAGTCTCACCAATGGCAAGGATTTCCGACGGGTGGTTGACGCGACGCCAGGCCATGTCGGTGATGTGCAGCAGGCCGTCAACTCCGCCCAGGTCCACGAAGGCCCCGTATTCGGTGATGTTCTTGACCACGCCGTCGACCGTCTGACCCTCGGTCAAGTTGCCGATGACTTCGGCGCGCTGTTCGGCGCGGCTTTCTTCCAGGATCGCCCGGCGCGAGACAACGATGTTGCCACGGCGACGGTCCATCTTCAGGATCTGGAACGGCTGCTTCATGCCCATCAGCGGGCCTGCATCGCGCACGGGGCGCACGTCAACCTGGCTGCCCGGCAGGAAGGCGACGGCGCCGCCAAGGTCCACGGTAAAGCCACCCTTGACGCGACCGAAGATCGCGCCATCGACGCGGATTTCGCCGGCATAGGCTTTTTCCAGACGATCCCAGGCTTCCTCACGGCGGGCCTTTTCACGGCTGATCTGGGCTTCGCCGCGGGCGTTTTCCACGCGGTCCAGATAGACCTCGACAGTGTCGCCGACGTTGATGTCGGGCTGCTCACCGGGGTTTGCGAATTCTTTCAGGTCGATGCGGCCTTCCATCTTGTAGCCGACATCGATGATGGCCTGGCCCGCCTCGATGGCGATCACGCGGCCTTTGACGACAGTGCCCTCTTCGGGGGTGTCGATCTCGAAGCTTTCCTTCAACAGGGCTTCGAAGTCTTCCATGGTTGCTTTAGCGCACATATAGATCAGTTTCCTTTTCTCGTCTTTTCACAGGCCTTGCGGTTGGCTCCGCCGGTCTTGGGTTGACCACCACGAAAAACGCTGCCTTCCGGCAAACCGGTGGCGGTGCATTCCTTCAGGATGCGCGGCCTATAGACCGATTGGATCAAGGTGGCAAGGGAAAGCGGTCCAGAGACCCGTGCCGCGCAACCGCATTTATGCCGTTTTTCCAAGGTTCCCTGCATCCATGCGCAACGCTGCCCTTGCCTTGATCCTTGGCACCGCCCTTTGGTCCCTTGCCGGTTGGTCCGCCCACCCGCGCGAATTGTGGGACGTGCCCACCTTCTGGCCCGCATGGGGTGCGGCGATCCTGCTGGCCGGGGTCCTGGGCCTTTTCCCAAACAGCCGCCCGATGCGCGATACGGGCCTGCTGTTCCTGCCAGTTGTCGGCGTGCTGACGGTCCAGACGATTCTGACCGGCGGCAGCGCAAGCCTGCTGCCGCTGGGTCTGGTCGCGGTTGTCGTTCTGGCCCTTCCGGCGCTGCTGCTGGCCTGGCTTTCGCACCGCCTTGCGGCGGCTCGCCGCTAATGCGCCCGCGCCGCGCCTTTCCCCGGTTGTGAGAGTCGTAAAGCGCCGTGGCGGATCAGGCCACCGACCCCGGGTCGGGCTCGGGGTCAGGCGCCTCGGCATCTGATGCGGGGGCATCCTCCTTGCCGGACGGAATCAGGAAAGCAAGAAGGATCAACACCAGGCCACCTGCGATCAGAAGAAGCGACCGATGGCCTTTCGATGATGTGTCCGCGGGGGGAAGGCTTGCCTCGGTCGGAGCGTCGCGCCGCAGGATCGTGCTGGCCGCGTTGACTGCCGTGGCCACCCAAAGCGCCCGGGTCGTTGCGCGCTCTGCCGCCGACGACCGGTTGCGTGCCCGTGTCCCCCAGACCAGGATCAACGCCAAAAGCACCAGCCCGCCCGTCACCGCCAGAAGTGCACCTGCCGTGCCAAGCTTCTGCGCGGTCAGCACCACCACCGCCGCCACGCCAAGAACCCAAGCCGTCACCAGCAGCAGACCCGCCGCCACCATGACGCCGATCCCGGCCATCCGGTCACGCAAAGCGCCTGATATCATTGTCGAAATCGCTGAAAGCACCAAGGCTGCACCCCTTTTTTCGCCCGGGTCTTTATGGCCCGCGATCAGACTGCAGCATCACCGCAGCCCCCGCAAGACCAAGCCTTTCCCGGGAAAACCCCACCCGCGCGAAGGCCGCGCAGGCACGATCCTCGAAATCGGGGGCGGCGAGTTCCAGCGTGTGCTGGCCGAAATACCAGTGCACCATCCCGGGATAGGGCCAGTCGGCTGACAGCGCCGCGTTCAACGCACGGGGAAAATCCGCCGCGTCCGACGCCTGGGTCACCAGGCTGGGAAAGTCAGATCGCCCGAACAGGATCGCAGGCTTGCGGTGCAGGAACCCCTCCATCGCCACGGCCGAGTTGACCGAGACAGTCACTGCCGCAGCCGCCAGCACGTCATGCACGTTGGCCCCGGTCACCTGAACCCGCGCGCCCATGGCCACGGCGCGCGCGATGGCGGCCTGGCCTTCGTCAATCGCCTGCGGATGGGGCTTGACCACGACGGCCCGGCCACCCGCGCCCTGCGCCACGCCAAGGATCATCCGGTCCATCGGCAGCTTGCAGCGCCCGGCGTGATAGGCGGACCGACCCTGCAGGAACAGGGCGACCGCATTTTCGGGCAAGTCATCGGCCACGCCGCGCGGTTGCCGGAACCGCGACCGGCGCGGGGTGACGAACCGACCCTGCATGTCGTGGAAAAAGCTGTCTGCCGCTGATCCATCAACGCCTGCCGGATCGAAGACGGCCTCTCGCGCCGTGCTTTCGGCCTGCACGCCGCGCGGGTCCATGTGCCAGAACCCACGGATATAGGCGGTGGCGGCGTTCAGCCAGCCGATCCCCCGCATGCGGCCGTTTTCAACGATGTGCAGATTGCCGTCCTGCGCACCGTCACGCGGCTGCATCTCTTCGGCCGGGCGGGCCTTGGCGCGATAGACCAGTCCATGGGCCTCACACATCTCGGCCAGACGGGTGAACAGCGCCAACCGGTCGCGCCCACGCCAGTCATGCGCCTCACGCGGGTTGATGTGGAAATGGACCTCGGGGCGATTTGCCTGTTGCATAGGGCTATGGCCGCCTGACCAACTTGGCCGCAACCAGATTGCAAGCCCGGGCAACGGCCTCGTCAATGCCAAGATCGCTGGTGTCGATCACCACCGCGTCCGGGGCCGCGCGCAAGGGGGCATCCGCCCGGCCCATGTCGCGGGCATCGCGTTCGCGCAGTTCGGCCAGAACCTGCGCCGCGTCGCCGCCGACCTCCAGCCAGCGGCGGTGCGCGCGGACCTCGGCGCTTGCGGTGATGTAAAGCTTCACCTCGGCCTCGGGGCAGATGACGGTGCCGATGTCGCGGCCGTCAAGAACGGCGCCACCGTCTGCCCGCGCGAACCGGCGCTGAAAGTCGACCAGGGCCGCCCTCACTTCGGGGATCACAGCCACGCGAGAGGCGGCCTGCCCTGCCTCGAGGGTGCGAAGATCGCTCCGGGTCAGGTCCTCGGGCCCAAGGCCCCGCGCGGCAGCGACCGGATCACCGCCAAGAACCCCGACCACCCGGTACAAAAGCCCGGTATCCAGATGTCGAAAGCCGAACCGTTCGGCCACGGCGCGGCTGATCGTGCCCTTGCCCGCCGCCGCCGGCCCGTCGATCGCCACCGTGAAGATCATCAGCGCCTCCCGTAGGTCGGGCTTCAGCCCGACTCTAAACCGGTTAACAAATTCTTTGCGTCAACGACCAAGCCACTGTTTTAGCGAAAAGATACGACTTTGACCGTTGTGGTCGGGGACCTTCTATCCCCGCTTGATGTCTGCCCCCAGCCCGCGCATCAACCCCTCGAAAACCGGGAACGAGGTCTGGATGGGCGAGCCGTCGTCGATCCCGACTCCGGCCTTCGAAGCCAGACCAAGGACAAGGAAAGACATCGCGATCCGGTGGTCAATATGGGTGGCGCAGGTCGCGCCGCCCGAAACACCCCCCGGCCCCATTCCATGCACGACAAGAGTGTCCTCATCCTCCTCGATCCGGACACCACACGCCTCAAGCCCGCGGGCCATCGCGTCGATCCGGTCGCTTTCCTTGACACGCAGCTCTTTCACGCCCCGCATGACAGTCTTGCCGGATGCAAAAGAGGCGACCACCGACAGGATCGGATATTCGTCGATCATGCTGGGGGCCCGTTCGGGCGGAACCTCGATCCCCTTCATGTTGCCGCTGAACCTGACGCGCAGGTCCGCGACCGGCTCTCCCCCCTCCTCGCGAGGATGAAGGAACTCGATCTCGGCCCCCATCTCGACCAGCGTCAGGTAAAGACCGTTCCGGGTCAGGTTCTGCGAAACTCCGGGGACAAGGATATCCGACCCCTCGACGATCAGTGCCGCGCAAACGGGGAACGCCGCGCTGGAGGGATCGCGCGGCACCGCCACCACCTGTGGCCGCAACTCAGGCTGGCCGGTCAGGGTGATGACATGCCCTTCGCCGGTCTTTTCCACTGACAGCTTTGCCCCGAAGCCGATCAACATCCGTTCAGAATGGTCGCGCGTGGGTTCCTTTTCGATCACCACCGTTTCGCCCGGCGCATTCAGCCCCGCCAGCAGCACCGCCGACTTCACCTGCGCCGAAGCGACCGGCAGCGCATACCGTACCGGCACCGGATTGGCCGCCCCGACGATGGTCATCGGCAACCGCCCGCCCTGCCGCCCGTAGGCACGGGTTCCGAACAGCGACAGGGGGTCGGTCACCCGCCCCATCGGCCGCTTGCGCAAGCTGGCGTCACCCGTGAAGGTCGCTGTGATCGGGGTGGTCGCCATGGTCCCCATGATCAGCCGCGCGCCGGTGCCCGAGTTGCCGCAGTCGATCACGTCCACCGGTTCGCGAAACCCGCCAACGCCGACGCCGTTCACGGTCCAGGCCCCCTGTCCCAGTCGCGTGACTGTCGCGCCAAACGCCCGCATCGCCGAGGCTGTATCAAGCACGTCCTGGCCTTCCAGAAGCCCGGTGATCCGCGTCTCGCCCACCGCCATGGCGCCAAAGCTCAGCGATCGGTGGCTGATCGACTTGTCACCCGGCACTTCGGCGACGCCTTTCAGCGCGCCTGATCTGGCGGATTTCATCGGTTGCGCGTCGCCATGGCCAGACATCGAAAGCTCTCCTCACGTTCCGCTGGCCTGATAGCGCAAGCGCAAAGGGGCGTCCACGGGTGCGTATCGCATGTTCAGCCGTTCAACAGCGCCAGCGCCTCGGCGTGGATCGCCGCGTTTGCAGCGGCAAGGATGCGGCCCCCGTCATGGGCGGGGCGGCCCTGCCAGTCGGTGACAATCCCGCCTGCGGCTTCGATCACGGCGATCGGGGCCTGCACGTCGTAGGGCAGAAGGCCCGCCTCGATCACAAGGTCGATCTGGCCGGCTGCAATCAGGGCATAGGCGTAGCAATCCATGCCATAGCGGACAAGCCGGGCCTTCGGGGCGACCCGCCGGAAGGCAGCGCCCTCGTCGGGGGTGCCGACCTCGGGGAAGGTGGTGAACAGGATCGCCTGCGAAAAGGGCCGTGCAGCGCGCGTTGCAAGCCTTGCCTCACCCATCGGGCCGATGACCCGCGCGCGGCCAAGGCCACCTTCAAAGCGTTCGCCGATATAGGGTTGGTCGATGATGCCGTAGATCGGCCCCAGATCGTCACGGACCGAGATCAGCACCCCCCAGGTCGGCGTGCCCGAGAGGTAACCACGGGTGCCGTCGATCGGATCCAGAACCCAGGTCAGGCCCGAGCTTCCCGTTGTGGTGCCAAATTCCTCGCCAAGAATGCCGTCCATCGGGCGACGGCGGGCCAGAACGGCGCGCATCCGTTCTTCCGACAGCCGATCCGCCGCAGTCACAGGGTCGAACCGTCCGGTCTCCTTGCTGTCTGCGGTGAGATCGGCACACCGGAAATGCTGTAAAGTCGCCAGCCGGGCGACATCGGCCAGCTCATGTGCCGTGGCGATCAGTTCGGTCGCCAACGCCTCGGATACCCGCATGGTCCTGCCTTTTTGCGACGGCGCAGGGCCAGACTGCCTGCCCTGCCGGCGCTAAACGCCTGCAGGGCGAAGGTCAAGAACCGCTCAGGCAGCTTCGGACAGGACCCGCGCGAGGTCAAACAGACGACGGCGCTGCGCCTCGGGGATCGCGTAGTAGGAGCGCACGAGTTCAAGCGCCTCCTTGTCGGCCATCATGTCACCCTGTGGAGTGCCCGCGGCAATCTGGCCCTCTGACAGCCCTTCGAAGAAGAACGAGATCGAAACGCCAAGCGCATCGGCCACGTCCCATAGCCGGGATGCGCTGACCCGGTTCATGCCGGTTTCGTATTTCTGGATCTGCTGGAACTTGATCCCCACCTTGTCGGCGAGTTGTTGTTGCGTCATGCCGACCATCCACCGACGATGGCGAATGCGTTTGCCGACATGGGCGTCTACGGGATGCTTCATCATTTACTCCACTAAGGTTTTCTTGGTCCCCTCGAAGATAGATAAGCAATTTTCGTGCCAAAGTTGGCCGTGCAAGATCCGGGCGCAAAAGAATCTTCCTGCGAACGAAAACCTATCCTTTCGGACAGGTCCAATTATACAGATGTTGAAAACACGGCAGGGTTGTCCACCGCACCACCGTCCAGACGCCTGGCCCCGGAGCCGCTCGCCTTAAGGATGAATTCCATTTAGCATTGCATTTTGCAATTATTTGGCAAAATCTTTGCTTTTTGCGAATTTACAGTGGCTTCGGAATGCGGCTACTGTGCCTTGTTATCGAAACAGTATAACCAGTCAGCCGATCAAGGCAGATTTGAAACGGGGAAAACAGAATGCTGGCCTGGCAGATTGCAGCACTTGACGATGCCCCTCGCATCATGGCTTTGCAACCTCCGGTTCCGGCGCAGGGCGAGGCGCTGGTTCGGGTTGCCGCCGTCGGGCTGAACTTTGCCGACACCCTTATGTTGCAGGGGAGGTACCAGGTGCGGCCCCCCCTGCCCTTCGTCCCGGGGATGGAGTTTTCCGGAGTCGTCGAGGCGCTTGGGCCTGATACGGCAGGCCCGGCGCCTGGCCGCCGCGTGCTGGGCGTCTGTGGCTCTGGTGCGCTGGCAGGTTACATATGCGTCCGCGCAGATCAGCTTTCGCCCTTGCCAGACAGCCTGTCCCTGGACGCGGCCGCCGGGTTTCCCATTGCCTATGGCACATCGCACATCGCCTTGACCCGGAAGGCCGGGCTGCAACCCGGCGAAACGCTTTTCGTCACGGGTGCCGCGGGGGGCGTGGGTCTGACCGCGGTCGAGATCGGCAATCGTCTGGGGGCCAGGGTCATCGCATCGGCCCGTGGCGAGGCGCGGCTGAGGGTAGCAGAGGCTGCCGGGGCCGCTGTGCTGATCGACAGTGAGGGACCGGACCTGAAAGACCGGCTGCGCGCTGAAGGCGGCGTCGACGTCGTCTTCGATACGGTCGGCGGTCCGGGCTTTGATGCGGCACTGCGGGCCTGCAAGCCGGACGGGCGTCTTCTGGCAATCGGCTTTGCCTCGGGCGAGGTGCCGCAGGTTCCTGCAAACCAGCTTCTGGTCAGGAACCTGTCAGTCATCGGCTTCTGGTATGGTGGCTACCAGACCCATGCCCCCGACGTCGTGGCCGCCAGCATGGCCGAGCTTCTGCGCTGGTGGGCGGAGGGAACGCTGCACCCCCATATCAGCCACGTCCTGCCGTTCGAGGCCTTCCCCGAGGGATTGGAGATGTTGCGGACCCGCCGCGCCACCGGCAAGGTCGTGATCCGGGTGGATCAGCAGACGTAGGCCGCGCGCAATTCGGCCATCAGCGTGTCGACTGCCTCATCCTTGCGGCGGTCGGCCAGATAAAGCGCAAGCTTCATTTCGCCAAGTGCCGGCAACTGGTTGTCACCGGTGATGACGACAGTGCCATCTGGAATGCTGCCTGCCACGCGTGCTGTCACCGCAAGGTCGGCAGCCACGGTCGCCTCGACCGCCTGCTCGCTTTCGCCGCCGGTCGCAAGCTCCCAGGGAATGCCCGCGTCGTCCAGCGCCGCCTGGGCCCTGGGTCGGAAAATGCAAGTATCCTTGAACCCCAGCCGCAGCGGTCGGCGCTGCCAGGCATTGCCATCCGGTGTACCCACCCAGACCAGCGGCCGGGCGCCAAGCACCTCGGCCCCGGGGTCGGGGGTTTCCTCTGTGGTCAGGATCACATCAAACAGGCCCCGGCCAAAGTCCTGCTTCATCAGGGTGGTGAACGAGGACACCAGGTTGATCCTCAGGCAGGGGTAGGCCGAGGCCATCCGTTTGAGGACGCCCGGAATTGCCGGATAGACCACGTCATGCGGCACCCCAAGCCGGATTTCGCCATCACAGGCTGTGGTGGCAAAACGCGACAGGGCCTCGTCATTCAGGGTAAGCATCCTTCGGCCATAGGAAAGCAGCTGCTCCCCCTCGGGCGAAAGCGCCAGTTTGCGCGCGGCGCGCAGGAACAGCTGCTGACCAAGCGACTCTTCCAGCCGCTTGATCTGCATCGAGACGGCCGACTGTGTCAGGTTCAGATACCCCGCCGCCCGTGTCACGCCGCCAACATCGGCCACGGTCACGAAGGACCGCAGGGCAGTCAGGTCAAGGTTGCGCGGCATATCACGATTCCTGATCATCAGCGTCACAATCATTCGTTTCCCTTATGCGACACCGCAAGGCATAGTTCAACACTGTTGATGATACCGCCCAAAGGTATCACGGAACACGATGAAATGAGGATGCCATGTCGATCCAGTCCCTGCTGCACACGTTTGATTTCCGGATGCCGTTTCCCAAGCGCCTTGCATCGCGTTTCCAGCACCTTGCCGGGCTTCGGCGGACCCGGCTTGGGCTTGCCCGGTTGGACGATCACCTGCTGGCCGACATCGGCCTGACCCGCGATCAGGCCGAAACCGAGGCATCCCGATCAGTCTGGGATGCCCCATTGCACTGGCGCGGCTGAAGAGTTGACAGTTTTTGCAGCCTTCGGAGCGCAAGACGCTTGAATTAGACTGACTCGATGCCGATATTCCCAGCACGAGGCCGCGCCGGTTCACCCGGCGTTGCCCTTAGGGACAACATCGGAGGCTTCAATGGCTGAATATGACACGATCCGCAGCGTAGGCGTCGGCGCCCGTGCCGCGATCGACGAAGGGCTTCGCGCCCATATGAACAAGGTTTACGGACTGATGTCCGTGGCGATGCTGGTGACGGCAGGCGTCGCCTGGGGTGTCGGGACATCTGACGCGCTTCTGTCGATCTTCCGCGACCCGATGACGGGCGGGATGACGATCCTTGGCTGGGTCGCAATGTTTGCACCGCTTGCCATGGTCTTTGCCTTCGGGGCGCTGATCAACAAGATGTCTGCCGCTGGCGCGCAGCTGTTCTTTTATGCCTTCGCCGCTGCGATGGGCCTGTCGCTTGCCTGGATCTTCAAGGCATTCACCGGCGTGTCGATCGCCCAGACCTTCCTTGTGACGTCGATCGCCTTTGCCGGCCTGTCGCTGTATGGTTACATCACCAAGCGTGACCTGAGCGGAATGGGCACCTTCCTGATGATGGGCCTGATCGGCCTGATCGTTGCGATGGTGGTGAACCTGTTCCTGCAGTCAGGCGCACTGGGATTCGCGATCTCGGCCATCGGCCTGTTGATCTTCGCAGGCCTTACCGCCTTTGACACGCAGCGCATCAAGACCGACTATATCGCGCATGCGCAGGCGATGGATCAGGAATGGCTGGGCAAGTCCGCCATCATGGGGGCGCTGAACCTGTACCTGAACTTCATCAACATGTTCATGTTCATGCTGCAGTTCATGGGCAACCGCAATTAAGTCGCCAGTCTATCGGCGATCAGAGTGCGAAAGGGCCGGTCTTGCGACCGGCCCTTTTCATTTCCGCAGACATGTTTCAGTGCCGCAGACCTGGCCGGGAACCGTGTCAGGTGCCTTGGCCAGGATCCTTAGCCGCTGGATCGACCCCGTGAAATGAAAAAGGCCGCACCCAACGGCGCGGCCTCAACACTCAGGCGATCAAGTGCTTACTTGATCTTGCCTTCCTTGTATTCGACATGCTCGCGCTTGACGGGGTCATACTTCTTGACGACCATCTTTTCGGTCATCGTGCGCGCGTTCTTCTTGGTCACATAGAAGTGGCCAGTGCCCGCAGTCGAGTTCAGGCGGATCTTGATGGTGGCGGGCTTTGCCATGGTCGTTACTCCTGCATCGGGGAAACGGCATTCCCCGGTGAAATCCTTGAAGCCCGCCTTTTATCCGCGCAGGCGGCAGAGTCAACCGCGAAAGCGACGGTGCCGCGGCAACGAGTTTTTTGCGAAAACTCTGGCCCGTCGGCTCCGGCCGAAGCGCGCAGCCTTTTCAGGACGAACCTGAGAATTCTCGCAGAAAATTCGTGCGCGGAGAGCCTGTAAGCCGGATTTTGTCCGGGGCTTTCGCCCCTGGATGACCATTCCTCTGCCAACCGTGTTGCCACGGCGGTCAAGCTGCCAACCCGGGCCTCTCGGGCGTTGGCGTCCCTGCGGGCGGTATCCCCGGCCTTGCGGCCCGAGACCAGCCCCCGCGCGAGGCCCCTATTTGGCATTGCTCCGGGTGGGGCTTGCCGTGCCGTCCTTGTTGCCAAGTCCGCGGTGGGCTCTTACCCCACCGTTTCACCTTTACCCCTGCGGTCGCGAAGGCGAACCTTCGGTCGCGGCAGGGGAAGTCTCTTCTCTGTGGCGCTTTCCCTGGGGTTGCCCCCGCCGGGCGTTACCCGGCACCCTTGCCAACGGGAGTCCGGACTTTCCTCGGAACGTTGCCGCCCCGCGGTCATCCAGCCCTCCGCGCGCCGTCCGGTTATGCCTGCACGGTCGCGTCGTCAACCGCAAAGCGCGCCAGCCCGGCGGCCAGTGCCCGGTCGTGGTCATCCATCGGACCCTTGGCCCAAGGCCGAAAGCGCAGGCGAAAGGCGTCCAGAAGGACACCGGGCGCAGCAGGGGGATAGCCGAAGCGAGCCAGGTCGGCCAGGAAATCGCCAGGCGCAGCGGCTGTGGGCCAGACCGAAAGGCCTTGCAGGGCAAGGCGTCGCCAGTCGAACCGGGGACCGGGGTCGCGCTTGCGGTCGGGTGCCATGTCGCTGTGACCGAGCACCGCTTGCGGCGGCAGGGCATGGCGTTCCTTGATCGCCAAGAGAAGCCGCTCCAGCGCGTGCATCTGCGCTTCGGGAAATGGCCTGTCACCGGGATTGGCCAGTTCGATCCCGATGGACCGAGAGTTGACATCGCCCCGCCCGCCCCATTCCCCAGCCCCGGCATGCCAGGCACGATTGCCTTCATCCACAAGGCCCAGGACTGTGCCATTGGTGTCGATCAGGTAATGCGCGGAAACCTCGGCCGCTGGGTCGCAAAGCCTGGCCAAAGCCTCGGCGCAGGTTGGCATGGCCGTGTAGTGCAGGACGACAAGGTCCACCGGCTGCCCGCCCCGCCGCTCGCCGAAATTGGGCGAGGGGTGGGTGAGGTTCACTGCAGCGCGGTGCGGAACGGGCGCGGGTCCCACGAGCAGGCAAAGCCGTCACCGTCCGGGTCGACGCCGAGCCGGTCACGCTCTGGCCCGCCACGCGCCAGGAAATCCTGCTGCGCCTGGTCGGGCGAGGCGTACTTGGCGCAGGCAGAATCCTGGCTGCGCAGGCCAAGCCCGCTGCGCTTGTATAGCTGCACGCCCGGCGCGTGATTGGTGGCCAGCGCGAATTCCACGATGTTCGGCCCGGTGTCGCCTGGCCGCTGCGGCAGGTCGGTCGGCTGCACGGTCACGTATTCCGCCCGGTTCCGCGCGATCCGTTCGGCGTCGCTTTCAATGGACTCGCGCGCGGAGACAGCGTTGAAGTCCTGTTCGTCCGAGATTCCGGGATTGTTCACCTCGCCCGACTCTTCCTGGATGCCCTGCGGCGCCCCACCGCGCGGGCGGCTGGCGCTGTCGGCGACAGGGGGAAGTGCGGCGACCTCGGTCGGTGCGGGGGAAGCCCCATCGGCCCGGTCGATTGCAGCGGCGGCGGCGGCTGGATCAAACGCGCCTCCTGGCGGTGGCACGACGACCGGCCCGCCACCCGCGCCGGGCGGCACAGGCTGCGCACCGCGGATATAGCTGCCGTAGTCCTGAAACCCGACGCCGCCCCCGGTTTCGACGGCAGAGGGAGTGCAGGCCGCAAGAAGGATCACCGAAAGGGCGGCGCAGGCTGGACCAAGGGGGAAACGGCGCATCAGGGCCTCTTCAGGGTGCATTTTGGCCGCATTACCACCATTTATCTGCTTTGGCCACAAAGTCGGCGCGGCTTTCAACGACATGTGCGCAATTCAGCAACGCCCCTTCTTCCCAAGGGCGGCCGATCAGCTGCAGGCCCAAGGGCAGGCCCTGCGCGTCAAGCCCGACGGGAACCGCTACCCCGGGCAATCCGGCAAGGTTCACCGTCACGGTGAACACGTCGTTCAGATACATCTGCACCGGATCGGCATCGGCCATTTCGCCCAGCCCGAAGGCGGCACTTGGGGTGGCCGGGGTTAGGATCGCATCCACCCCGTCGGCAAAGACCGTTTCGAAGTCGCGCTTGATCAGGGCCCGCACCTTGCGCGCGCGGTTGTAGTAGGCGTCGTAGAACCCGGCAGACAGCACATAGGTCCCCACCATGATGCGGCGCTGCACCTCGGGACCAAAACCCTCGGCGCGGGTCTTTTCGTACATCTCGGTGATACCATCACCTGCGGCCAGCCTGGCCCGGTGGCCGTAACGCACGCCGTCATAGCGGGCGAGGTTCGACGACGCTTCGGCGGGCGCGATGACGTAGTAGGCCGGAAGCGCGTATTTCGTGTGCGGAAGCGAGATGTCGCGGACCACAGCGCCTGCATCCTTCATCATCTCGATGCCCTTGGCCCACAGCGCCTCGATTGCGGCGGGCATGCCGTCCATCCGGTATTCCCTGGGAATGCCGATGACCTTGCCCCGGATATCGCCGGTCAGCGCCGCCTCGAAGTCCGGCACCGGCAGGTCGGCGCTGGTGGAATCCTTCGGGTCATGCCCCGACATGGCCTGCAGCATGATCGCTGCATCACGCACCGTCTTGGTCATTGGCCCGGCCTGATCCAGCGATGAGGCAAAGGCCACGACCCCCCAGCGGCTGACGCGGCCATAGGTGGGCTTGATCCCGACGATACCGGTAAACGCTGCAGGCTGGCGGATTGACCCGCCGGTATCGGTGCCGGTTGCCGCCAGACACAGGTCCGCCGCCACCGCTGCCGCAGAGCCGCCCGATGACCCGCCTGGGGTCAATGGGACGTTCGACCCTTCCCGCCGCCACGGGTTCACCACGTTGCCATAGCAGCTCGTCTCGTTCGACGAACCCATGGCAAACTCATCCATGTTGAGCTTGCCCAGCATCACCGCGCCCGCGCCGAAAAGCTGCGCGGTGACGGTGGATTCATATTCCGGGCGGAACCCCTTCAGGATGTTCGATGCCGCCTGCGACGGAACCCCCTTCGTGCAGAAAAGGTCCTTGATCCCCAGGGGAATCCCGCACATCGCCGGGGCATCGCCCGAAGAAAGCCGCGCATCTGCCGCCCGCGCCTGATCCAGTGCGATTTCGGGGGTCTTGAACACGAAGGCGTTCAGCCCGTCGCCCGCGTCGATCGCCGTCAGGCAGGACATGGTCAGATCAACGGCCGAAATCTCGCCCTTGCGCAGGGCGTCCCGCGCCGCTGCGATGGTCCAGGTGTTCGCGGTCATTCCACCACCTTCGGCACAGCAAAGAATCCTTCGCGCGCGTCGGGCGCGTTCTTAAGGATCTGGGCCTGGATGTTGCCATCCGTCACCACATCCGCCCGTCGCTTCAGCCGCATCGGCGTGACCGAGGTCATGGGTTCGACCCCGGCGACATCCACCTCGTTCAACTGCTCCATGAAGCCAAGGATACCGGACAGCTTGTCCGCCAACGCGGGCAGGTCCGACTCTTCCACGCGGATGCGGGCAAGCTTTGCCACCTTGCGGGCGGTGTCGATGTCAATGGCCATGGGGCCCTCTCCTGACGTTTGGCCCCGTTTAGCCGCCGCCGCCCCCCTTCGCAAGCATCTGGCGGTCGAAGTCCGGGTTCACCACGGATCGACGGCAATTCCCTGCTGCCGGGCCTTTGCCACGCGTGGGGGGATCTGTTCCTGACCC
Organism: Rhodobacterales bacterium; assembly: GCA_026400325.1. Taxonomy (GTDB): domain Bacteria; phylum Pseudomonadota; class Alphaproteobacteria; order Rhodobacterales; family Rhodobacteraceae; genus Tabrizicola. The sequence goes on from JAPLPF010000176.1 coordinate 22,021, forward strand.
GGGTAATCGGCGACGGCTCCACTTTCGATCAGGGACGCCATCCCCGCGACTGCCGACGCGCGACCTTCCGGCGAAAAGAAGTCGCCGCGCACATGGATGACAGCGGCCATGTAACGGACAAGGGACGCGACATCGGCAGGGTCAGGGCGGTGCGGCGCGATCCAGAAGCCCGCAAGCGGGCCCTGATGGGATAGGCCGGGAATGTCATACGTCGCAATCCCTAGACATTTCACCGGGCAGCCCGCCTGCAGCGCATGCAACCCGACGGTGCTGTTCACGACGATGCACCCTGCAGCGGCGGCAAGCAGGGCAAAGAGATCGCCCCCGTCGATGAAATCAACCCGGTGCGCCACCCCTGCCTTGTCGGCAAGATCAAGTGTCAGGGCCTGCCAATCGGTCAGGCCGTTGTCCATCGGATGAAGCGTGACCACAAGGCGCGCGTCAGCCGGGGCATCGGCGGTGAACGAGGCGATCACCTCTTGCAGGACAGGCCTCAGGCCCGGATAGCGGGAATTGGCGCGAATCTGGTAGTCACCTTCCATCTGCAAGGCCAGCACGAAGAACGGGGCGTTGTCAGCAAGCCGCGTCCGAATGACAGCGTCCGCCAGACGGCCATTACGCGCGGCCCTTCGGTTGCGCGGAATGTAGGACAGATATTCGCGGATCGGATGGCAGGCGCGGTCCGCCACGAACTGCGGAAAGAACGGCCGGAACAGCGCATTGCCAAGGTGATAGGCCACCTCGGCCACCGCTTCCTGCCTGTGCGGATGGCTGTAGCGGGCGCTCAGGTCCGGTGCGGGCAGGGTCGCAGCCTGCGCGCGGATCACGTCAAGCCGATCAGGAAAATGCGAGTAGGCCGACTGGCCACCGATTTCGACGGAAATCCAATCCGGGCGCAGATAGCCGAATTCATAGGACAGGGGCGTGATGCCACGTCGCCGTGCCACCCGTTGTGCTGCAACGTGATAGGGGTGGCGGTCTGCGAAATAGATCAGATGATCAACCCCTTCGGTCGTGACCAGCCGGTCAAGCCAGGCTTCCCAGTCCTGCAGGCTGCCGCGATAGGGGATTGCCCCTTCGCCGCGCCAGAACAGCCAGTCACCGAAGTTGAGGGTGACATGGCGAACCTTGTGGCCATGACCGGCAAGCACACGCCCAAGATCCCGGGCGAAAAAGGATGGATGGCCTTGCAGGAAAAGAACGTTCAACGACATGGCTGAACCCGGGCAAGCCCGCTCTCCGACGTCATGTCTTGCGTTCGCCCCCGTTCGGTGCTGCCATCGCCTCTTGCAGACGGTGCGTCGGCTGTCAGGAGTGTCTTCCCGTGCCAGATCTTGTCCGCGTCCGACACTCCGACGCGCCCCTTCCTGTCCGCCTGGCGCTGCATGCCTTTGATCTTGCAGCCTACGAGGTCCTTTACCGCTTCTCTCCGGTGCGAAAGAAGATGTTCTTCAATGGCGGGTATCTGCCGCTGGCCGCCGACATGGTGCAATGCCCGGGACTGGCGGATGAAAGCGCCAGCGCGATGATGTATCACCTGCTTTTGCACACACTTGTCAGGGACTTGCATCCCAGCCCTACCCGGATCGTGGATGTCGGCTGCGGCCAGGGGGGTGGGCTTCTTTACGCGCACGGCCTGTATCCGAAGGCCGCTTTGGCCGGAACAGACCGGAATGGCACCGTGACGCGGATGGCGGCGCGCCATCTTGCGGATGTTCCGGGCAGCGTGTTTGCCAAGGGCGGCGGCGATGTGATTGCCTTCGGAGACGCATCGTTCGACTTTGTCGTCAGCGTGGGGGCGCCGACCTATTTCGGGCTGACCGCCTATCTGGCCGAGGCTTCGCGCGTCTGCCGTAGCGGGGGTATCATCGCCCTGTCGGGCGGTTACAGGCAAGGCGACCATGCCGCCATCGAAGCGGAACTGCGCAGGGCAGCGCAGGTTTCGGGGCTGGTGTTTCACAGCTATACCGACATCACGCCCCACACTTTTGCCGCGCTTAAGGATGACATCCCGCGTCGCGAGGCGGAACTTGCCCGCGTGCTGTGGCCCTTCAGCGTGTATGGACGGAAATGGGCCGACCTGCCGGGCAGCGCCGAGTATGATGAGTATGCAAGCGGACAGCGGGCCGACTTTGCCGCCGTCCTGACAAAACCCTGAGGCGGTGGCGTCAGTCACGGACCTGCCCGAATTCCTTCGCCCAGCGGGCGCGGCTGCACAGCATCGGCATTGCCGCATGCCAGCGGGCGGCGGCGCGCTTGGCACCCAGACTGTAGCGCAGGGCCAGGATCAGGGCGCGGGCTGTCAGGTGGATCAATGTCATGCGCCGAGGTTGCAAATGAAAACAGCGCGTTGCGCCAGGGTCAAGCGCAAGAAGATAGGACCGGCCAGCGATGGATACAGGATCGGGGGTTCCCCTGAAAAGAAATGCAGGTTCTTTCTTGTCAGGCACAAGGATGATGCGAAGGAAGATGGCGACAAAGGCAGCGACGTGCCACGCAACGCTTTTGCCGGACGCCGTTGGTTTCAGCAGCGCAAGTGTGTCCACCTTGACACCAGTCCGCAGATCCGGGGGCGGATAGGCGTGAACAAGGTCACGGACCTGGCGATTGCGGGTCCCGCTGTCGGTGGCGAAAGTTGCTTCCGGCCCGGCAAGATAGTCCTCGACCGCGATGAGACAGGCCATGGCTGCGCGGTAGCGATGAACCAGCAAGCTGGACATGATCCAGCCCATCACCGTCAGGATGCCGGGACGCGGGGCCACCTCCGGATGGAACGAGGCCATGATCAGCATGTTGCGCAGGTCATAGTATCTGACGATGCCGGCATGTTTGTAGAGAAACGACGAATGCCAGACGCCAAGCCCCGGAAGGGGCACTGTCGGCAAACCCACCGCCTTGAGGCGAAGGCCATATTCCAAATCGTCGCCATGCAGGAAGAATGGTGCAGGCAACCCTGCCTGTTGCATCGCGGCGACGGGAAGGATGCAGAACCACCATCCGTTGTAGTCGCAGGGAAAACTGCTGTTCCACAAATCCAGACTTTTCCGGTCTGCCAACGGCTTGCCCTTGCCGAAAGGGCGAAAAAGCCAGTCCGCCCCGACCAGCGCCCCAGCCTCATGCAGGCGCATGCGGTCCTCAAGTTCGATCGACTGGCCGCCCAGCGCGATCTCGGTTGTGCAATGGCCAAGAAATCGAACCGCGCGGCCAATCACCCGGGCATCCAGCCTGATGTCGTCGTCCATGACGAGGTGATGCGTGACAGGCTCTGCTGAATCGAGCGTTTCGATCATGGTCCGCGTGAAGCCGCCGGTGCCGCCACGGTTGGGCTGACGAATGACCTCGATCCCGGGTGTCTGGCGCAGGGCCTGCAGCTTCGGGTCGCTGAAGGGATGGCCCTGATTGACCAGTATGATCCGGCGCAGGGCTGGTTCCGTGCCCAGAAGGGACGCCAGTTCTGCCATCGTCTCGGCAAGCAAGCCTTCACGGTTGAAGGTGCACAGGCCGATGGAAAGGCTGACGTCGCGCACCGGGGGGCTTTGTGTGACAAAGCAGAGCTCTTCGATGGCGCTGGTGGTCAGGGCCGTTGCCTCGACGTGAAGGCGAACGATGTCCGATTCGGAATCCCGGTCCCAGACCCAAAGTGGCGCGTCCAATTCCGCGCCTTCCCCTGCGACGCCCTGTTCCAGAAGGGTAACGCAGGCACCGCCACGGCGATGTCCGACGATGCGCAAGCGGACGCTTCCGGTCACGCGGCACTGGATGCCGACATTGCGCACGTTGGTCCGGGCGATCCACCACGCCAGATAGAAGCAGTTGAAGTAGCCGTCTGCCACGATCTTCTGCCCCGCGGTCAGCACCATCGGCCCTGCGCCTTCTGCCCGAAGCTCTGCACTGCTGCTGTCGAAATACAACAGCGCAGGTGCCCATGCCTTTGGCGCAAGGACCTGCTGCAGGGGATGGACCTGCGTGACCCGCCGGATGGGGGTGAGTGGTCTTTGCGGAATCATACCTTGTCCCCTGCAGCAAGGGGATCATGCACCAAAATCGGCGGCACGATGCTGATCTTTCCGGGTGCAACGTGGCAAAGTCCACTGTTGCCCGCGAAGTGGCCTGCCGGATCAAGGAAGGTCATGACGGCAACACCCTGCAGGTCCGCCTCGTGGTCAATGCGGTCGCAACCAAGGCTTCGATCCCCGCCTGCGCCACACCGTTCAGGATGGGTACGGTCGGATTTGCCTCTGTGCAACAGGATGTCCGGAGCGACGCCGCTTTTGCCGCGAGGGTCACAGATTGAACACCGCAAGTGGCAAGGCGCGACCAAAATCCGCGCTGCGAAGCCGGGCAAGCTCTTCGACGGTTGTGGCCACCGCCGTTGCAATCTGAAGCTCGCTATGCAGCGCCGAAAGGAAAAAGCGCAGCCGCGCGCCCTGCATGGGGACAACCGGGAACATCACCGGCAGGACATTCACGCCACGCATCAACAGTCGTTCGGAAAGCTTGGCAGCCAGAAGCGAATCACCCACCAGGACAGGCACGATGGCAAAGGGTCCGGCACTTCCGGTATCCAGTCCGGCCTGGGCGGAAAGGCGCAGGAACAAGGCGCAATTGTCCTGCAGCCTTCGCACCCGTGCCGGTTCGGCCGCCAGGATTTCCAGCGCGCGCAAGGCCGAAGCCGCCAGCGCAGGGGCCAGAGCCACCGAATAGACATAACCGGACGCATGGGCGCGCAAAAGGTCGATCAGGGGCAGCGACCCCACGATGTAGCCGCCGGTCGAAGCGAGAGTCTTTGACAGCGTTCCCATCCAGATATCGACATCGGCAGGATTTATGCCACAGGCCTCGAACGACCCCTTGCCCGTCGCGCCGACACAGCCGATCGCGTGGGCTTCGTCAACCATGAGCCAGCAGCCATATTTCCGCTTGAGCGCGATCAGCCGGTCAAGCGGGGGGATGTCACCATCCATCGAATAAAGCCCCTCGACGATGATGAGGGCGTTGCGGAACTGCGCGCGGTTCTCGATCAGAAGCGTTTCCAGGGCTTCCATGTCATTGTGCGCAAAGCTGCGCCGGGCAGCGCCAGACAGCTTCATTCCAACCTGGATGCTGTTGTGAGACAGGCTGTCATACAGGACCAGATCGTTTTCGCCCATCAGATAGCCGATCGTCGACGCGTTGGTGGAATGGCCGCTGACAAAGACCATGGCGGCAGGAAGGCCGTAGTGGCGGGCAAGTGCCGCCTCCAGATCGTCGTGCACGGGTCGGCAGCCCGCCACCAACCGGCTGCCGGATGGCGAAACTCCGTACCGGTCTATCGCTTGCTTCGCAGCCTCAGAAACCCGTGGATCGGTGTTCAGTCCGAGATAGTCGTAGGAGGCAAAGTTGAGCACTTCGCGCCCGTTGATGACCGACGTGCTGGCTGCATGTCCGTCGTGCAGGCGAAAGAAAGGTTGCTGGACATCCATCGCCGCGCCGATTTCGCGGATCCGCTCCAGCGAGCGGTAGTCGGCAAGCTGCTCGAAAGGGATTGCTGCAGGCCACTGAGCACCCGGCCCCTGCCCTGCGACGGGTTCACGGCTCTTGCGCCGTTGCGCGGCAAGGCGCGCGGCGGCAAGGACATCGTCGTGTTCTTGACCGGACCGTGTCATTCCGCCGCCTCGCTGCGGTGTTCGGAGTTGTCCCTCGCAATCGAGAGATGCTGCATTGCAAGTCTGGCGTCAGGGCCATCAAGCCCTTCGGACGATGTCTCGCCGTGGATGTGGCGAACGATGCGGTTGGCGATGTCAAGAATGCTCAGCGCGTCCGACACGGCCGTGATCGGCAGATCATCGCCCAGACTGTCTTGCATCATGAGCCCCAGTTCGACGCCCATGAGCGAGTCGAGTCCCATATCCGAGACCGGCTTGGACACACTCACCGCCTGTTCCGAGACCTGCAGGATATGCGCGATATGACCGACCAGCCAGATCACCAGACGTTCCTGTGCCTTGGCAAAAGGCATCCCGGTCAGCACGCCACGCAGATCTTCGTCGCTGCTTTCGGCTTCGCCACTGCGTCCCAGGGTCCGCAAAAGCTGAAACGATGGTGCGCCAAGCGAACGCAGCGCGACCGAGACCGCGTTCCAGCCCATCGGCGAGACGTGGATCACCGGATCGGCAGCGTCACCTTGTGCAAGGATGCGATCCAGCGCGCGCATCGCCTGGCGACTTGAAAAGTCGACAGTGCCGGACATGCGGCGAACAAGCGCCCCCTTGTCCTTGTCACGCGACAGGTAGCCGACATCCGCA
>JAPLPF010000176.1:28317-47927 GCA_026400325.1 Rhodobacterales bacterium
CCCCAGCCGATCGCAACGGCAGGCAGACCCAGCGTGCGGCGGTCGCGCGCAATGCCTTCCAGGTAGCCATTTGCCGCAACATAGGCCGACTGGCCGTGGTTGCCGATCAACGTGGCAAGCGACGTGAACAGGACGAAATAGTCCAGCTTGTCCCCGCGGGTAAGCTGATCAAGGTTTTCGCCCCCGGCGACCTTGGAGGGCAAGGTGCGGGCCAGAACCGCCCCATCCACCCTGGACATGGGCATGTCGTCCAGAACCATCGCCGAATGAATCACCCCGGAAATGGGCCTTTCGGTCCGCAAGGTTGCAAGTGCTGCCTGCAAGGCGCCGGCATCCGCGACATCACAGGACACCAGCCGCACCTGCGCTCCCTTGTCCGACCAGCGGCCAAGGTTGTCGCGCACCTCGTCCGACAGTTCTGACCGTCGGCTGATCAGAACGACGTGTCGCGCACCAGCGTCGTCAATCAGCCAGTCGGCCACTTTCAGACCAAGCCCGCCCATTCCCCCCACAACCAGGTGAAATCCATCAGGGTCAGCGCGGAACGGTCGGGGCGCCGCGGAAACCTCGCCCGCTTCTGCCGGACGGATCAGAATCTTTCCGATGTGACCGGACTTCTGCATCAGGCGGAAGGCAGATCTGGCATCGGTGCCGTCAAAGACGCGATATGGCAGGGGTTGCAACTCTCCTGCATGGAATGCGGTCATGATCTGGCCAAGAATCCCGGTCGCAAGCGCGGGGTGATGCGCCAGCAGCTGGTCGACATCCACGCCGTGATAGCTGATATTCTCTTTCAGAACCCGCAGGCCGATGCCGGTGTTGGCGTAGAAATCCTGCTTGCCAAGTTCAAGAAACCGTCCGAAAGGGGCAAGGCAGGTCATGCTGCGTTCCATCGCTTCGCCAGCAAGGGAATTCAGCACGACATCCACACCGCGTTCACCGGTAAGTGCTCTGATTTCTTCGGCAAAAACCAGGGACCGGCTGTCAAGGACATGCGCTACCCCTTCGGCGCGCAGAAGGGCACGCTTCATTGCGGAACCCGCTGTTGCGATGATCTTCGCGCCCTTGCGTTTCGCGATCTGGATGGCGGCAAGACCCACGCCACCCGCGCCGCCGTGGATAAGCACCCACTCGTCGGACCGTAGTCCGGCAAGGACATCAAGCGCGTACCAGGCGGTGAAGAACGCCACTGGCAGGGTGGTTGCCGCCTCGAACGACGTGTCGGACGGAAGGAGGGCGGCAAGATCAGCGCGCACGATCTGATGCGAGGCAAAAAGCGCCGGGCCGAACGTCAGAACGCGGTCTCCGGCAACAAGGCCGGTCACGCCAGGTCCGACCCGGGTTACGGTCCCCGCGCACTCGATCCCGATGGTCGGCCCGGCAAAGCCCTGCTCGACCGCTTCCTCCGGCAAGAGGCCCATCGACCACATCACATCGCGGTAGTTCAGACCTGTCGTGGCGATGGCGATCTCAACCTCGCCTTCCGATGGCTCGGAACGCGGCACTGCCTTCCAGTGCAGGTCATCCAGCCCGCCAGTGATCGGGGCCTCAAGAAAGCTGCGCATGTCCAGCGTGCGGGCAGGCGCGGCCGAACCCGTCCCGTGAAGGACGCGCAGGGCCAATGCGGCACCGGGGCGCAGGACAACTTCGGTCTCGGGCGAGGACAAGGCCTCAAGAGTTGCGATGTCATGTGCAGCCCTGCCGGGCGCAAGATCAGGATGCACGTCGTAGCAGGCCATGGGCAGCGCCGGGTTTTCATTTGCCACCGTGCGCATCAAGGACCAAAGCGCGGTCTGGCCCCGACGGACCGGTCCGTTCTGCCCGGACCCGGACGGGATGATGGCCACAAGACGTTTCCGGCTTGCCGAGATGTCGGCCACCAGGTCCACCAGCGCAAGAAACCGGTCAGACAGGGCGGTGACTGGGTCGGCGGCGTCCGGGGCCGGCGGGAAAAGAACCAGGGCAGTTTCATTGCTGTCGACCCGGTGAAAGGGCCGGTCTGACCGGCTTGCCATGGCAAGGACGTCTTGCAGGTCTCCGGCCAGGGCAAGGTCGGGGTCGACCCGATCCTTTGGTACCGCCACGGCCCGCGCGACCAGGATCGAGGCTGTGCCACACCCCTCGGGCAGGGACGCGATCTGCACATTGGCCAAACCCGCCTGGCCGGAAATCGATGCAAGCCCGGTGTGGTCCAGATGACGGGCGGTCGGACCATTGGGCGATGCGACGTCGGAAAACCAGCCCGGACTGGTGCCAAAGACCAGGTCGGCGAAATCCGACGGCGCAGGCTCCACAAGGGCAATCATGCCGACATCCGACAATGTTGCGCCAAGGCTTCGCAAAAGGGCCGCGGGGGACGGCATCCGGAACAGCAGCCCGTGGACAAGGATCACGTCGAAAGGCCCGGACCGGGCCAGTCCTTCGGCCGTGCCATCTACCTGGGTCACGCGATCAATGGGCAGGGAAACCGGCGCTGCGGGTTCGTCAACCGGTGCGACAAGTATTTCGTGAAACGTGGCCACGTCTGCCGGAAGATCCCGCAGCAATCGTGGAAGACAGCGGGCAGCTCCGTCGGTCACTTCGGCGATGCGAAGGATGCGCCCGCGCGGCCAATCCCTGGCAAATCGCAGAACGGCCTTCGAAAGGACCGCCGCACTGCGGGCCGAAAAGACCGAGCCTTCGGTCAGGCTGGCCAGCCCGTCCCGCCCGAAAAGGGAGGTCGGCGTCGGCAGCTCGTCTGCACCTGAAAGCAGCCTTGGCAGAACGGCGCGCAGATGCTCCAGCATGGCCCGCTCTGTCCCGTGGGTGGGATGGGTGCGGGCGATCAGCGAAAGCAGCTTTTCCGGATCGATCGCATTCGGGCGTTCGATCATGCGCCAGCCGACGGGCAAGCGTTCGACAGCCTCTGCGCGCGCGCAGATTGCCAGCAGTCCGGCAGCATAGGGCGTGGGCCAGGTCAGTTCAGGCGGAAGCTTGCCGGTAGCATCGGCGACGGCGCGCAATGCTTCTGCCGCGACCGCCTGAGCGGCAGCTTCAAGCATGAAGAATGCTTCGTCATCCGGGTCGAAGGAGGGTTCGCTTGCGATAGAGGCAACAACACCGGGGTCCAGGCTTGCCGTGATTGCATCGGCGGGATCCAGCGGCAGCAGGATCTGACGGAAGGAATGGTGTTCGAGGCTGATGTCGCGGTGCAGCCGCACGGCCTGGAATCGCACGCCTTCCAGCACCGACAGCCCCTGCCCCGCTGCATCATATAGGGTGAACCTTGCAACAACAGTGCGCTTTCCGGATCGCATGACCCTGATCCGGGCCGAGGCCACGCGGCCTTTTGGTTTCAGCAGGGTCAGGCGTCCGATGCGGACCGGTACATAGCCCATCCGGTCAGCTGCATTTTCGGACCCTTCCATTGCGGCAATGAGGCCATGGAAGGCGGCGTCGGTGCCGATGATGTCGATCAGCGTCGGGCCTTGTTCGGTATCCTCCCTTTCAGCGGGGTCAAGAAACACCTCGACCGCCCCGTCCTGCAATGTCCGGGTCCGGTTGCACAGGGCGAAGCGAGGTCCGTAGTCAAGGCCGATCTGCCGGGCAGCGCGGTAAAGCCTGTCAGTGCCTTCGTCTCCGGGCAGGATCGTGGCGTCGGGCGCGGGTTCGGCGGGACTGTCCGTCATTGCAGGAAAGAACCGGGCCTGCAGATGGGGCCGCAACGGAGCCTCGGTCCCGCGTGGCCGTGTACCGATCCGAACGGTGGCCTGTTCGGCGCTAGCGCGGGTTCGCACTTCGGTCATGGTCGTCCGCCCCAGAACGACCGGGGCCAGCAGGTCAACGTCACGCAGTTCTATGTGGTCGGTGCCAAGCGTGGCGCATGCTGCGCCAAGGGCCATTTCGGCAAGGGCCGTGCTGGGCACGATGACCTTGCCCCCGACGCGGTGATCACAAAAGGCGGGCAGGACATGCTGGTCGATCTCGCTGTACCATGTCCCGGTGCCGACCCCGTCCTCGCGGCCAAGCAGAAGACCCGCTCCGACATCGCCCGCTCCGACATCGCCATATCGGTTGAGCACGGCGGGCGTCCGGTCGATCCGGAGGTCCGCGTCCGCCCACGGATAGTGCGGCAAGTCACGCCGGATCCTGCGGGGTGCGGCAAAGAGGCGCCGCCGATCAATCCTGAGGCCGTGCGCCAGCGCGCGGGCCAGACAGCGCTGGACAGGGTTTATCCCGCCGTGCCCCGGCTTTTCGAAACTGGACAGGATCGCGGGCTTTGTGTCGCTGTCCAGACAGGCAGCCATGTAGTTGCCCAGTACCGGGGATGGCCCGATTTCGATGAACGCGCGCAAGCCCATGTCCTGCAACGTCTGCATGGCCGAAAGGAATGCCACAGGACGGCGCATGTTGGTGCGCCAGTAGGTTGCATCAAGGTCGGTTCCCTTCGCGGACTGCCCGGTCACCGAAGAGACAAAGGGCACCCTGGCCGGGCCGGGAACAAAGGTATCCAGATCGGCGTCCAACGCGGTCGCAACCTCGTCCACCGCCGAACTGTGAAAGGGATACTCGATGGCAAGCAGGACCGCAGGCCAGCGGTTGACCCGCCGCGCATGGCGCATGAACGCGTCAATCCGATCGGATGAACCTACGATGGTAACGCTTTTCGGGCTGTTTACTGCGGCAACCTCGACCCCGCCACCGAACCCGGCGATTTCGGCCTCAACCTCGTCAGCTGCGGCCTGGATGGCCGCCATTCTGCCGCGTCCGCGCAAACTCTGCAGGGCCAGGCTGCGACTGTGAACAAGCCTCAGCGCCTGGTCAAGCGACAGCGCCCCCGAGGCGCAGGCAGCCGCGACCTCGCCCCCGGAATGGCCCATGACGGCCGCCGGAACAAAACCCCTTTCCGCAAGCGACCAGCTCAGCGCCATCTGATCGGCAAAAAGCAGGGGCTGTGCGACCGCGCAATCCCCAAGCTCGGTCTCAAGATCGGGGGACCGCATCCGGGCGATGATCGACCAGCCGGAAAGCTTTCTGAAAGCGCGATCAATCTTCTTCAGGCCGCGCGCATAGGCGGGGTCGGTGGCCAGTGCGGCCAACCCCATCCCGGCATACTGTGATCCGTTGCCAGAAAAGACAAAAGCGGCGGGTGCGTCGGTCAGATCGCTTTGGGCAAGGATCACGCGCGGGTCGGACTCACCTTCCGACGCTTTCGACAAGGCGGTGACGGCTTCCTCGGCAGAATCGCAGATGACAGCAGCCCGATGCGGGTAAATGCCGCGGGCCCGCGTCACCTGGGACGCCAGATCGGCAATCGGCGCTGCACCCGTCCGGGCATCCTTGGCAATCAGGGCGGCGTAGGACTTCATGCTCTTGCCAAGCGCATCAGCGGCGAAGGCCGACAGCAGAAGAAGGGGCTCTCCTGATCGGCTGGCCGCGCTGGCGGGTGCTTCGTCCTGATCGCGGACCTCTCGCAGGATGGCATGGGCATTGGCCCCGCCAAAACCAAAGGAACTTACTCCGGCCAGAAGCGGCCCGGCCGAATCGGCAAAGGACACATGGTCCTGGGCCACGGAAAGGTTGAGGCCCTGGAAATCGATGTTGGGATTGACCTCACTTGCGTGAAGCGTGGCCGGGTAGCACCTGCGGTCCAGCGCGATGATGGCTTTCATCAGTCCGGCGATCCCCGACGCCGGTTCCAGATGGCCGATGTTCGACTTGATCGAGCCGATGACCAGCGGGGACTTGCGGGCACGGCCCAGGACCTGGCCAAGGGCGGTCGCCTCGACCGGATCGCCGGCCAGGGTGCCGGTCCCATGCGCTTCGACGAACGCCAGGTCATCGGGGTCAACGCCGGCCTTGCGGTAAAGCTGACGCAGAAGGGACGCCTGTCCCTCGACCGAAGGAAGAGCCACATTCAGGGTGCGCCCTGCCGTATTCGTGCCGACGGCAACGACCTCGCAATAGGCACGCCGCGGCCGAATAGAGCGCAAACTCCCGCTTTCCAGCACGAAGGCCGCAGCACCCTCGGCCCTGACATAGCCGTCGGCATCTGCCGAAAAGGGCTTGCAACGCCCGGTCGGGGACAGCATCCGGGCGGCAGAGAAACCGACAAAGTGAATGGGATCAAGGATCGCGTTGACTGCGGCGACGATGGCAATGTCGATCTCGCCCAGGCGCAACGCATCTTCGGCCTGTTTCAGCGCAAAGATGGAAGATGAGCACGCGGTGTCGATCGTGCTTGAGGGGCCGCGCAGATCCAGCACATGCGAAATGCGATTGGCGACCAGCGAAAGACTGTTTCCCGTCATCAGATAGGAATCGGTCAGCGCCGCATCCTGTGCCAGTCGCGTGGCATGCCCCATCGCCGAGCACCCGACAAAGACACCCACCTGCTTGCCGGCCAATCCTCAAGCGCTTCCCAGACCACGTGCAGTAGCATGCGCTGCTGGGGGTCCATCTGCCCCGCCTCGCGCGGAGAGATTCCGAACACCGCGGCATCGAACGCCCAAAGACTGGGCACGATCCCGGCGGCAAACGTGTAGGTCTTGCCCTTTGTTCCCGGAACCGGGTGCAGGAAATAGGCATGAAGCCAGCGATCCTGCGGAACCGAAGTGACCGTATCACGCTTTCCGAAGAGAACGTTTTCAAGCCCTGCGGTATCAGGTGCTCCGGGCAGTCGACACGATCTGCCAGTAACGTAAATCTTCATGCGGTTTCCGGTCCCATTCGGCAGCGCGGGAGTAATTTCGGAAGATCGGAACGTGAAAAATTAACCTTTTGTTAACCTATCAGTCACTCGAAGGAAATCGTCAATACAATGACTGCCGGACCTGTCCATTGCGACGGGGGGCTGGTCAAGGTTTGGGTTGCCCTTGAAAATCGGACGGTGCGGAAGCTGCGATCTGCAGGCTGCCGGGCGACAGGAACTGAAAGACCGCAAAGGTTGAAAGGCGGACACCCGGAAGTGGCGTTCGCGGCGCAGTCGGCTCTGGCTCTGGGTCATGCGGCCGGGCAAAGGAAGACCCCTGCCCGCCCGTCGGCTTGTGCAACCAAGGCAAGTCCCGTGCAACGCGCGCGCGCCCCCCCAAAGTCCGGCGTGTTGGCCCTTTTCCATGTGACTGGTGACAACAGAGGTTCCGCTGTTCACAAACTGCCGGTAAAGAGGAATGAACTCTTGGTCCAAGGGGGCCAAGACCATACCTGCCGGGGGCCCGTTGCCGTGCCGATGAAAACCTTGTTGATCGGGTGTACCCTGATGCTGGCGGCTTGCGGCAGTCTGCCGCGCGGGGCGGGTATTCAGGGCGAAGTCCTGGCCGGCAGCAACCTGGTCGATCCAGATGGTCAGCCCCTGGAATTCGCCGTGGCCCCGGTCACGCGGGCCAGTCTGGCCAATTATGCATACTGGCCCGCCGTGGGTGAACGGGGAATGCGCTGGATCGGCCGGGTCGACAAGCCAGACAGCCGCATCATCGTTCCCGGTGATACGGTTTCGGTGACGATCTGGAACACCGAGGACAATGGCCTGCTGACCACGCCCGGCCAGCGCTCGGTCAATCTGCCGCCGATCCGGGTGTCGCCGACGGGCCATATCTTCCTGCCCTATATCGGCCAGATCCTTGTCGGCAACATGTCTCCCGAGGCGGCCAGAACCGTGGTCGAAGCGGCTTATGTGACGGTCAGCCCGTCAACGCAGGTGCAACTGGATATGGCCGAGGGCCGCCAAAGCACAGCAAGCCTGGTCGGAGGTGTGGTCAATCCCGGCGCCTATCCGCTGTCGGACCAGGATATGACGCTGCTTGATCTGGTGGCGCTGGCGGGCGGTGTCGCTCCCAGTTTCGTCAACCCGCAGATCCGCTTGCAGCGTGGAAGCACTACTTACGGCATCTCGATGGAGAAGTTGCTGAAAGATGCCTCGCTCAACACCACGATCCAAGGGGGCGACCGGATCTTCGCCGAAGACGACGACCGGTATTTCCTGTCACTGGGGGCAGCGGGCACCCAGGCGCAACATCGTTTTACCCAGGAAAATGTCACCGCACTTGATGCAATTTCGATCATTGGCGGCCTGACGGCTGCGCGCGCCAATGCGCAGGGCATCCTGATCCTGCGCCGATTTCCCGAATCGGCCCTGCGTCGGGATGGCTCTGGGCCCAGCAACGCTCGCATGATCTTTACGGTTGATCTGACCAGTGCCGACGGCCTGTTCAGCGCTGGCCAGTTTCAGATCCGCCCCGGCGATCTGATTTATGTCAGCGAAAGCCCGTTCTCCGGGGCCCGCACGGTGCTTGCCCTGATCGGCTCGGTCTTCGGTCTGGCGGCGGTGGTTTCAAACAACAGCGGCTAAGGCGGTTTGCGCTGCATCCGGCAGTTTTCCAGCGGATGGATTTCACGCTTTCTCAATCATCGTCGGCGTCGTCGTCGTCCGCCCTCGACCCAAGGGCTTGCTCCAGGATTGCCTGGTAATGGGCGATAGCTTCTTCCAGATCGTCATAGACATGCAGATGGCCCTGATCCAGCACTGCGCCCATGGTGCAAAGCTGGCGCAGCTTGCCCATCGAATGCGAGACGTAGACCGCGCCGCCGCTTTGCATCCGGTCCATGAACACCCGCCGACTTTTGGTCTTGAACACGGCATCGCCCACACTGGTGGCTTCGTCCACCAGATAGGTATCAAAGCGGATGCCCATCGAAACCCCGAATGACAGCCGCGATCGCATGCCAGAGGAATAGCTGCGGAACGGCTGATGGTACTGGGCCCCCAGTTCGGCGAAATCCTCGACGAAATCGCTCAGCTCATCGGTATCGACACCATAGATCCGGGCGATGAAGCGGATGTTCTGCGCGCCGGTCAGGTCCCGGTGAAAACTGCCACGAAAGCCGACCGGCCAAGAGATCGTCCCATCCGACGTGACCGAACCGGAATCAGGCTGAAGCGTGCCGGCGATCATCGACAAGAGCGAGGATTTGCCGACACCGTTGACACCCATGAGCCCGACCCGCGCTCCGGTCGGGAAGGTGGCCGAGATGCCGTCAGCCACAACCCGGGGCTCGCCCCTGACCCAGAAGGTCTTGCTGACGTTTTCCAACCGGATCATGCCGAACGGCCCCCTTCCTGCCCCGATCAGCGCCGGTCACGGACGGAATAATAGATCAGCGCACCCGTGGCCCAGACCAGAAACGCAAACAGCATGAACACCGCAAGGATCACCTCGCGCTGCGGATAGCGCGAGGTTTCGGCCATCGTGGGCTTGACGTGCGCGGCCAGATAGCGAGACGTGCGCTGGGCCGAGATCAGGGCTGCTTCATAGGTCGCCCGCGCCCCTGTATAGGCGGTCTCGGCAAACTGCAGGTCGACGTTGAGCCGCTCGAACTCACCAACCAGCGTGGCGTAATCCTCGCCCCCCGGCCCTTCGCCTCCCGCCCCGAAGCGCGAGCGTTCGTCGGTGATGCGGGCGCGGATAACCTCGATCCGGCGCTCCAGCGTCCACAGACGCGGATCATCGGCGTTGGTGGTTTCGCGCAAGAGATCCTGGTCGATCAATGCCGTGGCCAGTTCGACCTGAAGCGAGTTCAAAAGCCCCATCCGTCCCTGGATATCAAGAGCAGGGTCAACGATCTGGGTCTGCATCCGGAATTTCGTGACCGCAAGGCGCGCCTCGCGCAGCCGCTCAAGCGCTACGCCGAGTTCTTCCTGGGCATAGCGCGTTGCATCGGCGCGGGCGATGGCCGAAAGCTCGTTGATCCGCAGCGTGCTTTCATCAAGAATCGCCTGGGCAATGTCCTGGGCGTCTTGCGGCGTGAAGGCCAGGGCAGTGATTTCCATCAGCCCGGTGTTGGGATCATAGGCGATCCTGACCATCCGTTGCCAGTATTCCACCAGATCTTCGATGGAACCGGAAGGGTCATAGGAAAAGACCGGATCCTGCTTTTGATGGGCAGAATAGCGCCGGGTAAGGTCCAGATCGGCATTGATGCGTTCGACAAGCTCCTGGCTCTGGATGAATTCGTACAGAATATCGGTATCGGTCGAACTGGCCCCGGAAAGCTCACGAAGTTGTCCCAAGAGATCGGGGGTCGGGCTGCTGTCTTCCGAGCGGACCGAAAAACCCACGACTGACGCGTATTGATCAACCGAGACGGCCCAGAGATAGGCTGCAACCAGGGCGCCCGGGACGACCACCAAAGCAATGAAGCTGAACATCACCATCCAGTGCCGCCGCTTTGGGCGGGCTGGAGCCGCGGCCGGGCGAATGATGATCGGCGCCAGCTCGGCCGTTGCCTTGCCGGCGGATCCGCCCTTGCGGCCGCTTCCGCGGGTCGCGGGCGCAGTCGGCGGCGCTGCGGGCGTACTGGATGGGACTGCGGGTGCCAGACTGGTGTCCGCTACCGGACCCTTCGAAGGGGTGGTCGCGGGGCTGATCACCGTGATGGCGGTGCCGGCCCCGTCATTCTGACCGTCATTCTGACCGTCATTCTGATCCGGGTTTGCGCTTGCGCTCTGCCGACTGCGCCGTGCGGCCTGGCGATGCGCCCTCAGGACGGCGTTCCCCGGGTATGCCCTGCGGCCACCTGCAGGGACCGCTGCGTCATCGCTGTCCGCCTCCGCCTCGGGCTGGCCTGTTGCAGGGCCTGTCTCATTCTCAACAAGCGAGAGTGCACGCGCAGGACCGGGTTCTTGTGTCTTCTTGATCACGGGTTTGAATGTCCTGGTTCGGAAAATGCCCCTGGCAATGGCTCTGGTTCTGGGCGACGGTTCGGGAGTAATGGGCCCCGGGTATTGACGTGGCCGGTCATCGCCACCCCGACCGAAACAGACGATAGCCGGGGCAGGTCTTTCGCGAAGCGGTATCGCCTGATAGAGGTGCTCCATTGGCAGCGACTTTGGTCTTTAACCTTGTCTACAGAAGCGGATCGGCAAAATCCAGTGCCCCTACCCGGGGGCCGAGTGAAATGCGGGCCATCCCGCAGGCAGCATCAGTCAGAGCGAGGCGTTGCGAAATGCTGGCAGGTCAATGACAGTGTCGGGTGATCCCCAGCAGCAAGGGCGCCAGCCGCAGCGTCCGGCACAGGGCGCGCGCGGATTTCGCACCTCGCGTTCCGTGGTCGCACTGATGCTGCGCGAGATGTCCACCACCTATGGCCGTTCGCCCGGCGGGTATCTCTGGGTCATTCTGGAACCTGTCGGCGGGATCGCGTTGCTTTCGCTGGTGCTGACCTTCGGGCTGCGGGTCAAGTCGCCTGGGCTTGGGATCAACTTTCCGCTGTTCTATGCCACGGGCGTCTTGTGCATCCCGGGGTGACCTTTGTCGACGCCATTCTTGCGCGATTTCTGGTGCACCTGCTGACCTATCTCATGATCAGCTACCTGGTTTTCGGCTTCATCCTGCTGCTGTTCGAGACGCGCGCCGTGCTGGACGTGCCGTCGGTCATACTGGCAGTAAGCCTGGCTGCCCTGCTTGGGCTGGGGATCGGCTGCCTCAACATCTATCTCTTTGCCATCTTTCCGCTTTGGGAAACGCTCTGGAACATCCTGACATTCCCGCTTTTGCTGTTGTCCACGGTGTTCTACACCTTCGAGACACTTCCCGCGCAGGCGCAGGACATCCTTTGGTACAACCCTTTGATCCATATCATCGGGATCATGCGGCGCGGATTCTATCCCACCTACGACGCCGTCTGGGCCAGTCCTTTCTATGTTCTTGCTTTCTCCATGATCCCCCTTGTGATCGGCCTGTTCCTGCTGCGCCGTTATCACAGCGAAATCCTGTACCGCTGACAGCGGCTCGGGCGCCGCGACCACGCGCCTTTTCACCGTCGCGGGTGCAGGGCGCAGCATGCCAGGACCTGGCAGGGCCGCAAGGCGGCCAGGCAACCAGACCGCGTGTCGATTGTGGTGTTCTCCTGGCCAGGACGATCTGTTAAAGACCCTGCTTGCAAGAGCGACACATTTTCCTGGGCATAACCGGCGAGGCTTTGTCATGAAATTTCTGATGGTCGGCGCTGGCTTGTCAGGTGCGGTGATCGGCCGCCATCTGGCCGAAGCGGGCCATGACATCACGGTCGTCGACGCCCGGCCCCATGTGGCGGGCAACTGCCATACCGAGCGCTGCGCCCAGACCGGTGTGCTGGTGCATGTCTACGGGCCCCATATCTTCCACACCGATGACGCCGAGGTCTGGGACTACGTGAACCGGTACGCGACATTTCTGCCCTACAAGAACCGGGTGAAGACAGTTTCGGGGGGGCAGGTCTATTCACTTCCCATCAATCTTCACACCATCAACCAGTTCTTCGGCAAGACGATGAACCCCACCGAGGCGCGCGCCTTCATCGAGGCCCAGGCCGATACCACGATCACCGATCCGCAGACCTTCGAGGATCAGGCGTTGCGCTTTGTCGGCGCGCCGCTTTACGAGGCATTCTTCAAGGGCTACACACAAAAGCAATGGGGCTGCCATCCGTCGGAACTGCCCGCCTCGATCCTGAAACGACTGCCGGTCCGTTTCAACTACGACGACAATTATTTCTTCCACAAATTCCAAGGCATGCCGGAAGATGGCTACACCGCGATGGTGGAAGGCATCCTTGATCATCCCGGCATCGAGGTGCGGCTGAACACCCGGTTCAACCGCGATCAGGCGGGCGGTTTCGACCATGTGTTCTACGCCGGGCCACTGGACGGCTGGTATGACTATGACATTGGCCGGCTGGGGTATCGCACGCTGGATTTCGAACGCTTCACCCATGACGGCGACTATCAGGGCTGTGCCGTGATGAACTACGGCGAGGTGCAGGTGCCCTTTACACGCATCACCGAACACAAGCATTTCTCGCCCTGGGAAGACCATCAGGGCTCGGTCTGCTACCGCGAGTTTTCGCGCGAATGCGGCCCGGATGACATTCCCTACTATCCGATCCGTCTGATCGAGGAAAAGACGCTGCTGGCCGATTACGTTGCCCGGGCCGAGGCAGAAAGGAACGTCACCTTCGTCGGGCGGCTTGGCACCTACCGCTATCTTGATATGGACGTGACGATCCGCGAAGGCCTGGATTGCGCCCGCTCCGTTCTGGCGCAAATCGCGACAGGGGGCGGCCTGCCTGTGTTCAGCAAGCGACCGATCTGACGCAAGCGCCCGGCAAGCGGGTGCGGCAGGGCGGGCGCTCGGGATTGATACGACCGCAAGGGCAGACGCCGACCGCCCCGGCCTTTGCCAGGATGGCTGCCGGTTCAAAAGCTTCGCAAGAGCGTCGGGCCAAGGTCGACTTGGCAAGACGTGGTGCTGGCCGCTGGTCGCGCTTGCGGCCCGTATCTGCAATTCCAGAACAGGTCGAAAATCAGGCGGACACCCCGCTGCATCGCTTCCCTTGCGCGGCAATGTCGGCTTTGGGTGGATACTGGACGCGCGACAAGCTTGAACGGGCACGCGTCTCGCGTTAACGATTTTGCACATAGTGCCGCCCTTGCACCACCAATTAATGGTTGTCCCCAGATGCATGTTCTTCAGACCACCCTGCTTCCCAGGCCCGGTCTGCCTGAGACGCTTTACCTCCGCCTGACCAACCCGCGCGACCGCCGTGCCCTGCCGCTGCCAACCAAAGGCGAAGATCTGGGAATTGTGCTTGAACCCGGCGACATCCTGTCGACGGACACCTTCTTCGGCTCGTTCTTTCGCAGCTACTGGACGGCCTTCACGTCGATCGGCGACATTGCAGTCGTGTTGGGGTTTCGCGGACGCGGCAAGGTGCGGGTCCTTGAAGATACTGGCAGCGGGGCAATGCTGCTGTGCGAATATGACCTGCAGACCTCCAAGCCACAGCGTCACCTGATCCGCTTTCGCCCGACGGGCATGGATGCAGGGCTGACCAGCAGCGCCGTTTCAAGCCGGCTCTTCGTCGAAGTCGAGGCGGAGCAGACCTCGCAAGTGCAGTCGATCGATTTCGTGACAGAGACGGCTGCCTTGCGCGATGTCCGGCTGTCTGTCGGGTTATCTACCTTCAACGACGCGGGCAGCCAGATCGCCACCCTGCTTCCGACGCTTGTGCGGCTGACCGAAAGCGAGCCTGCGCTCCAGGCCATCCATCTGGTCAATCACGGTCCTGCATTCACCCAGCCCGCTCTTCTGGCGGCGCTTGCCTCGTCCGCCGTGCGGGTGGCCGCTCCTGCAAGCCCCGAGGCACCGGGCGGGCTGGCGCAAACTCTTGCTGCGGCGCGCGCCGCCCCTGACGTCGCCACCCACCATCTCGTGCTGGCCGATGACATCCTGATCGACGAGCGGCTGATCCGGCGCGCGCTTTGTTTTCTGGGCTATGCGACCACCGACATGGTGCTGGGCGCCGCGGCGCTTGACCTTCGGTTTCCAACGCAGCTGCACGGGATCGGCGCCGTGCTGGCAGCGGACGGACAGTTCCGCATGCGGGGCCAGGGGATCGACATCGCGACGAAGGACGTCCTGTGGCAGATCGACACCCCGACCCGCATCGACTATTGCCCCTGGTGGTTCTGCATCCTGCCGCTGGCCGCCGCCGCCGCCACGCCCCTGCCAAAGGGCCCCTATCTGCGTGGCGATGATTACGCCTATGGCCAGGACCAGAACCAGCGCGGCATCCCCGCCGTCTGCCTTCCGGGCCTTGGCATCTGGCGCGATAGCGCACTTACCCTGCCGCCATGTGGCGCGTCCGGTCAGAGCCCGCCGGTCGATGAGGGCATGGTCGATCTGGCCAACCGCTTTCTGCCGCTCAGCCGCCCGCCCCGCCTGCGCCGCGCCAGGGACGCCACGGGCAGACTGTACCTGCTGCAGCCTGCCCTGTTTCCCAGCGAAGACATGCCCGAAGCGATGTATCTTCGCGCCGTCCCACCGCGGCGACGCGGTGATCTTGTCCCGCGCGGCACGCTGTCGGGCAAGCCTGCGATCCGCCTTGACCCGGGCAACATCCTGTCGACCGACACCTTCTTTGGGGCATTCTACCGGGCCTATTGGCAAAGCTATACGGCGGTGCGCGACCTTGCCGTCGTGGTGGAACTGACCGGAACAGCCCGCGTGCGCGTGTTCGAGGATGTCGGCAAAGGTGTCAACCTGTTGACCGAAAGCAGCCTTCACTGTGCCACGCCACGCCGCTTTCTGATCGAGATCCGGCCTTCGGACATTACCCCGCGCCCCGGCGAGACCGAGACCCGGCCCAGCCGGCTGTTCATCGAGATCGAAGCGGACGAGACGACCGACCTGAATTCCATCGACATCATGACCTCCGATGCGCCCAGGCGCCGCGCCACCTTGTCGATCGGACTTTGCACCTTCAACCAGGAGGTCTATTTCGCCCGCACACTTGGCCTTGTTGCCCGGCTTGCAGCCAGCAGCGAGGCCATTCGCGCCGTGCATGTGGTCAATCAGGGGGCACCGTTCAAATCCGAGGCGATCCGCGGCCTTCTGGACGCCCCCAAGATCCACGCCATCGAACAGCGCAATCTGGGCGGCTGTGGCGGCTTCACCCGCAGCCTTGTCGAAGAACTGGCGTCCGCCACCCCGGCCAGCCACCATCTCATGATGGATGATGACATCGTGCTGGATGAGCGGATGATCCCGCGCGCCCTGCGCTTTCTGGACTATGCCGACCGCGAGATTGCCCTTGGCGCTGGCATGCTTGACAGTCTGCGCCCCAATATCATGTACGAGGCCGGAGCTTTCCTGCGCACCAACAATTCCATCTATCCCTATTGCCACAACGTCGATCTGTCAGATCCGGGGCAGCTTTGGCACTTCAACAAGCCGGCAAAGACCGATTTCAACGCCTGGTGGTTCTGCATCCTGCCCGTCGAACGGGCCCGTACGCTGGCGCTGCCTGCGCCGGTGTTCATTCGGGGCGACGATTTCGAATATGGCCAGCGGCTGGCGCGCAACGGCGTGCCGACCATCACTCTGCCCGGCATCGGCGTCTGGCACGAGCCCTTTTATGCCAAGCCCTCGGGCTGGCAGGATTACTATGACCTTCGCAACCGGCTGATCTTCGGGGCCACCTATGGCGACAAGGTGCAGCAGCTGTCGCTGCTGGAAGTGATCGGGATGATCACCAACGCGATCCAGACGCACAACTACATGGCGGCAGAGTTGCGCATCAAGGCGGTAACCGACTTTCTGGGTGGACCGCAGGCCCTGTTCGCTCGCGACCCGGAAGAGATTCACCAAGGCATCATGGCGCTGGCCAAGCGCCATGCCCCCGAAAAGCTGGATGCAAGCTGGAAAGATCGCCCGCTGAGCGCAGGCCGGCCGCGCCCGGGCTCGATCCGCGGCCTGACCATGGATCAGGTGAAATCGACGCTGAGAACCGGTTTTGGCTGGCTGCAGCGCAGCAGCGAGACCGTGCTGCTGGACGCCGACGCGCATCCCGGCAACACGGCCGGGAAAAGCTATGTTCTGACCAACGGACCGCGCAGCTTTCATCTGCGCTTTGTTCCGCGGCGGGGCAAGATGTGGGGGATGATGCTTCGAGCGGCCTACCTGGCCCAGCGCTACCAGGCGCGCCGGGTGACAGCAGGGGCTGTCTGGGCGGCCGATATCGCCACTTACCGCTCACCCGCCTGGTGGGCAGCGACCTTTGGACATTTCCCTGCGGACAAGTCAGTATCGGCCATCGCCGCCACCGCTGCAAGAAATGCCGCCGCTTCCCGCCCTGACGCCCAAAGCAAGCCCCAGAAACAGACCGAGAAGACCTGAGTCCATGAAAGTGTACATCTACACGATCCCCAAGGCCGGAACCTATTTTCTTGCTGATTTCATCTCGCGGCTGGGGTTTCACAACACCGGGTTTCACGTCAACCAGAAGAAGTTCCTCAATACTGCCAAGCTCGACCTGGAAACCAACGCCCGCTTCCCCTCGCAGGCGATGGAACGGCAGTCCTTCATGAAGACCCTGCGCGACATGAACGATGGCGATCTGGCCTTCGGTCACTTTCCGGTGCCGCTTATGGCCTGGATCTTCCCCGAATTCTTCTTTGTCTGCGCCTATCGCCACCCGCGCCAGACGCTGGTGTCGGAATTCATCGACTTCCGTTTTCGCCGCGAAGACGTCAGATGGATCGCGCGCGACCAGATCCCCGATGACCGCGATGCCTTTTGCGCCTATCTGGAGCGGCACGGCGAGGGGCACATGGCGGTGTTCTCGCAGATGCTGGCAGTAACGGTGCTGCGCAACGAGCCGCTGTGCAGCCGGTTCCAGACCGGGCAGTTCCACATGCTGAACTTCGAGACCCTGCTGAAATCCCCGCAATGCGCCATTGATCTGGCCAACCGCCTGGGCATCCCGCCGGCCCGGGCCACCGAAGCGCTGGAACAGACCAGGAATGCCGAAACCAAGACCAAGGCCACCGGTCTGGACATCGACCGCGCGGCCCTGTGGTCTGACCGAGCCGAAGACTGGTACGGCAAGATCAACGCCGAGGCCTATGTGACGCGCGGGCGCGAACTTGGCTGGACGATCTGAAGCGGTAGAGACGTTGATGAAGGGCCAGAGCGAATGACCGCAAAACCAAGACTCATCCTGCATATCGGTACGCACAAGACGGCGACCAGCACGCTGCAGGCGCTGATGGCAAAGGAACGCCCTGCCCTGTTGAAAGCCGGAATCTGCTACCCGCGCACCGACCACCCCGACTATCTCGATCAGCACAAGCACATCGCGCTGGCCGAGGCGCTGTTTCATGATGACGCCGCCTTTCGCCTGGAATGGGCGCGCGTTCGTGCCGAGTTCGACGCCTCGGGCGCCCACACCCTGGTCCTGAGCGCCGAGGGTCTTTCCAGTCCGGGCAAGTCACAGGACAATTCCCTTGGCCGTCTCCGCGCAGCGGCGGACGGCTTTGACGTGCTGGCCGTCTGCCTGCTTCGTCGGCAAGACAGCTTCGTCGAATCCCTCTGGAACCAGCGCGCCAAGAACGGCCGCATCAACAAGCACATCACCGACTTCGTTCAATTACCGGCAGTGCAGCGGCACATGACGTACAAGGACATGCTGGACAGGTGGGCCACGGTCGGCCGGGTCGCCGCGATCGGCTTCGAGGCCGCGCGTGAGACCGGAGTGGTCGAGGCGTTCTCTGCCGCCACCGGAATCCCGCTGCCACCCTCGCCAAAGAACCGCAATGTCAGCCCCGGAATGCACCATGCCGCGTTGATGGCAGCCTTGAACAAGGCCGGCGTGACGCACAGCCACCGGTGGATCGAGCAGGCACTGGGCGCAGACCCCACGCGCCATGCGCTTGGCGCGCGACTGCGCGGCGAAATCCTTGCCCGCTTCACCGACCACAACGCGGCACTTCTGGCAACCTACGGCGTGCGGTTCCCCGACACGCTGCCCGAGGAAGGCGCGGACCCCATCCCTGCGGCAGGCCCTCATGAGGTGGAGCGCTATCTTGTTGCGCTGGCCGAAAAGGGGGGGGGTGTCGACAGCAAACGCAAGACACGGCGACAGACCCGACTTCGCGATGTGCGCAAGGCGCGCAAGGCCGCGACCGCGAACACAGCCGAGCAGGAGCCGTCCGATGCGCCCCGGCCTGCACATCAGCCGCCCGCCAAACCCAGAGCGACGACGCCATGAAACCCCGCCTGATCCTGCATATCGGCACCCACAAGACGGCCAGCACCACTCTGCAGGCCGCAATGACCGATGCCCGCGACAGTTTGCGCGCCTGCGGCATCCTCTATCCCCGCACCGACCGGGCGCCGATGGCCAAGCAGCGCAAGCACGCGTTCCTGTCCTCGGTCCTGCACCAGGGCGGCGAGGCGGTGGCACCGCTCTTGCAGTCCTTGCGCGAGGAGGCCGAGCAAGCTGGGGCGCAGACCCTCCTGATGAGCGAGGAAGGCCTTTCTGACCCCGAGATCTGCCCACGACCCGAGGCTTTTGTCGCGCTCGCTGGGGCCTTTGATGTCACCACCGTCTGTTTCTTGCGCCGGCAGGACGGCTTTGCCGAGTCGCTCTGGAACCAGCGCTGCAAGAACGCGAGGACCGACCGGCACATCGACGCCTTCGCTGCAGAATTGCTGCGGGGGTCGCATCTGCACTACGGCACAATGCTGGAGACCTGGGGTCGCGTCGGGCGCGTCGTGGCCTGCAGCTTCGAGGCGGCAAGGCAGGAAGGCGTGGTCGAGGCTTTCTCACGGCTTTCGGGCGTGCCGCTGCCCCCCTCGCCCAAAGACCGCAACGTAAGCCCGGGCATGCGCCACGCTGCGCTGATGGCGGTGCTGAACCGGATGGGCGTGGACCATGACCATCGCCAGATCGGGCGTATCCTTGGCCACGACCTCACGCGCCACGCGCTTGGCGCGCGGCTGCGCGGCGACATCCTCGCAGCCGTCGCCGAACACAATGCGAGGCTGGCCGCCGCATGGGGCGTGACCTTCCCTGACGATGTCCCCGACGAGTCGGCAGACCCGATCCCCCCCGCGACCGAGGCCGAGGCGCAGCGCTATCTGGCCCGGTTGGCGCGCAGGGGCCTCGCCGACCGGCCGCACCAGAAGCGCCGGGCCGCGCAGCGCGCCGAACGGCGCAAGCACCGCGTCGCAGCCGGGCGCATAGAACCTTCTCCGTCGACAGGGAACCTGGCATGAAACCCCGCCTGATCCTGCATATCGGCACCCACAAGA
>JAPLPF010000176.1:47963-48892 GCA_026400325.1 Rhodobacterales bacterium
CGCGTTTGACACGATGCTGGCCGACCTTCGCGCCGAAGTTTCGGCCTCGGGCTGCGACCGGGTGCTGATGAGCGGCGAGGGTCTTTCAGGCCCGACGCTGCGCCCCGACCCCAAGGCACTTGCATCGCTTGCCGAAGAGTTTGACCTTACCGCCGTCTGCTTTCTGCGCCGGCAGGACACCTTCGCAGAATCGCTGTGGAACCAGCGTTGCAAGACCGGCAACGAAAACGGCGACATCGGGGGGTTCGTGAACAGCGCCCGGATGGCACGGCACATGGACTACATGTCGCTGCTTGCCCCTTGGGCCGAGGTCGGCCGGGTGGTCGCTGTCGGGTTCGAGACAGCCCAGCGCGATGGCGTGGCCGAGACCTTTGCCAGCGCCGCCGGGGTTCCGCTGCCGCCGGCACCGCGCAATCGCAACGTCAGCCCCAGCACGCTTTGCGCGGCCTACATGGCTGTGCTGAACCGGCTGGGCATTGGCTTCGCCTGGAAACAGGTGGAAGCGGCCGTGGCCGCGGTGCATGCCGATGACCCTGCCCCGATGACGCGCCGTGCGCTTGGACGGGAGGCTGGGCGCCGCCGCTGCGGAAGGAAGGCAACGCGGCGATACACGCGCTACGGAGTGACTTTCCCGGCTGATATGCCTGGCGAGCCGATCTCGCTACCAACCGTCAACGAAGCGCGCCGGCCTGTGCGGGCCATTGCCGACCACGGCCCTACCGTCGCTTGACGCGCACTCAGTCGTCTTCGCCGAAGTTCGCCGCCAATGTGAAGGTCAACCCACGCTTAGCCATAACGCGCAGAACGCGGCGTGCATGAATGACCCTTTCGACGCGCTCCTCGCTGGCCGCTTTCCAGGCCGCCTTGCGCTCTTCTGGCGTGGCATCGGGGTTCGCTGCGGACCAATCAGACAGCCACAGCGCTCTTGC
>JAPLPF010000176.1:48942-50259 GCA_026400325.1 Rhodobacterales bacterium
GCGCTCTTGCCATGATTCGGGCTGCCGGACCGATGCCACCCTTGCCCTCGCCAGCGACGCGGGCCTCATCAAGGATTTCCTCGGTCATTGGGCGCTTCCCTTGATTGCAACTTCCAAGACCCAGATAGAACATCAGCCCCCTTGCCCTGTCAACCACAGACGCCGCCACCGGCCGGTTCAGCGGAACCCTGCCGGACGGCGACAAACCCTTGGGTGCCAACCCCGCGCATGCTATGGTCGCGACATGCATATTATCCCCATCTTCGGAGTCGCCGCCGTCGTCCTTGGCTCGGCCGTCCAGCTGCCTGTGGTGCCGCGTGCCGAAGCGCCGTCAGCAGGACTGGAGCGTTTGCTTCAGGTCAGTTCCGGCGCGGTCGCCGACTTCTCTACGATCGAGTACTTTCCCAACCTGAAGTCGAAGATCGGGCTCTTCTCCAACATACGGCGCGAGGAAGTTGCCAAGGCGAGCCGCTTCATTGACGAGCTCGGTCCGGGCCTCATGTGCTCGAACATCGAGTTCGACCACTGGTACAAATGGCCGGGCGAAACGACGGCGGCGCTGTCGCAGGACTTTTCCGTGCCGGGCGATGCGACCAGCAGGCCGACGACCCTGCACGACCGGCCCGCAGCGTGGCTGACGGACTACGAGACCATGCTGGGTGGGATGAACGTGGCACAGCTTTTCCAGCTGACCGGCGCGCCGGCCCAGTTTCAGCTTGAAAAGGCGCAAAAGCCCGCGATCCACCCCGCGCCCACCGACATTGACGGGGCCGCCGCGCTGATCGGCGCCTGGACCGCTGCCGACCGCCACCCCTACCCCGTGCTGTGGTCTTTGTGGAACGAACCGAACCACGAGCTCGTGGCCTGGGACGGCGCAAGCCAAGCAGCACATGAAACAGAAACCGCGGCGGACGACGGTACGCTTACCAAGGAGGAGCGGAAGGCCGCGCGCAAGGAAAAACGCAAAGAGGCACGCAAAGCCGAGAAGTGGAAGGACGGCAAGGCGGCGAAGCTTAAGGCCGACGAGATCAAGACCCCGCGCGACGCGCTGGACGACGTGCTGGACGAAAGTGCGGTGGTGATCGCCGACCTCTTCGCCAGCTACAGCGCCGAAATGCGCCCTCGCCTGCATCCGCTTTCGCGGTTCGGCCTGGCAAGTTTCATCGCATCGAACTTCCATGCCGAAAAGGTCACCGGCGACGGTGGCGTCTACTTCGAGGAGGTCGTGCAGCAGGTGCGGCGCAGCCTGACCAACGCCCCCGTGGACTTCGTGACCTTCAACAGCTTCAACGGTGGCTGGTCGGTGATCCTGAACGG
>JAPLPF010000155.1 GCA_026400325.1 Rhodobacterales bacterium
GCGATCGGCTTGACCCCGCCGGAAAGCTCTTCAACGAAGACACCGGGCGCAAGATATTCGGGCATATGATTTCTCCCTGAATGGTCCCTAGATGGACGAAAGCGCAAAGGCGCCGTGGTTGATGGGCTGACTGAAATCCGGGCGATAAAGGATGTCGGCTGCGTCAAAGCCGGCCGCTTCGATGCGAAGGGTGATCTCTGCCGCGACCGGCAGGGCCGGCAGGCTGAAAAACCCCAATGCGTCAGTCTGGACGGGTCCGGCCGGAACCGGGGCAGTCACGCGCACGCTGGTGCCGCCCAAGGCGCCGGCCGGATCATCGGCATTGCCGACCCGGCCCTTCAACGCAACGCTGCGCGGAAGAAGGGCGATGTCCTGCGCAATCGGCAGGTTGGCAAAATGGGAAAGTTCCGCCGCCTCGCCGCCAAGGTCGACGGCCAACGGGGTCCGTTCCAGGTCTGCCGGGGTCAGCTGCACCTGAACCGACGTTTCCTGATACCCGTCCGTGCGCAACAGAAGCGAGATCCGGTCCCCCGCCACCGGCATGGCAATGTCGGGCTGCGCCGAAACGGCATAGACACCCTCCCCGGTCACCCGCAGCAAAAGACCCCTTGGCCCCGAAACGGTGATTTGCGGTACGCCCACCGGTCGCCCCCCGGAAAGCGCGTCGCTGATGCGGCCCGAAACGATGATCTGGCGTGAAAGCGGGGCGCGGCTCATCGGCTCAGGCCTCCTTCGTCTCAAGCGACAGATGCGAGGCGACCACCCGGTCGGCGGCGCGCTGCGGCAGGGCGCTGTCGATCAGCACCACCCGAAGCTGATATGCCAGCGACAGCCGGTAATCGGTGCCAAGCGCGTGCCAGATCCGCGTCAGTTCCTCCAGCGCAAGCGGTTCCATCCAGATCCGGATGGCCGGACTGCCACCGCCAAGGCTGTCGCCCAGCGGCTGACCGCCCAGCAGGGTGATCAGCGGCTGGTCATGCAAAGATTGCATCACCCGACCAAGAAGCATCTGGCTAAGGGCCTCGGATCCAAGCAGCGGGGTGATCAGATAAGACAGCCGCAGGGCAAGCGGGGGCTTGATCAACCCGGTTGTGCCAACCGGCAGTTGCGGCTGGTTGCGCAGGCTTGCATCGGGGCCGATGTGATAAAGATAGACTGACAGCAACGCGTCATCGCCGACGTCATCATTCGGCGTGTTCAGGGAAATGTGCGTGGCCTGATTGTCGATCCCGAAATCCACATCGGACACGGACTTCGCGGCGTCGAACAATAATTGTCTCAAGGCGAGACTCGCGTCCCGCACCACTGAAAAATGGCTCACGGCAATCACCGGATGTAAAATGCAACTTAAAATCTATCAGAAATGGTGAACCATTGTTTCCCCAAGGTCAACGATTCTATAGTCTGGAATACCCTACCCTGGCCTGGCGATGCCGGACGCCGGTCAAGGAAGGTTTCGGAAGATACTGTTATTGATGATTTATCTTGCGCTTTCAGGGCATCAGTACTGCCGCAAAAGCAAAGGCCCGGTCACCTGGACCGGGCCGACGAAACTGTAACAGCTGCACTGAAGGCTGAAATCAGCCGACCAGTTCAAGGCCCGAGAAGAAGAACGAAATCTCGCGCGCTGCGGCGGCTTCGCTGTCAGAGCCGTGCACCGAATTCTCGCCCTTCGACAGGGCGAACTCCTTGCGGATCGTGCCGGCGGCCGCTGCGGCCGGATCGGTCGCGCCCATGACTTCGCGGTTCTTCAGGATTGCGCCTTCGCCTTCCAGCACCTGCACGACCACTGGCTCGGAGGCCATGTAGGCCACAAGCTCGCCATAAAAGCCACGCTCGCGATGTTCGGCGTAGAAGGCGCCGGCCTGGGCTGCGGTCAGGTGAATGCGCTTGGAGGCCACGACACGCAGACCCGCCTCTTCGAACTTGGCAACGATCTTGCCGGTCAGGTTGCGTTTGGTGGCGTCGGGCTTGATGATCGACAGGGTGCGTTCGGTGGCCATGGCTCTCTCCGGATGACTGGGCGCTACGTCAAGACTTCGCGCCGAAACTGATGCGGGGTCCTGCTAGCACGCACAGCGGGGCTTGAAAAGCGCATTGCACCCCTGTTTGCTGCCGCAAAAGGAGCCCGCGATGTCCCCTCCCCCGTTCAGCCTGGTCGGCCTGGATCATGTCGTGTTCCTTGTCGATGACATGGCGAAGGCGATGGATTTCTACGCCCGCGTTCTGGGCTGCGTGCCCGGCTACAGCTATCCCGCCCTGGGGATGGAGCAGGTCTGGTGCGGCGCGTCGCTGATCGTCCTTTGGGACATCACGCATCCGGGTGCTGCCGGTGCCGTGCCGCCGGTCAAGGGTGGGCGCAATGTGGATCACGTCTGCATCGCGACCTCGCCCTTCGATCCGCAGGCGATGCGCGCGCACCTGGCCGCGCACGGCGTGGCGATCGACCGCGAGGCAACGCATGGCGGCGCGCGCGGCATGGGGCATTCGTTCTACATCCACGACCCTTTCGGCAACAAGCTTGAGGTGAAGGGCCCGGCCGAATACCCTGACGGGCGGAGTTGACCTTCGCCCCCGCATAGGGCACTTCGCCCCCCATGCTGAAGATCGAGGACATCACCTACAACGTCGAGGGCCGCCCTTTGTTCGAGGGCGCGACCGCAACCATTCCCACCGGCCACAAGGTTGGCCTTGTCGGCCGCAACGGGGCGGGCAAGACCACGCTCTTTCGCCTGATCAAGGGCGAGCTTGCGCTGGAGGGGGGCACGATCACCCTGCCCCAGCGCGCGCGCATCGGTGGCGTGGCGCAAGAGGTGCCGTCATCGGAAACCTCTCTGCTGGACACGGTCCTGCAGGCCGACACCGAACGCGCCGCGTTGATGTCCGAGGCCGAGCACGCCCACGACCCCCACCGCATTGCCGAGATCCAGGCGCGGTTGTCCGACATCGACGCCTGGTCTGCCGAAGGCCGCGCCTCCAGCATTCTCAAGGGCTTGGGCTTCGATCCTGAACAACAGCTGATGCCGTGTTCCGCCTTTTCCGGCGGCTGGCGGATGCGGGTGGCGCTGGCAGGGGTCCTGTTCGCCCAGCCGGATTACCTCCTGCTGGACGAACCGACCAACTACCTTGACCTTGAAGGCGCGCTCTGGCTGGAAAGCTACCTGCAAAAATACCCGCACACCGTCCTGATCATCAGCCATGACCGCGGGTTGCTGAATCGCGCCGTGCAGGGAATTCTGCATCTTGACCAGAAAAAGCTGACCTACTGGAACGGCCCCTACGACCAGTTCGCCCGCCAGATGGCTGAACGCCGCGCCGTCTTGCAGGCCGAAGCGAAAAAGGTCGAACTCCGCCGCGCGCATCTGCAAAGCTTTGTCGACCGATTCAAGGCCAAGGCGTCAAAGGCTGTGCAGGCGCAGTCGCGCGTGAAGATGCTGGAAAAGCTGACGCCCATCACCGCGCCCGAGGATGCGAAGAAGGTTGTCTTTACCTTCCCCGAGCCCGAAGAGCTTGCCCCGCCGATCATCAATCTTGACGGTGCGGCGGTCGGCTATGGCGGGCCGCTCATCCTGAAAAAGCTGAACCTGCGCATTGATCAGGATGACCGGATTGCCCTTCTTGGGCGCAATGGCGAAGGAAAGTCCACTCTTTCCAAGCTTTTGGCAGGTAAACTTAAAGCCGCAGAAGGCAAGTATTCGCGCTCGTCCAAGCTGCGGATCGGCTATTTCGCCCAGCATCAGGTGGATGAGCTGCACATCGACGAGACGCCGCTTCAGCACATCCAGCGCCTGCGCCCGGCCGAGATGCAGGCCCGCCTGCGCGCCCGGCTGGCGGGTTTCGGCCTGATGGCCGATCAGGCCGATACCGTTGTTGGCCGCCTCTCCGGCGGGCAGAAGGCGCGGCTGTCGCTTCTCCTCGCCACCATCGACGCGCCCCACTTGCTGATTCTGGACGAGCCGACCAACCACCTTGACATCGAATCCCGCGAGGCTTTGGTCGAGGCGCTCACCACCTATTCCGGCGCGGTGATCCTGGTCAGCCACGACATGCATCTTCTGGGTCTGGTCGCCGATCGCCTCTGGCTGGTGAAAGGGGGCGCCGTGACCCCCTACACCGAGGATCTGGAAGCCTACCGCCGCCAGCTTCTGGCCGGTGATGACGACGTGAAGACCGTCGCGAAACCAGTTGAAAAGAAACGACAAGTCAGCCGTGATGAAATTCTTGCGCTGAAGGCCGAGGTCCGCAAGTGCGAGGATCGGCTTGGAAAACTCAACGACATGGGGGACAAGCTGGCAAGGAAGTTGGCCGATCCCGCACTCTATGAGGACGCCCGCAAGGGTGAACTTGCCACCTGGAACGCCAAGTATGCCGAAGTGCGCCAGGCCCTCGACAAGGCCGAGGCGATGTGGCTGGCCGCCCAGGAAAAGCTTGATATGGCAATGGCCTAGCCTGCCATCGGTGGTCACCACGATCCTGCTCGGGCCTGCCTCCGTTTCCGCTTTCATTCTGGCCCAAGTATCCCGGGGTCCGGGGCAGCGCCCCGGTCCCGCAGGTTCCGCTTTCCAAACCCCCGGGTGCCGCCTACCCTGCCCCGGACCGCAGGAGCTGCAATGCCCGAAACCGCCTTTCTCATCACCGCCTTCGCCACGCTTTTCGTGGTGATCGACCCGCCGGGTCTGGTGCCCCTCTTCATCGCGCTCACCCGTGGGATGAGCGCGGAAAAGCGGCGGGCCATGGCGCAGCGGGCCTGCATCATTGCGGCGGCCTTGCTGCTTCTCTTCGGGCTGGCCGGGGAATCGATCCTGTCTTTCATCGGGATCTCGATGCCCGCCTTCCGAATCGCGGGCGGCATCCTTCTGTTTCTGACCGCGCTTGACATGCTGTTTGAACGCCGCACCCAGCGGCGCGAGGGTCAACATGCCGACCCCGACCATGACCCGTCGGTCTTTCCTCTGGCCACACCGCTGATCGCCGGACCGGGGGCGATTGCGTCGGTCATCCTTCTGGTCGGGCAGTCCGGTCCGGGTTGGGGCGGAACCTTCGCGGTCCTTGGTCTGATGCTGGCAATGATTCTGGTGACCTGGGCCTTCCTTCTCGCCTCGCCTCCGCTGGAGCGGATGCTGGGCCGGACCGGGACCATCGTCATCACCCGCCTTCTGGGGATGCTTCTTGCCGCGCTGTCGGTCCAGTTCGTGATCGACGGCGTCCGGGGCACGGGCCTGATCGGCTGATCTTTCCTTCTCCCCTGCCCGCCCCCATATCAGCCCGAAGCGGAGGCGACCATGGACAGCGAAACCCTTGCCCGCGTGGGCTATCTGGCGATTATTCTGGTTGCCCTTGGCGGCTGGGTCATGGTCGAGTTTCGCCAGCGCATGGGCCAGGCCCTGCGGATGGCAATGGCCTGGGGGCTGATCTTTGTTGGCGTGGTGGCAGGCTACGGGCTGTGGTCCGACATCCGGCAGGACATCCTGCCGATGCAGACCCTGTCGCAGGATGGCGCAATCGAGGTGCCCCGCTCGCAGGACGGGCACTACTACCTGACCCTGACGATCAACGGGACCGCGGTGCCCTTCATGGTCGATACCGGAGCATCCGGCATGGTCCTTGCAGGGCCCGATGCTGCCCGTTTGGGAATTGATCCCGCCAGCCTTTCGTTTCTGGGCGAGGCGTCAACCGCCAATGGCATCGTGCGCTCGGCCCGGGTGACGCTGCCCCTGGTGGAACTTGGCCCGTTCCGGCATCAGGATTTTCGGGCCTATGTCACGGAAGGTGCGTTGGAGCAGTCACTCCTCGGGATGGACTATCTTGGTCTTTTCCGAATGGAGTTTTCGGGCAACCAGTTGATCTTGCGGCAATAGGCAGACGTGCGGGCCGTCAGTCGCCTGTCGGGCTTTCCGCCTTCTTTTCCCAGGTGCCCCCCGCCTCGGACCAGTATTGCGCGGCGTGGCCGGCGGTCGTGATGGCTTTCCACTGCAACCGGGCGGCGGCCGTTCGGACCTCGTCAGAACCGTCGAACAGGATCCAGACCCGTTCCATGCCCGCAAGTTCGGCAGCATCAGCTTCGGCACCACCGATAAGCGCAAGGACCCTGGCGCCGTTCACCGGCGCGCCCAGCCCAAGAAGCACGGGCTGGTCTGCGTCTTGCGGTCCGCCTTCCTGACCATGCGGCAGGAAACCTTCCTCACCCCCCACCAGCCACAACTGGCCGTCGAGACGGTCAAGCAGGGCAGAATCGGTGCCCCGGATCATCACCCGCCACCCCTGGGCCAGCGCACGCGGCAAAAGCCGACCCAGCGTTTCCTCGGTTGGCGAACGGGTGAGGTGGTAAAACATCACCATGCCCATCAGCGGTTTGCCCAACCGTCACGGGCCGCAGTACAGGAAAGGACCGGCATTCACCTGCCCTTACCCTTTCTCGAACCGGTCGCGGATCAGGCGGTCCAGCGCCTTGACGCCCCAGCCTGTCGCGCCCTTGGGCGCAAAGGTCGTGTCGGCCTTCACAAGCGCCGTCCCCGCGATGTCCAAGTGACACCACGGCAGGTCGGGCTTGACGAACCGCTGCAGGAAACAGGCGGCGGTGATCGCGCCGCCCTCGCGCCCGCCCAGGTTCGACATGTCGGCCACGCGCGACTTCAGCTTGGCGTCATAGCCATCGCCCAGCGGCATCCGCCAGGCGCCTTCACCTTCGGCCGCCGCCGATTTGAGGAAGGCATTGCACAGATCGTCATTGTTGGAGAAGACGCCGGTATTCTCGCTGCCCAGGGCCACCACCATCGCCCCGGTGAATCGTTCCTGCGCATACCAGAACACATCGGCCAGCACGAGGCGGCCTTCGGCGTCGGTATTGATCACCTCGATCGTATCGCCCTTCATCGAGCGCACGATGTCACCCGGTCGCTGCGCGCGGCCGTCGGGCATGTTTTCCACCAGTCCGACCAACCCAACGACATTGGCCTTGGCCTTGCGCAAGGCCAGCGTGCGCATGACACCCGCCACCACGCCGGCACCCCCCATGTCGCTGGTCATGTCCTCCATCCCGGCGGCCGGCTTGATCGAGATGCCGCCCGTGTCGAAGACCACGCCCTTGCCGATCAGCGCAAAGGGCGGCTGGTCCTTCGGCCCGCCGTTCCAGTGCATGACCACGACCTTGGAGGGGCTTTCGGACCCCTGTCCCACGCCCAGAAGGGCGCGCATGCCAAGCTTGGCAAGCTGATCTTCCTCAAGCACCTCCACCTCGAGCCCAATATCCCGCATTGCGGCCAGACGGGCGGCAAATTCATGGGTGGTCAGCACGTTGGCAGGTTCGTTCACCAGATCGCGGGTGAAGAAAACCCCTTCAGCAACGGCAGCCATCGGGGCCGCGGCGCGGGTTGCGCCCTCGGGGTCGGTCACGGCAAAGGTCACAGGACCGGGCACCTTCCTGTCGCCGGTCTTGTGGTCGTTGAAATCATAGACGCGCAACGACATGCCGAAGGCGATGTCGGAGGCACGGGCGTGGCCTTCGGCCAGAACCAGCGTCGGCACTCCCTCATGAGCAACACCGATTGCGGCGCCGGCCTTGCGGGCCTGGGCCTGATCGGCGCGTCTGGGCAGCCGCAGGATCTGCACGGCGGTGGCCTCCAGACCGGAGGGATAGCCAAGGTCCATTCCCTCGCCCGGCTTCAGGCGAGAAAAAGCCTCGGAGTTCAAGGCCCGCCCCAGCGCGCCACGGGCCAGACGGTCCAGGCGGCGAAATCCGGGGCTGGTTGGCTGCCCCGGATCTGCCAGCACGACAATGCGCCCGACAGTGCTGGCGAGTGTGTCGAGATCAGGTTTTGCAAACTGGATCGGCAAAGGCTGGGTCATGGGTGGAAACCTCGCAAGGACATCGTTTTCCGCCAGTCGGCGGCCATCAGCCGGAACGCTATCGCTGCCCCGTCCCAAAGGCCAGATAGCAGTTTTCGCCGCAGGGGAATTCCGTTACGGTTGCCCAACATATTGTGGGGGCGTGGCTGCGCGTGTCTAGATTCGACAGATACCTGCTGTCGCAACTGCTTCAGCTCTTTGGCTTCTTTTCGCTCGTGCTGGTTGCGGTCTACTGGGTCAATCGGGCGGTGGGCCTTTTTGACCAGTTGATCGGTGATGGCCAGTCGGCGCTGGTCTTCCTGGAGTTTTCGGTTCTGACCCTGCCGAACGCGATTCGGCTGGTGCTGCCAATCTCGGGGTTTGCCGCCGTTGTCTATGTCATCAACCGTCTGATGCAGGAAAGCGAACTTGTGGTCATGCAGGCAACCGGGTTTTCCGCGTTCCGTCTGGCGCGCCCGGTGCTGTATTTCGGCCTTTGTGTCATGGTGATGCAGCTGGTGCTGACCAATGTTCTGGTGCCGGCGAGCCAGAAGATCCTGGCAGACCGCAGCGCCGAAATCTCCGAGAACGTGACCGCGCGATTTCTGAATGCGGGGCAATTCATGCATCCCGCCAAGGGCGTTACACTCTTCATCCGCGACATCACGCCAACGGGAGAGTTGATCGACCTTTTCCTGTCGGATGAGCGCGGGACCGAGGACCGGATGGTCCACACCGCCCGCAAGGCCTTTCTGGTGCGCGGTGAACCTGCTCCGAAGCTTGTGATGCTGGATGGTGCGACCCAAAGGATGTCGCGCGGCGACGGGCGCATGTCCATTACCCGTTTTGCCGATTTCACGCTGGACCTTGCAGGCCTTGTCAATGTGGGCGGCGGCAGCGGTGTGTCGCTTGACGCGTTGCCGACACGCACGCTCTTGTGGCCGGACGACGCCCTGATGGCGGCGACCGGGGCGGCACGGGCACAGATCCTTGAAGAGGGTCATTCGCGACTGGCCTCGCCCATGCTGGCGGTCGCGGCTGCCCTGATCGGGGTGTCGGCGCTGCTGCAAGGCGCGTTCTCCCGCTTCGGGCTTTGGCGGCAGATGGGGCTGGCCGTGGTGCTTCTGATCGCGGTGCAGATGGTCTGGACCTGGTCGGGAGGCATTGCCGGGCGGTCCGCGACAGCGTGGCCCGCGCTTTACCTGGCACCTGTGATCGGGGTGGTGACAAGCGCCGGGCTCTTGTGGTGGAGCCAGAGGCCACGGCGGCTGCAACGGGTGGACGCATGACGCTGAGCCTTTACATCGCACGCCGGTTTCTGGGCATGGTCGGCCGGGTCTTCCTGATCTTCTTTGCCATCCTGATGCTGGTGGACATGATCGAACAGCTGCGCCGCTTCTCTGGCGCAGACATCGGCCTTGCCGAAGCGGCGCAGATGTCGCTGATGAACGTTCCCGAAACACTGTATCGCATCATGCCGCTGATCATGATCATGGGGGCAATCGCGCTGTTTCTGGGTCTGGCGCGGTCGTCCGCGCTTGTGGTCGTACGGGCGGCAGGAAGATCGGGAATGCGCTTCCTTGTGGCGCTCCGTCTGGTGGCCGTGGCTTTGGGGGCCCTGACAGTGGGGCTTTTCAACCCCCTCGTTGCGGCCACCTCCCGGGCCTATGATGAAAGACGGGTCGAACTCTCGCAGGGCAGCGATTCGGTGCTGTCGGTGGCCGATACCGGGCTTTGGCTGCGTCAGGGCGGGGCCGAGGGCCAGACGGTGATCCAGGCAGCGCGGGCAAATCTGGATGGAACGCGGCTGTTCGGGGTGACCTTCGTCAGCTTTGATGCGACCGGCCTTCCGTCCTCGCGGATCGAGGCCGAGTCGGCCGAACTTGCCGACGGCGCGTGGAGAATGACGGGCACCAAGCGCTGGGACCTGACCGCGACCAACCCCGAACTTACCGCCACAAGCGAAAGCGGGCCGGTTGCCCTGCCGTCAGATCTGACGGCCGAGCGGATCCGTGACAGTTTTGGCACGCCAAGCGCCATCCCGTTCTGGGACCTGCCGGCCTATATCGCCGACCTCGAACGCGCGGGATTCTCGGCCCAGGCCTACCGGCTTTGGTTCCAGATGGAACTGGCGCAGCCGCTGCTGATGGTCGCCATGGTGCTGATTGCGGCGGGCTTTACCATGCGCCATGTGCGGTTCGGGGGCACCGGCAAGATGGTGCTTTATGCCATGCTGGCGGGTTTCGGCATCTTCTTCCTGCGCAACTTTGCCCAGGCCATGGGTGATACCGGGCAGATACCGATCGGCCTTGCCGCCTGGAGCCCG
Organism: Rhodobacterales bacterium; assembly: GCA_026400325.1. Lineage (GTDB taxonomy): Bacteria > Pseudomonadota > Alphaproteobacteria > Rhodobacterales > Rhodobacteraceae > Tabrizicola. Next base: position 10,151 of record JAPLPF010000155.1, read on the forward strand.
CCCC
>JAPLPF010000162.1:0-5596 GCA_026400325.1 Rhodobacterales bacterium
TCCTTGTAGGGCAGGGCCTCGCCCACGCCCACGTCATAGCCGATCCGCAGGCCACTCGTCCGGGCATGGGCGCGGGCGGCGTCGATCGCGTCACGGGCGGGGTCGATGCCCGTGACGTCAGCGCCCCACTGCGCAAGCGCCTCGGCCATGAAGCCGCCAGCGCAGCCAAGGTCCAGCACCGCCTTGCCGTGCCAGTCGATCCGGGCGTCAAACCAGGCCAGCCGCCCCGGCACAAGGTTCTTCAGCGTGCGGACCCAGCGGATGTCGTCCGACCACCAGCGATCGGCGACGCGGTCGTAGATCGTCAGGTCATTGCGCATCGTGGCGGTCCATGGGCAAGCGGGGCAGGGCATACGGCACTTCGGCGCGATACTGATCGAAGCGGTCCCCGTAGCGCCGGGCAAAGCGGCGTTCCTTCAGGCGCGGGGCCAGAAGGCAATAGGCGGTGAAGCTGACGGCAAGCGCCAGCTGGTCCGGCGTCCAGACCGGCACGGTCCACAGCGTCAGGGCAAAGGCCACATAGATCGGCTGACGGATCAGGCGGAACAGGCCTTGGGTCGGCATGTCGGGAAACACCGGCCGGATGCGCGCCAGAAGCGACATCCAGCCAAGGGCACCCGATTGCACCTCGGCCCCGGCGTCGAAGCTGGCTTTCAGCAGGATCAGCCAGCTTGTGGCATAGGCGGCGGTCACCGCCCAGAACACCGCCCCCTCCGCCCGCCACCAGACGATGCCCGAGGGTGTCCACAGCGCGAACAGCGCCAGAAGCTGGGCCGAGGCGATGATGGCATAGGTGGTGGTGGCCAGCGTGGCACCATGGGGGCCGGGGATCAGCCGGGAGAGCAGCCGTCCGCCGGGGCCGGTCAGAAGCAGCGAATGGGCCAGCGGAAACTGCACGATCAGCAGCCCGTTGGCCAAGGCCGCCATTGGCCAGGGCACGGTGCCAAGGCTTTCGCTCAGGCCAAAGAACATCGCCACGATCATCGCCAGCACGCCCGCCGCGAAAAGCGCATGGCACAGCGCCCCAAGGCCAAGCGCCAAGGCGATGCGCCCCATTCCAGGGGCTGGGTAAAGGGTCGCCCGGATCAGCGTGATCAGCCGGGCGATGCGCGGATCGGCCAAAAGAGTGCGGGGCTGCGTCATGCGGGCAAGGCCTGTTCCAGAATGCGCGGGATGTTCTGCCGGACCTTGAAGAACCCGGCCGTCGCATGGGGCCAGATCGCCGCGTCCCAGTCGCGCCGCCATTCGCAAAAGGCGATGCCTGCCTTGGCAAGGGACGGCGCCGCCTGGTCCAGCCAGTCGCGCAGCGGACCACGGGTGACGTAGGGCGTTGCAATCTGCGTGGCCCCGGCGTTTGCGGCCCATTTGGCGAGACTGCCAGGATCATCCGCGCGCATCGGGGTTGCGGTGAAGCCAGACCGCAAGGCGGCATCGGCCAGCGCGCCGGCCTCGAACCGCAGCACCAGATCGGACACCGGCAGAGGCGATCGCAGGTGGCTTGCCGCTAGCGTGGAAGCCGCGCGGATGTCAAGGGCAGCAAGATCGAAATCCTCGACCCGGCAATCCTCATCGGTGATCAGAAGGGCGGTTGGGCGGCCCGGTTGCGGCGCGGTGATCGGGCGCAGGGGCAGAGCCGTTGGCAGACCTTCCGGCTCGGTCGCCTCAAGGCCTTGGGTCACCTCGGCCAGATCGCTTTGGCGTGGGGCAAAGCGTCCGGCGGTGAAGGCTGTGATGTTCTGCGCGTCGGCGGGATAGGGCTTGCCCCGCGTGTGCAGGCCAGCCACCCAGCGCCAGCCAAGGGTGTTCGATGCGGCGTCGCCATCCATCAGGTGTCGGTAAAAGAAATCCGCCCCCAGCCGCCACGGCAACCCCAGCGTGAAGATCCAGATTGACGCGAACCACATCCGCGCGTGGTTGTGCAGATAGCCCGTGTCGACCAGTTCGGTGGCCCATGCGTCGAAACACTCCAGCCCGGTCTGGCCATTCACCGCGCGGTCGACGTCGCGGCGCAGGCGGCGGTCGCGGTCAAGCGCGGCAAAGTCGCCCTCCAGCCCGGTGCGGTAGCTGTCCCAGACCTGCGGGCGGCGTTCGAGCCAGCCCTTGAAATAGCCGCGCCAGATCACCTCTTGCACGAACTTCTCGGCATCCTCTTGCCCGTGAGCCGCTAGAGCCGCCGCCACGGCATCGGATTCCAGCACCAACCGGCGCCGGATATAGGGCGACAGCACCGACACCGCCCCATGGCCGCCGGGCTGATGCGCGCCCGGACCGTGGTCGGTGTTGCGGCCATTTGCATAGCGCCGCCCCATGCGGGGCGCGAAAGCAGTTAGGATCTTTTCGCCCTCGGCGCGGGTCGGGGTCCAGTCTGTCATAGGGTCCATCAAGGTGTTGCTGGCAGGAAAGGTGATGCCCGCCGGTTGAGTTTCAACGCGGCGAAAGCGGATCACTGCAATAGGCCTCGATCATCGGGCGCAGGGCGACACGCGCCCGAAGTTTCGCCGCCATCAGATACATGCCACCGATCTTGCGGTGCAAGAACAGCGTGGCGGCGGGCGGGACATGCGCAAGCTCGCGGTCATTGCCAAGGACAAGGCCCATGTCGCGCAGACGCTCCAGAAGATCGCTGCGGCCAAAGTCGAAGGGTGTCTCCTGCCGCAAGGGGGCCATCGCTGCGGTGAACATCGACTGGATGAGGTCTTGATGATGCGGGGCAGTATCCGGGCCGAAGTAGCCGATGCGCAGCATGGCATCGCGCGTCTTGGCCGTACCTCCGTCAAGCGCAACGCGGGCGAGGGCGCGAAAGTCGGCGGCAAGCTCTGGAGTGATGGGCTGGACTGCGCCGAAATCCAGCAGGACGATCCGGTTGGTCTTCGGGTCATGGCGGTAGTTCGCAAGGTTGGGGTCGGTCTGCATCGCGCCGAACACGAACAACTCGCGCAGTACAAGGTCAATCAGGGCTGCGGCCACCCGGTCGCGCACGGTCTGCGGGGCATCGACCAGACTGTCCAGCGGGGCGCTGTCCATGAAGGTCATCGCCAACACTTGCGGCGTGCACAGGGCTTCGTGCAGCGTGGGCAGGGCGAACATGTCGGACCCCGCCAGCAGATCACCGAACCGCGCCAGATGCAGCACTTCGGCCAGATAGTCTGCCTCGGCGTGCAACTGGCGCTTGGCCTCGGCCAGAAGGGGCGACAGGTCCATCCCGCGCGGCAAAAGCCCCGGCAGACGCAGCAGCGTGGCCACGTTGTCCACGTCACTGTCGATGCTGGCGCGCACGCCCGGATACTGCACCTTGATCGCAAGGTCCTGACCGTCGCGAGTGACCGCCCGATGCACCTGCCCGATCGACGCGGCCGCAAAGGGGCGCACGTCAAAGCGGGCAAAGCGGCCGTACCAGCCCGGCCCCCATTCGGCATTCAGCACGGTTTGCAGCTGTTTTGGCGGCATGTGGCGGGCGTCATCGCGCATCCGGCCAAGGATCGCCGTCACCTCGTCGGGCAGCACCAGCCCGGTGTCCATCGACAGCATCTGCCCCAGCTTCAGCGCCGCCCCGCGCAGGTGCGAAAGCCCGTCCGTCAGCCGCAAGGTGTTGGCCGGTGTCAGAAGAAGTTGCGCCAGATCGGGCCGCCTGCCGCTGGCCAGCGCCCGCAAGCCGCCAGCTGCCACGCCACCCGCAATCCCCGAAGCGATGCCGCCGAACCGCAAGAGCCGCGCCGCGCGACCGGTCGGCACGGCCGCGCCATTGTCATCCGCCGGCAAGGCGTGCGTCCTTGTCAGTCATTTGCCGGTGCCGCCTGCCTGCGCAACCGGCGCAGGTGCCACCGGTAGATCGCCGGTGCAAGGACATGGTCATAAGCCACCGAGGCAACCTGCCGGACCCCCGGCAATCCAACGACCCGTTCAAGCCAGCGATACCTCGGCATCTGCGCCCAAAGGACAAGAAAGGCCGGAATCCCCGAGGTCAGCTGCCCTTCGTGCAGCACATAAAGCCGCCGGGCCGCCGTATCGGCATCCAGACCCCAGCCGTCGCGCGCGTCCGAGTTCAGATCGTCGAACCGGATCGGCAGGCCTTTTGCGCCGGCATACTTGGCGTAGTGCTGGATCTCGAAGTTGCAGACCGGGCAGGTGGCGTTGTAAAGAACGGAGGTTTGGGTGCTGTTTTCCATGATCGGCAGATAGGTCTTCCCGGCATGAAGTCCAACCGGCAACGAGCTGGCTGGACACATGCCCCGCCTTTCCGGCCGTCCGGCCTGCTGTGCTTCGGGGATAGCCTGGCCTGACAGACCGCCAGTGCGGAATGTTCGCGCTCGCTCATCAAGCGCGAATCTGGATATGACTCGATTAAAGTAATGTTATTGCTTGGTATTCTGTTGATTGCACTCCTGGATGGAGCGAATCTGATTGCACCAGAACGATGCACCTGACCCCCGGAGACCACGCCATGGCCATGCCCCAAAGGTCTTGCAGGGATGGTTTCGAGCCTGAGGGTGAGGTGACCGGCAACGTTTTCGAGGAAGACCCACTCGGGGGAACATTCCCTGACAACACGGACGACTTCGGGCCAGAGATGACGGGGATCGTCGGCAACGCTGCGCTTGCCAGCGACGCTGAAGGGCTGGCAGGATGGCGTTCGAGGTGAACGCGGTGGCATTGTCGCTGACCACCGTCATCGGCTTGCGGCGGACCTCGAACAGGGTCGCCCATTCCCGCGCCACCCTTGCGCCGGACAGGGACGTGCCGGCGATCAGGGCAAGGCAATCCCGCGTGCCGTCATCCACCACCGTCAGCACCCGGAATCGGCGGCCATCGGTCGGCTGGTCCGATACGAAGTCGAGCGACCGACGCTGGTTCGGCAGCAGCGGTAACGCCATCGGAGCTTGCGTCCCTATCGCCCGTTTGCGGCCACCGCGACGACGGATAGGCAGCCGCCCCTCGCGGTAGATGCGGAACAGGCGCTTGCGGTTCACCTCAAGCCCCTAGCGGCGCAGGAACACATGCAGCCGCCGGTAGCCGAACCATCGACGGACACGGGCCTACTTCTTCAGCCGCTCATGCAGCACGGGATCGTCCTGACGGATCGCCTCATAGCGCATGGTCATCCGGCAACAGCCGATCACGCGGCACCGCGGCCGCTCGCTCATCCCGTGGCCCGTCGCCAGATGCGCGACCGCTTGCCGCCTTTCGGCGGGCGTCACCACTTTTCGCCCAAGAGTTCCTTCAGCGCCACATTGTCCAGCATCGCATCGGCCAACAGCCGTTTCAGACGGGCGTTCTCATCCTCAAGCCCCTTCAGGCGCTTTGCCTCGCTGACATCCATGCCGCCATACTTGGCCTTCCACTTGCAGACTGTCGCATCACTGACGCCGTGCTTGCGGCACAGATCGGCGATCGAAACGCCGGCCTCGTGCTCCTTCAGAATGCCGATGATCTGGTCTTCGGTGAACCTGCTGCGCTTCATCTCTGGTCCTCTCGGTTGGGCCAGAGTCGATCTCAGACTGGATTGGGCGCTGCGGGCAACGTCAACTGGGCTGGCGGAGCAGCTGCAATCCGGCATGCCTCGGGAAAATCCATGCCGCTGGGCTGCATCATGCCCGCA
>JAPLPF010000162.1:5607-47683 GCA_026400325.1 Rhodobacterales bacterium
TCAACCCCGACGGCGATGTCGCCTGTCAGATTGCCGCCCGGCAGGTCGGGGGCCAGGACGACATGTCCCGTCGCACGCAAGTGCGGGGCAGCGCAGTCCCAGACCGAATGTCCCGCCCAGGCACCGTGGAGAAGCAGAAAGCCCGGGCAGTTCACCCCTGCCGTCCACTAGACGCGAGAACACGTTCAGCCTCTCGCAGGCTGGCAAGGTTCTTTCGGCCCTGGCGTGAGCCGGCAAGTTTGGCTGCGACGTGATCCCTGACCGTGATCGGCTCATAGACCAACCCATCGCCCCGATCGAGAAGGCTGGGATGTGTCCCCACGACGGCATCGGCATTGCCGTCATGGAAGAACGCGGCGGACCTGCGACGGCGGATGGTGCCGCCGACCAAAGGCGGCTTGACGCGGTGCAGCGTCGACATCCAGCGGTCGTTGGTGATGCGTGCGGTCAGATCGCCAAGGTTGACCAGCAGCGCCCCGTCGGCCGGCATGACGTCATGCCACTTTCCGGCCTTGTCCAGCACCTGCAACCCCGCCACCTGATCGGCCCAAAGGACAGTGACGATCCCGAAGTCGGTATGTTCGCTCATGCCGGTCAGGTCGCCATCAAGGCTGACATCGGTGCCCGGCGGCAGGGCGTAGTTGTTCAGGCGCAGGACATCGATGGAATGATCGGTCATCGCTTCGAAATAGGTCCGCTCGGTCCCGAGCGCATCGGCGAAGATCGACGTCAGGGTGCGCGCGACCCGCTGGGCTTCAAGGAAATAGCGGGAGACGCGGTCCTGAAACCCCGGCACATCAGGCCAGAGGTTGATGCCGTAGTCAGCTTCGTCAAGGTCAAGATGCGGGAAGGACCGCGCCTCGACCCCGACGTTGTAGGCCTCGAAGAAATCATTCATCCGATTGGCTGCCTCAACCCCAAGGCTGAGCGACAGGGATTCGCTCTTGGGCGGGCTGTAACCACGATTGGAACCGGGGACCCGGTATTGCCCCTTCTCAGCCAGGGACATCCCGAAGAAGTCATCCAGAGCGGATGCAAGTCCGGCCTGAACTTCAGCGGCAATGCCGTGGCCAAGGATCTGCATGAAGCCTACGTCGACGCAGGCCTGATCGACGGCAGTCGCCACGAAAGACCGATCGGCCGATTGGCGCGCTGTGACATAGGGGCTGATGTCGATGGTTGGGACACTGAACACCATGCAAGTTCCTGACCGTAGCTTCCGGAGGTGTCTGGCCACATTCGTTGTCGTTGAGCTTGGCACGACGACGCTAACAAACGGTCCATGACCGTCAATACCAAGCAGCTTGCGGGTCGTGTCTTGCACAGTGAGCGATGCTTTATTGTGCGGTACGTCCGGATTTGGGGCTGCGGCATCGGTGCGCAAGGATGCCACCACTATGGCTGGTCCGTCCAAATGCAGGGCGGTGGCATTTCCTGTTGCGCCGGACGTCTTTCGCGCAATTCTGGCAACGTCTGCCCAGGCAACAGCCCCGCGGTGATGGAGAGCGCATGAACCTGCCCCCGATGCTGACCCTTGCAGCCCTGCAGTCCGCCTATGACGGCGGGACGACACCGCTTGAGATGGTGGAAGAGGTGATCCTCCGTCGCAATGCGTCTGCGGACCCGGCGGTGTTCATCTGCCCGACCACGGACGATGCGCTGCGCGCGGCGGCCCGTGCCGTGATGGCGGGCCCGAGCGATCTGCCGCTTTGGGGCATTCCGTTTGCCGTCAAGGACAATATCGATGTGGCGGGCCTGCCCACGACGGCGGCCTGCCCGGCCTATGCCTACCAGCCAACTGCGGATGCGACCGTGGTTGCGCGCCTGCGGGCGGCAGGGGCCATCGTGATCGGCAAGACCAACCTTGACCAGTTCGCCACGGGCCTGAACGGCACGCGCAGCCCTTACGGCGCGCCGAGGTCGGTGTTCAACACGGACTATGTTTCGGGCGGATCGTCGTCGGGGTCGGCGGTGGCAGTGGCGTCGGGGCTTTGCAGCTTTGCGCTTGGCACCGATACCGCCGGGTCAGGCCGGGTTCCGGCCATGTTCAACAACCTTGTGGGGATCAAGCCCACCCCCGGCCTTGTGCCCAATACCGGTGTGGTTCCCGCCTGCCGGTCGGTCGATGTCGTCACGGTCTTTGCCGGGTCGGTGGCAGATGGCGTGGCCGTGCGCCGGGTGATGGAGGGGGTTGACCCCGCTGACCCCTTCTCCCGCTCCGCCGCACCCGCCGCCCTGCCACGCACCCTGCGGATCGGTGTGCTGGCCGGGGCCGAGCGTGAGTTCTTCGGCAATGCCGAGGTTAAGGCGCTGTATGATGCCGCCATCGCCCGGGCGCAGGCGCTGGGGGCCACGATCATGCCCTTCGACTATGCCCCGTTCCGCGAGGCGGCGGCGCTTTTGTATGACGGCCCCTGGGTGGCTGAACGTCTGGCGGCGGTGGAGGGGTTCTTCGCCTCCAACGAGGCTGACCTTGACCCCACGGTTCGCAAGATCATCGGTGGGGCCAAGGGGCGCACGGCGGTTGAAGCGTTCAATGGCCTCTACCGGCTGAACGCGATCAGGCAGCAGGTGGCACCGGTCTGGGAGGCGGTCGATGTGCTGATGCTGCCGACCTCACCGACCACCTGCACGGTGGCCGACATGCTGGCCGACCCGATCGTGCGCAACAGCCAGTTCGGGCGCTATACCAACTTTGCCAACCTGATGGGACTGGCGGCCATTGCCGTGCCGTGCGGGTTCGGGCCGTCGGGCCTGCCAGCGGGGGTCACGCTGATCGGTCCTGCGTTCAGCGATGATGCACTGGCCCCCTTTGCCGGGGCGATGCATGCGGCTGCAGGCTGCGGGATGGGCAAGGACCGCGCCGCGATGGTTCCTGCAGCGCCCCTGTCTGCCGTGCCGGAGGGCTGGCTTCAGATCGCCGTGGTGGGCGCGCATCTGACGGGGATGCCGCTGAACCACGAACTCACCAGTCCGGGTGGCGTGAAACTGGCCACGACGACGACGGCCCCTGGCTACCGCCTTTATGCCCTGCCGGGCACCGTGCCGCCGAAGCCGGGTCTGATCCATGACCCGGCCTTTGCCGGTTCGGGCATGGTGGTAGAGGTCTGGGCCCTGCCCGCCGCCGCCTTTGGTGCCTTCGTCGTCCGCATTCCGGCACCCCTTGGCATCGGCAAGGTGACCCTGGCCAATGGCACCCAGGTCAGCGGGTTTCTGTGCGAAGGCCATGCCTTGGTGGGGGCCGAGGAGATCACGGATTTCGGCGGCTGGCGGGCCTACCTTGCAAGTCGCGCTTGACCAGCCACCAGGTTGCTATCCATCATGCTGACATGCGCGGCGGCGATCTGCCAGCCAGCGCCGGTGCGCACCCAGGTCTGCGTCTGCCGCCCGGTCTTGCCGGGGGTGTCCGGGCGATGGAACAGGGTGGAGGCGACGGCCACATCGCGGCCAAAGCTGGTAATCACCGTGTGCGACAGACTGCGGTCAAAGGCACTTTGCGTCGCGCGAAAGCGGCGCACCTCCTCGATCCCGTGCTGCACCTCGGCCACGCCGTAGCGCACTGTCCGGTCCGAAGACAGGAACATCGCATCCAGCACCGCCACATCATGGCGCAGAAGTGCCGCCTCATAGCGGTGAAAGGCCTCTGTCACCTCGGCAAGGGTGGCGGGGTCATCGACGGGCAGGGTCATGGCCTGCTCTCCGCCATCATCCGGTCGCGCAGGGCCGCAAGGAAGGGGATCGCGGCGAACTGGTCGGGCCGAACGCGCGGCCAGTCGACGCCGCCGGGGCGGGACAAGGTGCAGTGCGTCTCGATCAGGCCTGCTTCGGTTGCGATCAGATCCAGCGGCGTGTCATGCCCTTCGATCACCACGGCGTCGTCAGGCACAAGTTGCACGGAATGGACCGTGGTGGCCATGGGTGTGGCGTCGGTGACAAGGCCCAGCGCGCGGAAGATGCCGGTCTCCAGATCGGCAAAGCCTGCGCCCTTGCCGGTGCGACCGCCTGCCCGGCTGACTGCGACAGAGCCCACGACGCAGAAATCCAGCGGCGCGATGTCCCCAAACTCTACCCGCTGGCCGTGTTGCATGAATCCCTGCGGGGTCGATGCAAGCTCAAAACTGATGCCTTGTTCGGTCAATAACGCGGGATCAAGCCGCAGATAGGGAAACTCGGCCGTGAGGTACGGCACCGGCGTATAGACCACCTTGCCCTGATAAAGCGCGCGAATGCGGATCGGGGTCTGGGCGTGGTCCGGGTTGGTCTTGACCACCTTTGCCGCCACCCAGGCTGGATGCTGCGCCAGATGCCAGGCGGCCATGTCGGCCCCGGCGAAGGTGGGGATCATGTCATGGACCGGTCCGATCCCGACCCCGGCCGCGACCAACCGGCCCCAAACTTCAGCGCGGATCACGTCCTTGGTCGGGCTGCGCCCCGCCCAGCGCCCCGGTTCAGCCATGGCCAGCCTCCAGCGCCGAAGCCAGGGACGCAAGCGGCGTGGCCCAGCCGACGATGCCGCCCTGGGCGACGATCATCTCGATCGTGGCGGCCTTGAAGGCAGGAAAGTAGCTTTCGGTCGCATCCTCGATCAGCAGGCAGTCATAGCCCCGGTCATTCGCCTCGCGCATCGAGGTTTGCACGCAAACCTCCGTCGTGACGCCTGCGAACACCAGCTGGGTGATGCCCATCGCTTGCAGCCTTTCATGCAGGCCGGTGGCCCAGAACATGCCCTTGCCGGGTTTGTCGATGGCAATCTCATCCGGCAGAGGGGCAAGTTCCGGCAGGATGGCATTGCCCGGCTCCCCCGCGATCAGGATACGACCCATCGCCCCCGCATCTCCAATCCGCAGGCCCGGCGCGCCGCGCAGGCGTTTGGCGGGCGGGCAATCGGACAGGTCGGGCTGGTGCGCCTCCCGCGTATGGATGATCGGCAGGGCGTGCCGACGGAAAAGCGCGATCAGTGAGGCGACGGTGGGCACGATGGCCTTCAGGCGCGCAACGTCATTGCCAAGGCTATCGCCGAACCCGCCGGGTTCGATGAAATCGCGCTGCATGTCGATGACGACAAGTGCCACGCGGGCCGGATCAAGGGCGAAAGCATAGGGGCGGGCGGTGACCTGCATGGATCAATGCCCCGCCATGTAGGTGCCGATGGTGGCACGGTCCGTCTCGGCAATCGGGGCGACATAGGTGACGGACCCGCCCGACATCACCGCCACGCGGTCCGACAGTTCCAGCACCTCATCCAGATCCTCGGACACCAGAAGCACCGCCGCCCCCTTGTTGCGCTGTTCCATGATCTGGGTGCGAATCTCGGCAACCGAGGCGAAGTCGAGGCCGAAACAGGGGTTGGCCACGATCAGCACATCGACATCTCCCGAAAGTTCCCGCGCCAGGATCGCGCGCTGGATGTTGCCGCCCGACAAAGCCTCGATCGGGCTGTCGGGCGAGGTGGTCTTCACGCGGTAGCGTGCGATCAGATCCTCGGCCTTCTTCCGCATCGGGCCGGGCGACAGCCACCAGCCCAGGCTGGTGATCGGCGGCTTGTCGTAGGACCGGAAAGCGATGTTTTCGGCCACGCTCATCCTGGGGACGGCGGCGTTCTTCAGGGGTTCCTCGGGCAGGCCGAACACCTTGAACCGGTCGAAATCGGCGCGTTTGGGTTCAAAGGGCTTGGCATGGATGAAGATGCGCCCGTCGGTCAGGGGGCGCTGGCCGGACAGCACCTCGACCAATGCCGACTGACCGTTGCCGGAGACACCTGCGATGCCCACGATCTCACCGGCCTTGACCTTTAGGTTCAGGGCGTGGATCGCGGGCCGCCCTTCGGCATCATCGGCGTAAAGGCTTGCAAGCTCCAGCACGGTCTGGCTGTCGTTTCGCGGCGCGCGGGCCGCGCGTTCCCGAATTTCGGTGTCGCCGATCATCATAGCGCTCATCTCGGCCACGGTGGCGCCTTGCGCGTCGCCGCTGCCGGTCAACTGCCCGCGCCGCAGCACGGTAAAGCTGTCGCAGAACGCCTTCACCTCGCGGAACTTGTGGCTGATCATCAGGACGGTCACCTCGCCCGCTCGTGCCATGTCGCCCAGAAGGCCCAGCATCTCATCCGCCTCACCCGGCGTCAGGACCGAGGTCGGCTCGTCAAGGATCAGGAACCGCTGTTCAAGGTAAAGGAGTTTCAGGATTTCCAGCTTCTGCTTTTCCCCGGCCGAAAGCGCAGACACCCGCTTGTCCAGCGGTACCCGGAACGGCATCCGGTCCATGAAAGCGGCAAGCTTTTCCCGCTCGCGCTTCCAGTCGATGATCGCAGGCGCATCGGCGCGAGAGATGACGAGATTTTCCGCCGCGGTCAGGCAGGGCACCAGCGTGAACTGCTGATAGACCATGCCGATGCCAAGGCTGCGCGCGTCACGCGGGCTGGCCACGCTGACCTCGGCCCCGTTCAGCCGCACCCTGCCCTTGTCGGCGCGGTAAAAGCCCATGATACATTTGACGAGCGTCGATTTCCCCGCGCCGTTTTCCCCCAGAAGCGCATGGAAGGACCCGGCCTTGACGCTGATCGACACATCGTCAAGCGCCACCAGAGGACCGAAGATCTTGGACATGCCTTCGGTTTCCAGACTGGGCGCGCGGGGCGTGGGCAGCGTCGCGGCAAGCGTCATGGCAAGGCATCCAGAAAGGCGGTGGAGGTGGCGACGGCACCAAAGACACCGCCCTGCATCTTGATCATGTCGATGGCGGCCAAATGGTTTTCCACCTTGGTCGCTGCGCAGCAGTCTTCCAGAAGCAGGCACTCATAGCCCCGGTCGTTGGCATCGCGCATCGTGGTGTGCACGCAGACATCCGTGGTGACGCCGGTAAAGACGATGTTGCGGATGCCTTTCATGCGCAGCACGAGTTCAAAGTCGGTCGCAAGGAACGTGCCCTTGCCGGGCTTGTCGATGATCGCCTCACCGGCGACGGGTTGCAGTTCGGGGATGATCTCCCACCCCGGCTCGCCCCGCACGAGGATGCGCCCGCACGGCCCCTGATCGCCGATCCCCGCGCCAATCCGCTGCGACCGCCAGCGCTTGTTCGCGGGCAGGTCGGAAAGGTCGGGCTTGTGCCCCTCACGCGTGTGGATGATCGGGTAGCCCTTGGCCCGCATCGCAGAAAGGACCGACTGGATCGGCCTGATCGGCGCGCGGGTCAGGCTGATGTCATAGCCCATGCTGTCGACATAGCCGCCCGGCGCGCAGAAATCGGTCTGCATGTCGATCACCACCAGCGCGGTGTTGTGCGGGCCGAAATCGCCGTCAAAGGGCCAGGGGTAGGGGTCCGAAGCCACTGTTCTGGCCCCCGGCACCTGTGCTGCAGCGATACGTTCGTCGAGATGGGTCATGGGTTCCCTCACTTCACGATGGACAGTTCGCCCGGTGCATCGCTGGCGGCTGACTTTGACCGGGCCGAGGCGATCATGATGAACAGCGTCAGGATGTAGGGGGCCGCGTTGAAGAAGTAGTAGCCCTGGCTGATACCGATGGATTGCAGCGACGGCCCCAGCGCCCCCGCCGCCCCGAACAGAAGCGCCGCCCAGACGCAGCGGATCGGGTCCCAGCGGGCGAAGATCACCAGCGCCACGGCCATCAGGCCCTGACCCGAGGACAGTCCCTCATTCCAGCTGCCGGGGTAGTAAAGCGACAGGAACGCCCCGCCGATCCCGGCCAGAAACCCGCCCGCCGCCGTGGCCAGAAGGCGCACAAGGTCGATTGAGACGCCCATGGCCCGTGCTGAAGCGGCGCTGTCGCCCGTCATCCGCAGGATCAGGCCCCAGCGGGTATTGGCAAAGGCCCAGGACAGGAACACCGCCAGCGCGACACCGACAAAGAACAGGGGGTTGACCTGCAGCGCCTGCGCGATGGCCGGGTTGCCCGTCCAGTCGCCCAGACCGATCGCCTCAAGCCGGGGGGCCGAGGGCTGGATGAACGGTTTGCCGAAGAAGAACGCAAGGCCGGTGCCGAAGGACATGAAAGCGATGCCCACGGCAATGTCATTGACCCGCGGCAAGGCGCAGATCCAGCCGTGCATCGCCCCAAGGATCAGCCCCGCCCCTCCTGCGGCAAGCACCCCCAACCACGGACTGCCGGTGGTGAAGGACACGGCGTAGGCTACCATCGCGCCAAGGACGAGGTTCCCCTCATGCCCAAGGTTGATGCGGCCCGACTTCTCGGTCAGGCATTCCCCCAGCGCCACGAACATGAACGGGGTCGACACCCGGATCGCCCCGCCGATCATGGCAAAGAGGACGATGAAAAGCTCTGCCCCGGTCATGTGCGGTCTCCTGTCCGGCGGGGCTGCAGAAAGGGGATCCGGCCGTAAAGGGTTTCCGAGGTCAGAAGGACCACGAAGATGATCCCCTGCAGGACCAGTATCGTGGCATCCGGCATCTCCATCCGGCGCTGGATCAGGCCACCGGAGGCGGCAAGCGCTCCGAAGAGGATCGCGACCGGCACGATGGCCAGCGCGTTCTGCCGGGCAAGGAACGCCACCAGAATGCCGGTGAAGCCGTAGCCAGCCACCAGCGAGGCGTTGGCCTGCCCATGCACGGCAGCCACCTCGAAAAACCCGGCCAGACCGGCGCAGGCCCCGGCGATGGCACAACAGCCGACCACCAGAAACCCCACCGGCAGCCCCTGTGCCTGGGCCGCGCGCACATTGCCGCCGGTCATCCGCGCGGCGAAGCCAAAGGTCGTGCGCGTCATCAGGATGTGCAGCACCACCGCCAGCACCAGCCCCGCCGCGAGCCCCCAATGCACTGTCGTGCCGGGGATGGGTCCGACCCGGTAAAGCTCTCCGATCGGCATGGTCGAGGGTTTGTTGGCCGACGCCGGGTCGCGCAGCGGGCCTTCGACAAAGAAGTTCATCGTGGCGATGGCGATGTAGGACAGAAGGAGCGAGGCGATGGTCTCATTCACCCCGCGATAATGCCGCAGCCAGCCGACAAGTCCGATCCAGGCCGCGCCCGTAAGCATCGCCATCAGCGCCATCAGAGGCAGTCCGATCTGGGGTGCCCAGCCCCCGGTGACCAGCGGAATTGCCACCGCCGCCGCCATGAACCCGCCAAGGACCAACGCCCCCTCGGCCCCGATCACCGTCAGTCCGATCCGCGCGGGGATGGCGAAGGCAAGCCCGGTCAGGATCAAGGGGGCGGATCGCAGCAGCGTGTTCTGGACCGAAAAGGCTGACCCGAATCCGCCGGTCCAGATCAGCCCGAAGAATTGCAGGGGCGATTTGCCCAAGACCAGCAGGAACACCGAAAAGACAAGCGCCGACCCGACCAGCGCACCGACCGGGATCACCAGCGCCTCGATCCGCCGCAGGGCGGTGGCGGAAAGCCCAGTGGTCGGGGCAGATGTGGAAACCATTGTCATCGCGGTGGCCTTTGTTTTCGCGGCGGCCATGTCGGGCCAGCCGCCCGACGTGGATCGCCCCCTTGTGGGGGACAGTTGGGGAGGGGGGCCTTGCGCATCGCGACCGCGCCCCCCCGCCCCCATCCCCCCACCACGAGGGGGGAGGTTGGCGCTTTATCTGCGGCGGTTCGCCCGGCGACGTCAGGTCGGGCACCCCCCCCCGCTGCCGGTCAGGTCAACGACCCCTGCACGCCTTCCAGAAGGAAGTTCATGCCGTCCAGAACCGGGTCATAGTTGTCCTTCGTGCCTTCGATGACCAGATTGCCGGCGTTGTCCTTCAACGGGCCGACATAGATCGGCTTGCCCTCTTTCAGACCGGCAATCGCGGCGTCAGCGGCGGCAATCGCCTCGGGTGTCGCCCCCGCGCCATAAGCCGAGTTGCGGATCATGTCGTTGTGATATCCGCCCACGACAAAGTTCGGAACCTCGGTGCCGGCGGCCAGCGCGTCGGCGTAAAGCTTGTAGATCGTCTCCCATTTGTATTCCGCGCCGGTGATGAATCCGTTGGGGGCAAGGGCCGCCTGGCTGGCATTGTGGCCACAGCTTTTCACGCCGCGCGATTCCGCCGTCTCGATTACCACTTTCGGGAGCGCATTTGCGGCCTCGGCCTCACGCACGGGCATCGACCATTCGCCGGTGAAGATCACCTGCACCACCGCCGCCGGATTCACGCTCCGCGCGCCCAGAAGGACCGAGTTGATGTTGGAGAGAACCGACGGGATCGGCTTGGCCGCGACAAAGCCGATCTTGCCGGTCGGGCTGGACAGACCCGCCGCCACCCCGTTCACGAAATGCGCCTGATTGAGGTAGCAGAAATACGATCCCGCGTTGATCGGATCGGTCTCCTTGTTCCACAAGGGGGCAGCATGGCGGAACTGGACGTTGGGGTATTTCTTCGCCGTATCAATGACAAAGGGGTTGTAGTAGCCGAACGAGGTGGCAAGGATCAGGTTCGCGCCGTCAAGATTGATCATCGATTCCATCGACTGGGCGACGGCATCGGTTTCGGGCACCTTCTCCTCCTCGATGACGGTGACACCCGGCACCTGTTTCAGCACATCCATCGCCAGCGCATGCGCCTGGTTCCAGCCGAAATCGTCACGCGGGCCGACATAGACCGCCCCCAGCACGATGGGGGTCTGGGCGCGCGCAAGGTTGAGAGGCAGCGTCGCGGCAGCAAGCCCGGCGGCGCCGGTTTTCAAAAGCGAGCGGCGGGTCACGTTGGAACGGATCATCGGAATCTCCTGCGGGTTCTGGGCATAGCGGGTGGCATCATGCCAGCCCGGATCTTTTCGTCGGTGGGTGACCGTCGGGGATGGGCCGAAACGCAAGCGCCCGCAGGATCAATGCGGTCGTCGCATCCATCACCCGAATCTTTGCCCCCAAGCACACATCGCCCATGGGCGAAGTAAGGCAGCTTCCAACGATGCCATAAAATGCTATATTCGCACTGACCCGGTGCAAAAAACGCACCACCCAGGGCAGGAGTGGCCATGCGTCATCTGGATTCGCTGCGCATGATCGAGGCCGCAGCGCGGGCCGGATCCATCCGCAAGGCGGCGGACGACATGAACATCACCGCCTCGGCGCTGGTCCGGCGGATCAACCGGTTCGAAGAGGAATTCGGCTGCGAGGTGTTTGAACGCCTGCCCTCGGGTGTGCGGCTCAATCCGGCGGGCGAACTGGTGATGCAGCACTACCGCGCGACCCTGTCGGACCTGTCACGCGTGCGCGGTCAGGTCGCGGACCTCAGCGGCGAACGGCGGGGCCATGTCTCTGTCGCCTGTTCGCAGGCGCTCTTGCCGTGGTTTCTGCCCCGGCAGATTGCCCGTTACCGCAGCCAGCATCCGGGCGTCACCTTCTCTGTCAACGTGCGCGACCGTGCCCGCGCCGAACAGGAGCTGGCCGAATACGCCAGCGACCTCGCCCTGGTGTTCGAGCCGGTCTATCTTGTCGACTTTCAGGTGATCGTGTCGATCCCCCAGCAAGTCTGCGCCGTGATGAGCGCCGATCATCCCCTGGCCACACGGCGCGAACTGCGACTGCGCGATTGCCTTGCCGTGCCTCATATCGCCCCCTCCAGCACCTATGGCGTGCGCCATCTGCTGGACTATGGCGCCCGGCGCGGGGCGCAGCAGGTGTCGCCCGTGGTGGAAACCGAAAGCTTCGAGTTGATCCGCCACTATGTCCTGCAGGAAAACGTCATCGGCTTTCAGATTCCGATCGGGCTAAGCCCGGTCGACGACCCCCGGCTTGTCCTGCGCCCGATCAGCCAGCGCGATCTGCCGATGGGCAATCTGATCCTCGGCCAGATGCGCGGCCGGACGCTGCCGGTTGCCTCGGCGAAGTTTGCCATGCAGCTGGCCGCCGCTCTTGAAACCGAAGAGGCCGACAAGCGTCCAAGTGCCTGGTAAGACTGCGTGCCTGGCTGGGCTGCAAGTCTGAACCTTGGAAAGTTGCTCATCCACATCTTCCGCCATCTCGCGGCGATGGGTTGGACGATCTACGCTCTTCAAAGGGCTTCCTTGCGCAGATCGGCCTGCCGCAGGATCGCGATGATCTGAGCTTCAGCATATCTGCTGAATCAAATGCAGAATTTCTTCGTGCACCTTGAAGGGAAAGCGACTTGTGCCGCCCCTTGCCTTCAGCGGGACTGCCGACGCACCCCCAGCACCTCTGCCAATCGCCCCATCGCAGCCTGATCCTCCTTGGACCATTCCGCTGTGCGCGATGACCACAGGACCGCCTCGCTGGCGTGGATCAGTCCATCCGACAGCACCCGAAGATGGTTGGCCCGCAGCGTCTCGCCCGAGGACGTGATGTCCGCAATCGCCTCTGCGGTGCCATTCATCACCGTTCCCTCGGTCGCGCCCAAGCTGTCCACCAGGCTGTAGTCTGCCACCCCATGGGCTGTCAGGAATTCCCGGACCAGCCGGTGATACTTGGTCGCGATCCGAAGGCGGAACCCGTGTGCCGCGCGGAACCCCGCCGCTGCGCCATCAAGATCATCCACCGTCTCGACGTCGATCCAGACGTTCGGGACGGCAATGACCAGATCTGCCTGCCCGAACCCCAGCCGTGCCAGCTCTTCCACCTCGTCGTCGGCCAGCGTTTCGTGAACAAGATCCGATCCGGTGACCCCAAGGTGGATCCGTCCCGCCGCCAATTCCCTCGGAATCTCGCCGGCGGACAGGAAGACCGGCACGATGCCGTCGAAACCGTCGACCACGCCGGAATACTCCCGGTCATTCCCGCTGCGCCGCATCACCACGCCGCGTGCGCCGAACCAGTCGAAACAGTCCTGCATCAGCCGCCCCTTGGACGGCACCCCGATCCGGATCATGACCGCCCCCTGACCTGCACAACCAGCTCTGGCCGGATCACGCCACCCACGGCAGGGATCGACGCCCCCGCTCCAAGCACGTTTGTCAGCGCATCATAGCGCCCGCCCGAGGCGACGGGCGGCAGACCCTCGGCATGAAAGCTGAAGACAAAGCCGTCATAGTATTCCAGCGCCGTACGCCCGTGGCTTGCCTCGAAGGCCAGGGTCGCCACATCCACCCCGCGCGCTGCCAGTGCGTCCAGCCGCGCGGCAAATCGGCCAACGGCGGGCTCGATTGCCGGCAGCATCGGGGTGATCCCGCGCAGGTGGCTCAGGGCTGACGCGGCCGGGGCCTCCAGTGCCAGAAGGTCATACAGCAACGCCGCCTCGGTCGCCCGGATCGGCGGCGTTTCGGCATCGGCTGCCAAGGCCTCGGCGCGGGCCGCGATTTCTTCGGCTGAGCGAAGGCCGACGAAGGTTCCCGCCTCGGCGATCAGTTGCGCGGGCGTCCCCGTCGCCAACCGCTCCAGCAGACGCAGGCGCGCCACCGGCACGGGCGCGCGCCCTGCGAACCGGTCCAGCAGCGCCTTGAACCGCTTTGGCCGCCAGACATGCCGCAACAGCGCCGCCTTGCGCCTTTCGGTCGTCTCCAGCCCCCGGACGGCGGCCATCAGGATGCCGATGTCGCCGGTCACCGGACGCAGGCCAAGACCTGCAAGCAGGTCGCGGAACAGGGCAAAAACTTCGGCATCCGCGGCTTCGGGGGCGGTTCGGTCAAAGACCTCATAGCCGACCTGAAGGTATTCGCTTGCCCGGCCGGATCCGCGGGCCTGCTTGCGAAACACCTCGCCCAGATAGGCATAGCGCGCCGGGTCAGCCCCATGCGCCATGTGGGCCTGCACCACCGGCACGGTAAAGTCTGGCCGCAGCATCATCTCGCCCCGGATGGGGTCGTCGGTGACATAGGCCCGGGCGCGGATGTCCTCGCCGTAAAGGTCCAGGAGGGTCTCGGCGGGCTGCAAGAGGTCGGTCTCGACCGGCACCGCCCCGGCGGCGATGAAGGCGGCAAGAAGCCGCTCGCCCTCGGCGCGGATGGCGGGCTTGGGGGTCATTGCCCCAGCATCTTGCGGACGGCGGCGACCAGATCGGCCTCGTCCACCAGAACCTGCGCCGGGCGGTCCTTCCATTCTTCCAGCGTGGCACTTTCGGCGATCTTCGCACCAAGGATCAGGTCCTTGAGGATGACCTTGCCCTCGGCCGCCTCGTTGCCGCCTTGAATGATGGCGATGGGAGAGCCGCGTTTGTCGGCATATTTGAGCTGGTTGCCGAAGTTCTTGGGGTTGCCAAGATAAACCTCGGCACGGATTTTGCCTTTGCTGGGGTCACTTGGGTCAAGGTCTGCCTGCCGCAACATCCCGACGAACCTCATGTAATCGGCCATGCGGTCGCGGTCCATCACCGTGACCACAACCGGCCCTGCCGCCTGCGCCCCGACGCGCCCCTTTGCGCGAAGCGCTGCGAGAAGACGGTCGACCCCGATGGAAACCCCCGTCGCGGGCACGTCCTGCCCAGTGAAGCGTTTGACGAGGCCGTCATAGCGGCCCCCGCCAGCGACAGAGCCAAAGTTGCGCGGGCGGCCCTTTTCGTCGGTGATCTGGAACGTGAGTTCAGCCTCATAGACCGGGCCGGTGTAGTAGCCAAGGCCACGGACGACGCCGGGGTCGATGACGATGCGGTCGGGGCCGTAGCCTTGGGCTGAGAGAAGAGAGGAAATCTGCTCGAGCTCATCGACTCCGTCATTGCCCACGTCCGAGCCTACAACGATCTCACGAAGCTTCGACAGAACTAGTCTGTTTAGCTGCTCCGGATTATGAGCGCGCCCACTTTGAATTGCTGGCTGGAAAACTTCGACTGCGGCGCCAAGCAAATCCTTCCAACCAACAAACTTCATCAGCACATTAATCTGCTCCGCCGACAGCCCCGCGCCCTTGGTGAAATCCCCGCTCTCGTCCTTGCGGCCCTCACCCAGCAGCGCCCGGACACCTTCCGGCCCCAGCCGGTCGATCTTGTCGATTGCGCGCAGGACGATGCCGCGTTCGGCTTCCTTGTCGTCACCTGCAAGTCCCGCGACTTCCATCACCCCGTTCAGGACCTTGCGGTTGTTCACCTTGATAATGTAGTCGCCCTTGTCGATCCCAACTTCCTCAAGAGCATCCGCCAGCATTGCGCACATCTCGGCATCGGCGGCCACCGAAGCCGACCCGACCGTATCCGCATCGCACTGGTAGAACTGCCGGAACCGCCCCGGACCGGGTTTTTCATTCCGCCAGACCGGGCCCATCGCATAGCGGCGGTAGGGCGAGGGCAGGTCGTTGCGGTACTGCGCCGCAACCCGGGCAAGGGGGGCGGTCAGGTCGTAGCGGAGGGCGAGCCAGTCGGCATCCTCATCCTGCCAGGCGAAAACGCCTTCGTTCGGGCGGTCCACGTCGGGAAGGAACTTGCCCAAAGCCTCGACCGTCTCAACCGCGCTTGTCTCCAGCGGGTCAAAGCCATAGCGGTGGTAGACTCCCGCAATCGCGTCCAGCATGGCCTTGCGCTCGATCACTTCGGCGCCAAAGTAGTCGCGAAACCCCTTGGGGGTTTCGGCGCGGGGGCGGCGGGCGGGTTTGTCATTTGCCATGGGTGCGGACCCTTCGCTTTCGGTCGTCGTCCGTGTATCGGATGGGGCACAGGGCGGCAAGCGCCCGGAAGGCCCGCGCCTGGAAGGAGTGTCATGGACCGGATCGAGACGCTGGAGGAACGGATCGCCCATCTGACCCGCGCGGTCGAGGACCTGTCCGATGTCGTGGCACTTCAGGCGACCGAAATCGACCGCCTGACCCGCCTGACCCACCTTCTGGCCGCGCGTGAGGCGGATCGCGAGGCTGCAGGCGACGCCCCGACGCCCGACCAGAAGCCGCCGCACTGGTGATGCTGCGGTCGCTGTTCGGCCCGGACCCTTTGGCGCTTTTGATCACGCTGATCCTTGGGACCATCGGCGGTGTGATCGCGCAGGCGCTGCATCTGCCGCTTGGCTATCTTCTGGGGTCGCTTGTGGTGACCGGGGTGCTGGCGGCTGCGGGAACACGGCCCTTTGGCCGCCCGATCACCCTGCCGCCCCGATTGCGGATGTGCTTTGTCCCGGTGATCGGGGTGGCCATCGGCGGCGCTTTCACGCCCGAGGTTGCCGGGCAGGCGCCGGGCTGGTGGCCGTCGCTGCTGGCGCTGTGCGTCTTCGTGCCGGTCGCCCACGCGGTGGGGTTCGTGATCTTTCGAAAGGGCGGCCTTGATCCACAGACCGCGTTTTACGGTGCGGTTCCCGGCGGGCTGATCGAAAGCGTCCAGCTTGGCGAAGAGGCGGGGGCAGATGTGGCCTTGCTGACGGTCCTGCAGTTCCTGCGCCTGATCGGAACCATCGTCGCGGTGCCGGTGATCTTCTGGGGGGTGACCGGGCACGCTGTCGGGTCGGCCTCTGGCGTGCAGATGGTGGGGGCAGGGGCATCCCTCGGCCCCGGCGATGTGGCGATTCTTGCCGTCTGCGGGCTTCTGGGGGTGGCTGCAGGGCGCTTTCTGCGCCTTCCCGGCTGGATCATCACTGGGCCGATCCTGCTGTCTGCCGCCGCACACGCGCTGGCCCTGGTCAAAGGGGTGCCGCCCGCCTGGCTTATCGCACTGACACAGATCGTGGTCGGGACCGGCCTTGGCGCGCGCTTTGCCGGGGCGGCCCCGGCAGTCTTGCGGCAAGGTGCGCTGCTGGCGGCAGGAAACGGCATTGCAGCCTTGATCATCGCCCTTGCGTTTGCGCTTGGTCTGCACGCCCTGGTTGGCGAACCGGTGGCTGCGGTGTTCCTTGCCTTTGCCCCTGGCGGGCTGGCCGAAATGAGCCTTGTTGCCCTCAGCCTGAAGATGAGCGTGATCTACGTGACCGCCCACCATGTCTTGCGGATCATGCTGGCGGTGGGGTTGGCCAAGCTGGGCGCGCGGATGCTGCGCCTGCGGTCCGGGTCTGCGGAATGACGCCGCAGGTGTTGCCGCGGAATGCGGCCAATCGTTTCCGTCTTGTTGCTGTCGTTCATTGTGGGTTACGCTGAAACAGAGACGGTCTGCGCCTTGTGCAGACTGCCCAAAGCAACAGTCAGGGGGCGCAAACGTGACTGACATCTGGATCGTCTTTGCCATCATTGCCGCCATCGTCGTCCTGTTTGCCTGGGACAGGCTGCCGGTGATTGCGGTCTGCATCGGTGCGTCAATGGCGCTTTGGGCCAGCGGAATTCTGACGCTTCAGCAAAGCCTTGCAGGATTTGGTGATCCTGCGGTGATCTTCATCGCCGCGCTGTTTGTCGTTTCGGCAGGGCTGGAAGTCGCGGGCGTCACGGCCTGGGCCGGGCAGTTGCTGATCCGTCAGGCCGGCGAAAGCCGCACCCGGCTTATGGTGCTCATGATGGGGTTCGTCGGCGTCCTTGCAGCCCTGATCAGCGTGAACGGTGCGGTGGCGGCCCTGATCCCGGTTGTCGTCGTCATGGCGATCAGACTGGGGCGGGCACCGTCGCAGATGCTGATGCCTCTGGTGTTCGGTGCGCATGCCGGATCGTTGCTTTTGCTGACCGGAAGCCCGGTCAACGTGCTGGTCGTCGAAGCGTCCGAAAACGCGGGGGCCGGGGGGTTCGGCTTCTCTTGCCAACCCGCACCAGCAAGTCGCTGCCCCCGGACCTGAGCAAGCATGCGCTTACGCTGGTCGAACAATACCGGCTGTCCAGTGATGTGCATCAGTTTCGCGTGCGCGAAGGGTCGTCGCTGATTGGCAGGGCACGCGCCACCATGGGACAGACCGACCGAGGCGCGCTGACCTTCGTCACCATCGAGGATGGCAAGGGCAACCCTATCCGCACCGGCGAAGTCAAGGAGGGCGACGTTCTGCTGATCCGCGGCCCGGCCGATCAGGCGGCCGATCTTGCCGGTGAGCTTGGCCTGTCCTTCCGCGACAACCCGCCCGAGGGCGGCATCACGGATCAGTTGTTCAATCGCGATTCCGGTCTTGCCGAAGTGCTGATCCCGCCGCGGTCGCCGTTGATCGGGCAAACCTTCTTTCCCGGCATGGTCACCGAAAGCGGCGATCTTATCGTGCGCACCCCGCTGGCGGCGGGCGACACGCTCTTGTTGCAAGGCACCTGGAGCGCGCTGGACCAGCGGCTTGATCAGGCCGAAGTGCTGGTGGTCAATTCGCCCGATCTGGTGCGCCGGCAAGCCGTGCCCATGGGGTCCGGCGCAAAGACAGTGCTTGTCGCACTTGCCATCATGGTCGGGCTGCTGGCCACGGGGCTTGTGCCGCCCGCGGTTGCCGGTCTGATCGCTGCCGGGATCATCCTGATTTCCGGGGTTCTCAGCACCGAACAGGTCTATCGCTCGATCGGCTGGACGACGGTGATCCTGGTGGCAGCCTTGACGCCCCTTTCCACCGCAATGCAGGTCACCGGGGCTGCCCAGCTTCTGGCGGACGGGCTTGTGAACGTCGTCGGTGATGCCGGCCCCTACGCCCTTCTGGCGGGGTTGTTCGTGCTGGCGGCGATCATGGGGCAGGTGATTTCCAACACGGCAACCTCGCTTATCATCATCCCGATCGCGGTCGTGGCGGCCAAGCAGATGGGCATCTCGGTGCAGCCGGTGTTGATGTGCGTCTGCATCGCCTGTGCCGGGGCATTCCTGACGCCGGTGGCAACCCCGACCAACCTGATGGTGATGGAGCCCGGGGCCTACAAGTTCACCGATTACTGGAAGCTGGGCCTGCCAATGCTGATCTGGTTCTTCATCATCGCCGTGTTCCTGGTGCCGATGATCTGGAGCTTCTGATGCCCCCCACCCTGCGGCACGGCGGATGAGCGACATCAGCCTGCTTTTCGTGATCGTGGCCGTCACGATCGCGCTTTTCATCTGGAACAGGCTGCCCCTCGTCGTCGTGGCGATGGGCAGCGCGCTGGCTCTGTACTTCGCGGGGATCCTGACGCTGAACCAGGCCCTTGCCGGATTCGGCGACCCGGTGGTAATGTTCGTTGCCTCGCTTTTCATCGTGACGGCAGGGCTGGAGGCAACCGGCATCACCGCCTGGGTCGGTCTGCAGTTCGAGCGTATCGTCGCAGGCAAGCCAGACCGTTTGCTGCTTGCCGGCATGACCGCCGTCGCGCTGCTATGCTCGCTTGTGAACGCGAGTGGCGCAGTCGGTGCGCTGATGCCGGTCGTGATGTTGCTGGTGGTCCGGCTTGGGCTGCAACCTGCCAGCTTCCTCATGCCGATGGCCTTTGCGTCCAGTGCGGGGGCGCATCTGGCGCTGACCGGTGCCCCGAAGAACGTGCTGATCTCGGATGCCGTCGGTGCCTACGGGGGGCGCGAGCTCAACTTCTTCGAGTTCGCACTGGCAGGGGTCCCGATGCTTTTGGGCACCATCCTGATCGTTCGGCTGCTTGGGCCGCGTCTGATTCCAAAGCGTGCCGCACCAAGCCTGCCGCAAGACCTCAGCCGCCATGCCAAGACCCTGGTCGAACAGTACCGGATGGCGCAGGATGTCTTCGTGCTGTCGCTGCACCGCGCCTCGCCGCTGGTCGGCATGCCGGTGGGAGGACTGTCGCTGCCCGAGAACCTTCGACTGGTGATGGTCAGCGACCCCGAGGGCACGCCCCGCCTGCATGGCCCCATGCTGGCCGGGGATCGGGTGGTGCTGCGTGGCGCGCAAGAGGCCGCCGGTCAGTTTGCGACCGCAAATGCGCTGAAGGTTCGCGCGATCTCGGGCGAAGAGGCAGAGGGCAAGCTGATCAACCGCATGGCGGGCGTGGCCGAGGCGGTGATCCCCCAACGCTCGACCCTGATCGGGACGCAGGTCTTTCCCGGCATGGTCACGCAGGCCGGTGACCTTGTCATCCTGGCCATTCAGCGTCAGGGCGATGATCTGGTCGGAAATGTTGCCCTTGAGGCGGGCGACCAGCTTCTGATCCAGGGCACATGGTCCGCGCTGCGGCGGCATGAAAAGCAGGACGGCGTGCTTATCGTTGACCGTCCCGACATGGTCCGCCGTCAACTGGTGCCGCTGGGGGCAGGGGCAAGAACCATGCTGGTGATCGTCCTGGTCATGGTCGCGGCCATCGCCTCGGGCGTGCTGGCACCCGCTGTCGCGACGGTGCTGGCCGCCGGGGCGATCCTTGTGCTGGGCAAGCTGACCGTGGACGAAGCGTTCCGATCGGTGAACTGGACGACGGTGGTGCTGATCGCGGCCATGTTCCCGCTGTCAACGGCCCTTGTCCAGACGGGCGCGGCGCAACTGATTGCTGACACTGTGGTGGACGCTGTGGGGGCAGGTTCCCCTCGCCTGCTTCTGTCGCTGATCTTTCTGCTGGCGGCGGGCATGGGGGCCGTCCTGTCCAACACCGCCACCACGATGATCCTGCTGCCGATCACCGTGTCGGCCGCTTCGTCTTTTGGTGTGTCGCCCGTGCCCGTGCTGATGGCGCTGAGCGTGGCGACCTCGGCCTCGTTCCTGACCCCGGTTTCGACAACATCGAACACGATGGTGATGGGACCCGCCGGTTACCGTTTTGGCGACTACTGGCCCCTTGGCCTGCCGCTGACCGCGTTCTACTTTGTGGTGGCGGTCGGTCTGGTGCCGATGATCTGGCCTTTCTGATGACTTTCACAAAGGCGGATATAGTTTGATGCTAAGACATCGAATCTGCCAAATGCCCCCGGAGGAGACCGAAACATGAGTGATCTCGACAAAGTCCTGGCCCAGATCGACGCCGACATCGACAACGCCGTTGCGCGCCTGTTCGAAACGATCCGGCTGAAGTCGATCTCGACCGATCCGGCCTATGCCGGCGAAACGCGCGCCTGCGCTGAATGGCATGCAAACGACCTGACCTCGATCGGGTTTGACGCCTCGGTGCGCGACACCGCAGGGCACCCGATGGTGGTGGGCCATGACCGTGCGGCGACGGGCACGTCGGTGCTGTTCTACGGACATTACGACGTGCAGCCGGTTGACCCGCTGGAGCTGTGGGAAAAGGACCCCTTCGATCCGGTTGTCCAGACGCGGGCAGACGGGTCAAAGTTCATCGTCGCGCGTGGGGCGGCTGACGACAAGGGCCAGCTCATGACCTTTGTCGAGGCCTGCCGCGCCTGGAAGACGGTGACGGGCAAGCTGCCGAGAAGAGGAATCCGGGGGTGCGAACCTGCCGCCCTTCCTTGACGCCAACAAGGCGGAACTCATGGCCGATGCGGCCCTGATCTGTGACACCAACATGTGGGACAAGGACACGCCCGCAATCACCACCTCGCTGCGCGGGTTGTGCGGCGAAGAAATCATCATCCACGCCTCGGACCGCGACCTGCATTCCGGCTTCTATGGCTCGGCCGCTGCCAACCCGAACCATGTGCTGGCCCGGATCATCGCCGACCTGCGCGATGCGGAGGGCAGGATCACCATTCCCGGCTTCTACGACGGCGTGCCCGAACCTTCGCAGGCGCTGCTGGACGGCTGGGGTAAGCTGGGCTTTACCACCGAAGCCTTCCTTGGCGAGATCGGCCTGTCGGTTCCGGCGGGCGAAAAGGGTCGCTCGACACTGGAAATGGTCTGGTCGCGCCCGACCTGCGAAGTCAACGGCATGGGTGGCGGCTATCAGGGCGCCGGGTTCAAGACCGTGATCCCGGCAATGGCCTCGGCCAAGATCTCGTTCCGGCTGGTGTTTGATCAGGACCCCCACAAGGTGCGCGCCGCGTTCCGCGACTTCGTGAAGGCGCGCGTCCCGGCTGACTGCCGGGTGGAGTTCCTGGAACATGGCTCGGGTCGTGCGGTTGCCTTCGACACCTCGGCGCCCGTGTTCCAGAAAACGCAAGCGGCCCTGACCGACGAATGGGGCAAAGAGGCGGCCTTCATCGGCGGGGGCGGGTCGATCCCGGTCACCACGATGATCAAGGAGCGGATGGGGATGGATGTCGTGATGGCCGGTTTCGGCCTGAGCGACGACCGCATCCACAGCCCGAACGAAAAGTATGAGCTCAAAAGCTTTCACAAGGGCATCCGGTCCTGGGCGCGAGTCCTCGCAGCGCTGTAGGCCGGGTTCGCGACCGGCACTCTGATCGAGTGCCGGTCGCGGCCTGTTGCGCGGGTGGGCTTCTCAGCGCAGGCAGAGACAGGTAGTGTTGCAATGCAGCTTTACCTGCTTCGCTCGGGGGTTTGGACGTGTCATTCCATGGCCGCAATCAAGGTGGCAGCGCGTTCAGCCGCTTGATCAGTGGCCCTTGCTTTCTTGCGCTTGCGATCTGCGTTCTGCTGACGGGCTGCGCGCCGCGCGGCACGATCAAGCTTGATCCCGAGGCGGCGGGGACGGGCAGCAAGGTTGAAATCCTTGTCGCCACAACGCGTGGGGCATCGCAAACCGAGACATTTGCCGCGCGTGCCCGGTCTGACACCGTGCGCTGGGGCGTGCTTGAAGTGTCGGTGCCTCCGGATCGCACTCCGGGAACAGTCACCTTCCCCCGCGCAGGACAGGCCGATCCGAAAACGGATTTCCTGACCACCTCTGCCAAGCAGATCGCAGACGAACAGGCGTTTCTGAGCGCGCTGAACGCCCGACTGGCCAAGCGTCGGCCCGGCGACCGTGAGGTGACCCTGTTTGTCCACGGGTTCAACACCAACTTTGCCGAGGGTGTCTATCGGCAGGCCCAGATGGCGCATGATTTCAAATCGCCCGGTGTGTCGGTCTCGTATTCCTGGCCATCGGCGGCGAATGTCTTTGCCTATGGCTTCGACCTCGAAAGCGCCCTTTTCGCACGCGATGGGCTGGAACGGGTCTTGCGGCTGCTGGCGCGCAGCAATGCCGAGGGTGTGGTCGTGGTCGGACACTCCATGGGCACGGTTGTGGTTCTTGAAACCTTGCGGCAGATCGCCATCCGCGGCTCGGACACAGTGCTGGGCCACATTCGTGCCGTGCTGCTTATTGCCCCCGACCTTGACCCGGAACTGTTCCGTCAGGAGGTTCTGGCCCTCGCTCCGCAAGACCTGCCGATCTATGTCACCGTCTCGGGGCGGGACCGCGCGCTGCGGGTGTCCGGCCTTCTGCGCGGCCAGTCGGAGCGTCTGGGGTCCATCGCAGATACCAGCAGCGTGGCGGCCCTTCCCGGCGTGGTGGTGATTGACCTCAGTGACGTTCAAGGTGCGGATGATCCGCTCAATCATTTTGCCGTGGCAACCTCACCCGCGATGATTGCCTACATCCAGGGGCTTGACCGCGTCGGGGTGACAATGTTGCGCGATGCAGAGCGGACAACAAGTGTTTTCGAGGCGTCCGTCGAGGCCGCGGCGGGGGTCGCGGTGGTGACGCTGCGCCCGATCGCCGATTAGCGTTCCGGCCTGGATTGTCGGTTTAGCTGGCAGGACCCGGATTGCGCGATACCGGCCAAAGCCGTGCTGCGGCCAGCGTGGACGCCAGCGCAATCGCGCCAAGGATGGCAAAGGCCCAGACCATTCCGGCCGTCGCATCAAGCCAGCCCGCAGCCGAATAGGCCACCAGAAGGCTGGCACTGGTCAGTGAAAGCTGTGCGGCAAAGAGATATTGAAGGTCGCTTGGTGGCGCGATGCGACGGATCAGAAAGGTCGCAGGCGTAAGGGCAAGTGCCGACCCAAAACCGATGACAAACCAGGTGACAAGCAAGCCATACTGCGTGGACAAGAGCGTCCCTGCGAAAAGGCCCAGCGTCAGCAGGACCGCCCCGCCAAGCATCACGGCACGTTCGGAAAACAACCGCAGGGCAGGGGTTATCGCAACGGCCCCAAGGATCGAGCCAAGGCCGAAGACGGCAAAGGCGATCAGGCTGGCCCTGCGGTCCAGACCGAATTCGCCCTGCACGATCACCACCGTGTTCACCATCACCATGGCGGTGGCGCAGGCGACGGCAATGTCCAGCGCGATCAGCCCGCGCAGGTCGGGTATGGCCATGAACAGGCGCGGGCCGCGCAGAAATCCGGTCACGACCCGCTCGGGGCGTCGGGTCTTTAGCGCGGGTATATGCATCCTGCTGATCAGCCAGGCGGACAACAGGAAAGCCACCGCCGTCACCATGAAGACCCCGCGTGAGGCGAAGACCAGCAGCAGCCCTGCGGCAAGCATCGGGCTGATTGACGATTCAAGCTCGCTCGCGATCCGCGACCGGGCCAGCGACTGGGTATAGTCCTTCTGGTTTGCAAGCAGGTAGGGCACAACGGTCTGGTAAGCCAGCGTGAAGACGGCCGAGGCCAGCGCGAAGACAAAGACCAGGACAAACACCTGCCAGGTTTCAGAGACAAACGGCAAAAGCAGCAGGCTTCCCGCGCGCAACAGGTCCAGCGCGATCAGAAGCGGTTTGCTTGGCACATGCAGCAGGATCGCGCCGACAAAGGGTGCCGCGACGATGTAGGCCAGCATCTTGAGCGACAGGGCCGTGCCCAGAACCGCGCCGGATTCCTCTCCCGCCAGGTCGTAGGCCAGCAGTGCCAGCGCCACAGTCACGACACCCGTGGCCAGCAGCGCCAGGACATAGGCCACGAAAAGCCGGTAGTAGCTGGGTTTGTCGGCTACGCCTGTCCAGGGCAGCGGCGCGTCCGCTGGGGGTTGTGCCGAGTCACTGTCATGCGTCATTCGCCATCGGGTCCTGTTGCATCGCCGGGTTGCCGTCCGTCATGGCTGCATCGGGTCCGCCCGTATCCGGCCCGTCGCGGAACAGCGTGACATAAAGCACGGGCAGCACGATCAGCGTCAGCACCGTTGCGACCAGAAGCCCGCCCATGATCGCAAAGGCCATCGGCCCCCAGAACAGGGTGGGCGCAATCGGCAACAGGCCCAGCACGGTTGAAAGCGCCGTCAGCATCAAAGGTCGCAGCCGGTTCATCGCGGCCGAGACGGCCGCTTCGCGCACAGTCAGCCCGGCGGCCCGCTCATCCTTGATCTGCGTGATGAGGATGACCGAGTTCTTCGCAATCATTCCGATCAGCGCAAGGATGCCCAGAATGGCAACAAAGCCCAAAGGCCGGCCGAACAGCAACAGCGCGCCGACCACCCCGATCAACCCAAGCGGCAGCAACACCACGACGATCCCGACCGTGCGAAAGTTCTGCAACTGGATCATCAGCAATGTCAGCATCAGGAACGCCATCAGGGGCAGGACTGCAAACACCGAGGCCTGACTGTCTGCCGAGGTTTCGGCCGTGCCACCCAAGGCAATCTCATAGCCAAAGGGCAGCGTCGCATTCAGGGCGGCGATGTCCTTGTCAAGCGAGGCCACTACCGTTTCGGGCAAAAGCCCCGGTGCGACATCGGCAAGCACTGTCAACGTCGGCACCCGGTCGCGGCGCCAGATCAAGGGCTGCTCTTGCGTATAGCTGAACGTCGCGAACGAGCTGAGCGCCACCGTCCGACCACCGGGCACCGGCACCTGCAGCGTGGATAGGCCATCCAGTGATACCCGATCCTGCGCTTCGGCGCGGGCGATCACGTTGACAAGGTAGATGTCATCGCGCAGCTGAGTGACCGTCGTTCCCGAGATCGCGGTGTTCAGCACATTGGCAAGCTGGGCGCTGGTCAGTCCCAGCCGCCGCGCCTGATCCTGATTGATATCGATCTTCAACTGGCGTGCAGGCTCGATCCAGTCGAAGTGCACCCGACGGGCACCCGGGTCTGACGCAACCACCTCGGCCAGACGCGCGGCCTGGCTGCGCAGAACCTCGATGTCGGGCCCGCTGAGGCGGTATTGCAGCGGCCATCCGACCGGCGGCCCCAATTCAAGCGGGCTGACGCGCACCACGGCCTCGGGGAAGTTCTCGACCAGGAAGGCGTCAAGCGAGGCTTGCAACCGGATCCGTGCCTCGATGTCCTTGGCCATCACGACGATCTGGCTGTGATGGTCGCTTGGCGGCAGGATATCCAGCGGCAGATAGAAACGGATGACGTTGCGGCCAATGTAGCTGGTCCAGAAGTCAACGTCGTCGCTGTCCTTCAGCCAGGCCTCGACGCGGGAAACGGCGGCTTCGCTGGCAAAGATCGAGCTTGATCTTGGCAGCTGGAAATCGACGATCAACTCGGTCCGGTCCGACGGCGGAAAGAACTGCCGGTTGATCAGCGGGGCAGCAAGCAGGGCCACCACGAACAGTGCGCCGGTGACCCCGATGGTCACCCAGCGCCAGCTGATCGCCACGTTCAGCACCCGGCCGAACAGCTTGAGGAAGCGCCCGGGTTCGTCCGAAATACCTGCCGCAGGTGCCTTCAGGATCATGCCGGCGACGACCGGGGTGAATACGACCGCCACCACCCAGGAAGCGCACAACGCAATCGCCACCACCTGGAACAGCGATATGGTGTATTCGCCGGTCGCACTTGCGGCAAAGCCGATCGGCACAAAGCCCGCAATGGTGATCAGGGTTCCCGTCAGCATGGGCGCTGCAAGTCGGCGGTAGGCATAGGCCGCCCCGGTCTGGACGCTTTCACCCACGGCAAGCCGCCGCATGATCGCATCGGTCGTGGTCATGGCGTCGTCCACCAGAAGGCCAAGCGCGATGATCAGCGCCCCAAGCGAGATGCGCTGCAGGTCGATGCCCGCGATCTCCATCGCAAGGAACGCAATGGCCATCGTGACGGGAATGGCAATGGCCACGACCGCGCCCGGCCGGAAGCCAAGCGAGACAAAGCTGATGTCCAGAATGATCCCGATCGCCTGGTACAGCGATGACGTGAAATCCCCGATGGCCGCATCGACCACGGTCGGCTGGTTCGACACGAGGTGTGGCTCGATCCCGATCGGGAGATCGGCGATGATCCCGGCCATGGCGCGGTCAATCTCCGCACCAAGTTCAAGAATGTCGCCGCCCTCGCGCATCGAGATGCCAAGGGCGATGCCGCGCTTGCCGTCGACGTGCAGCAGGGGCTGCGGCGGATCGACAAAGCCGCGCCGGACCGTCGCGATGTCACCAAGCCGGATCGCGCGGCCATCGGCGATCAGCGACACCTCAAGGATGTCATTCTCGGTCTCGAAAGCGCCCGATACCCGCAGGACCAGATTTTCCTGGCCCGAATTGATGACCCCCGAAGGCCGCACCTGGTTCTGCGCCGCGATGGCCTGAAAGACCTGGCCGTAGTCAAGGCCCATGGCGGCCACACGGTCGGCCTGGAATTCGATGAACACGGCTTCATTCTGCACGCCGATGAACTCGATCTTGCCGATTCCGTCCACCTCGCTCAGCAGGCGGGTGCGCGCGAAATCGACATAGTCGCGCAGCTCTCGGTCCGAGAATCCGGCTGAGGTAAAGCCGTAGATGATGCCGAACACATCGCCGAAATCGTCATTGAAGAAGGGGCCAAGCGTTCCTTGCGGCAGGGTATGGCGAATGTCGCCGATGCTGTTGCGCACCTGTTGCCAGGCTGCGGGCACCCGCTCTGGCGGGAAGGACTCTTCCAGATCGACATAGATCGTCACGATCCCCGGCCGGGTGATCGAACGCACCGTATCAAGACCGGTTGTCTCTTCCAGCTTGCGCTCAAGCCGGTCGGTCAACTGGCGCTGCGTTTCCTCGATCGTGCCACCCGGCCAGACAGCCGTGACCAGCATGGTCTTGGTCGTAAAGGACGGGTCTTCGTCCCGTCCAAGGTTCACATAGGCAAGGACACCCGCGATGACCGAGACCAGCATGAAATAGATCGTCAGTGTCCTGCTGCGTGTCGCCCACGCCGAAAGGTTCGGACCGATCATGAACCGTCCCCAAGCAGACGGACTTCCTGACCGGGGCGCAAGGCCTGCACCCCGGCGGTGACGATCCGCTCTCCAACCTCAAGGCCAAAGGCGATGTTGACGGTGGCAGGCGCAAAGCGCGTTACATCGACAGGACGCAGCGCCACCGTGTTGCTGGTGGCGTCGACAACCCAGACCGCAGGCGCACCGTCAACCGAGGTCAGCGCCGAAGCGGGAATCTCGATCCCACCGGTGCTGCCGAACTTGATGCTGCCATTGACGGTAGAGCCCAGACGCATCTCTTCGGGTGGATCGATCAGGCCGATGCGCACGCGGATCGTGCCGGTGGCCGGGTCCGCGCGCGGGGCCACTTCACGGACGCGGCCCATCGCGGTGATGCCGGGGTTGAGGCTGAGAGTGACCGTCACATCAGGGTCAGGCGGGCTGCCAGCAACAATTGCGACCGGTACGTCGATGACCGCATCCTTGCCCTCGTCGCGGGCAAGCTGGACGATCCGGCGCCCTGCGGTCACAACCTCGCCAGCCTCGGCCCCGACGGCGGTCACGACACCGCTGGCATCAGCCTTCAGTTCGGTGTCGGCCACCCGGCGCTGCGCAATGCCGACCTGGGCCTGGGCCGAGTCAAACGCGCCCTGAGCAGACGTGAAGACCTGCTCGGCACGTTCCAGACCGGCAAGCGAGATGATGTCACGCTCGAACAGGTGGCGCTGGCGTTCGTAATTCGACCGCGCCTCGGACAGCTGCGCCCCGGCGGCGGCAAGGGCGGCTTCGGCACCCCGAAGCGCGTTCTCTTCGTCGGCAGGGTCAAGGCGGGCGACAAGTTGGCCGGGCGTGACGGTATCGCCGACACCGACCAGACGCTCGATCAGGCGGCCGCCGATGCGGAAGGCAAGATCAACCTCGACCTGGCTTTCCACTGTGCCCGAAAGAGTCACGGTCTGCCCGGCCGTGCTTTCCGCCACAACAACGGTGCGGACAGGGCGAAGCTCGGGCGCGTCGTCGGCCGCCTCTTCCTGGCAGGCAGCAAGCAGCGAGGCCAGCCCAAGGGCAAGGGCAAGTCTGCGCGCGGTGGGCCGGACTGGAAACATCAGTGAATCCTTCAGGTCGGATGGAACCGGGGGATAGTCTTGGTCGTCATGCGGAGGGCGAGACCCGGCTGACCGGAACCCGCCCCCCGTTCTCCGCGCGCGCCTTTTGGCGCGGGGGCACGCCGTCTGATCAGGCCGGCCCAAGCGGGATGCCGAAGAGATACCAGGCCACAAGCAGCATGGTCCACAGCACCAGCAGGATCGCGGTATAGGGGATCATCAGCGCCACGATCGTGCCGATACCCGCATCTTTCTGGTACTTTTGCGCAAAGCCCACCATGACCGCCAGATAGACGTTCAAGGGCGTGATCACGTTCATCGGGCTG
Source organism: Rhodobacterales bacterium (assembly GCA_026400325.1). Lineage (GTDB taxonomy): Bacteria > Pseudomonadota > Alphaproteobacteria > Rhodobacterales > Rhodobacteraceae > Tabrizicola. Next base: position 34,586 of record JAPLPF010000162.1, read on the forward strand.
TCTCCCACACGGTAGGCCGCCAGCACAAGGTTGGGATCGCCGCCAAGCCGCATGAACAGCGGCACGAACACCGGCGCCAGGATCGCCCATTTTGCCAGTGCCCCGGTCAGGATGATGTCGATGATGGCAACGACGATCACGAACAGGATGATATAGGCCGTGCCCCCAAGTGCGGTGGTCTGCAGGAAGTCGGCCAGATTGACCGCCATGACAGTGGCAAGGTTGGTGTAGTTGAAGAAGGCGATGAAGTTCGCGATCACGAACAGCAGGAAGATCATCCCGGCAAGTCCGCTCCAGGTCTTGACGATCAGGCCGATGGCGGCGGTGACGTTCGCAATGGTGCCCGCAGCTTTGCCATAGGCATAACCGACGAACAGGAACACAAGGCTGATCAGGATGATCAGGCCGCTCATGAAGGGTGATCCCGCCATGATGCCACCGGTTTCCTGGTTGCGAAGGATGCCCGCCCATGGGCCCCAGGCAATCGGCGGGGCGGTCAGGGCGGCGATGACCAGCGCGACGATCAAGAGTGCGCGCCCGGCCGCCTTCAACCCGGCCTGTTCGGCCTCGGTCAGTCCGTCGTGTTTTTCGACCGGCACGCCGCCGGTGTAGGGGCCAAGCCGCGGCTCGACGTATTTTTCGGTGATGACCGTGCAGATCAGCGCCATCACGATGGATGAAACGATCATGAAGAACAGGTTGCCAACCGGTGTGATGACCTGCGAGGGGTCAACCGTGCGGATCGCGTCATTGGTCACCTCGACCAGAAGCGCATCGGTCGGGGTGACAAAGACGTTGACCAGGAACACCGCGGCCACGCCACTGAACCCGGCCGCAAGGCCGGCCAGGGGGTGCCGGCCAAGGCTGTGAAAGGCCGCAGCAGCCAAAGGCACCAGAAATAGCCCGCGTCGGCCGCGATGGACGAGATGACGCCGACGAAGACAATCATGAAGGTAAAGATGCGCTCGGGCGCGACCGACACCAGTTTGCGCACCAGGGTAGAAATAAGCCCCGATTCCTCGGCCAGACCGACCCCGATCATTGCAACCAGGATCACACCGACACCGGTAAAGGCCAGGAAGTTTGCCACCGGAGTTGTGATCATGAACCGAAGTCCGTCGGGGGAAAGCAGGCTGCGAACCGCACTTTCCCGCGACACGATGTCACCCAGTGCCTCGTCAAACCCTTCGTAGGTCACCGACGTTCCAAGCGCCCCGAAGATAGCCGAAAGCACGATGACCGTGCCGATCAGAAGCAGGAAGATGATGGCCGGGTGCGGCACGGCGTTGCCCACCCTTTCGATCGTTCCCAGAAACCCGGTCAGGGACCCCTGTTTTTCCGGCTCGGCTTTTGGATTCTTTGCCACTGCAGTTCCCTCCTTGGGCAGTTCCTGATGCCGTCCTGACCCGTATGACTGCTGTAGCGGGTGGTTCTGGCATTTCGCTGCGTTTATGACCGCTGCTTGTTGTCAGGGCCTTTTCATTGAACGGACCAGCGCCTTGATCTGCCGGCACGGCCTGCCGACGCATCCTTCACGCCGATCCGTATTTCCAGAACAATGCCTGCATTTCCGGTTGCTTGTCCAGCGCCGACAAGGTCACTGGAGGTTCACTTTTCACAGCCAGCACGTCAAAAGAACCAACGTGCCCCGACAAGGATTCCCGTAGCCCCCTGATAGGTCTGTCCGGTCAGGTCGCTGAAGTTGAAGCGCCTGATCCCGGTGTAGATGTCAAGCGACAGGTCATCGAAGCTTTGGACGGCATAGAAGCCATAGTTTTCGGTTTCCGATCCCGCGGTGCGGAAATCTTCGCCAAGATAGTAGTCAACCGAAAGCGACGTCGTTCCCGATGCGAGAAAGTCGTTCCTCCACCCCGCCCGGACCCAGGCATACTCTGGCCCGTCTTTCAGCGACCCTGCCGAGACGTTCAGGCTCAACCCGGTCGGATTGTGCAGGAACGTGGCCGAACCGCTAAGCCGTTCGCGGTCTGCCGCGACGGGTTCATCCTCCCAGCCATAGGCGACGGCGGTCTGGATCGTGAACTCGCCAACCTCGCCGTTCCAGCGCATGGCAATGTCGTAATAGTCGGCTTCGTCGTTCTGGTTCAGAACGTTCACGCCATAGGATGTCGAAAAGACAAAGCCGGAAAAGCTGGGCGTGTCATAGCGGGCGCGGAACCGGCGCGCGCCGTTGATCGCGCTGTTGACCGACCCGACGCTGACCCCGGTGAGGTTGCCATCCCGGTCGGTGAACTGGAACGAGCCGAACCCGTCGCTGGAATCCGTGGCACCCGCGACAAAGGTGAAGGACTCGTCCATTCCAGCCACCCCGTCCGAGGCCAGACTGCCCTGACCGAACGAGAAGGTGCCGTAACTTGTGTCGAATGCCGCTTCGAACCAGCGCAGGAAGTTGCGGTTGAACCGCCACGCCTCGGGCGTGCGAAGTTGCGAAACCGAGGCGCTGTTGCGCAGGCCAAGGCCGGTCTCGAACCGCAGTCTCATCGTCGTTTCGCCCAGGGGAACGACATAGCGGAACCCGACGCGTGAGTTCCAGTTGCCGTTGTCCACCAGTCCGCTTGTGGTGTTCTGCCCGTCGTCAAAGCTTTGATAGACCGGGTTGAACTGGCCATAGACTGTGAACGTCCCGCCCGACGGATACCCATAGGTCAGCTTTTCGCCATCCTTGGGCAGCGTGATGATCTCTTCGCCCTCATCGGTGTCGTTCAGGGTAACCGGTTGCGCCCAGACCCCGGTCCCGGCCACCAGGGCAGCCGCGGTGATTGCCCCGCTCAGGAAAGTACGTCCGATCACAGCCTTGGCCCCCATGCACCCGATTTTACGCGCGCCATCTGCGTACGTGACCGATGCCAGCGTGGCTTGCGTCCCCGCAATCTGAACATGATTTCCAGTCGCCTTCCAGAAGAATTTCCGCCGCCTGGCACATTTCCATCGGAAAGGCCCCGGTATCCCGATGGGCCTAGTTGGACTTCACGATCCCGGAAAACCCTGCGACGGCCAGCAGGCCAAGGACGATCCCGGCGATGCCCTGAAAGTAGGCAAACCATTTGCCCGCATAGCCGATTGGCGTTCGGGTATCGGGTGACCAGTAGGTATTCTGCCCGCTAAGCGAACCTGGGATCGCCGCGTCGGCAGACAGCATCACGGCGTTGAACTTCGGATAGGCGGCTGCCTCGGGCTGGCGAAGGTAACAGGCAAGCTGGGTCTCGCCGGGCATGGCAAGTCCCGGCCGCTCGGTCCCGAGTGATGGCAGGAACGCCGACGTGCCACCGGGTTCGCCACACAGCACCCATTCAGGCGACCGCAGCACCACCGCCGAGATCGGACGGATTTCCAGATGAGAGTAGAAGACAGCCCCCGATGCCCAGAGGACGAACATCCAGACAAGGGCCAGCAGCGGCAGACGGCCATAGCCGGTGGTGACCCCCATCAGCCAGTCCTTGGTAAACAGAAGGGCGCGCATCGTGATCGAGCCGGCACGCTTGCGCCGGGCGCGGCGGGCCAGACGTTCCTTTTCCATCAGGACGCGGCGCTTGTCCTCGTCATGGCCCATCTCACCCAGGACCCTGGCAAGCTGTTCATAGGGCTGGGGCCAGAAATCCTCATCCCAGCGGTCAGGGGTTTGCCGGGCCAGCCAGTCCAGTCGCGCGTCAGCACCGACAACGCTGCCAAGAAAGGCACCGTAAAGGCACCGGTTCAGCCGCAGATCGCCCCGGGCGGGCCAGCAGGCCGGGTCATCGACGATCGCCCCCAGGGTCGCCCCGTTCAGGCTGAGCGTTCCCGTCACCTTTGCCCCTTCGCGCAGGAAGAAGGCACCGGCGACGCTGGTCCGGCCAAGGTCAACGGCTATCGCGCCGGGGTTGCTGACTTCCGCGCTCGTCAGGTCCATGTCGGCGCCGATCCGCGCCGTGACCAGCGAGACGGCCCCCGTCACCCTGGCAAGCCTGAGCGTGGCATCCCCTTCGATCTGGCTGGAGTCGGCGTCGATTGCCGTGCCCTCGGGTCGCTCGATCGTCGCCCCGATCAGATCCAGCGCACCGCCGATGCGACCGCCGTGCAGATTTATGCCGCCGCGCACCGTGGTGCCACGGAACAGGACGCCCCCGCGCACGGATATCCGTTCGGCGTAAAGGACGTTGTCCCCCGGGCAATCGAGGGTCGCCCCGTCAAAGACCATGTCGCCCCCGACCCGCGCGCCCCGCAACTCGACCCGGCCGCGGATCGTCGCGGACCGGAACATAAGGTCGCCACGTGCATCCAGCCGGTTGGCAAGCAGACCCGGAAGGTCCGACCCATCAAGCGAGAGTGTGTCGATGATTGCCGACAGAAGCACGGGCACGGCCTCGAACCGGCAATCCAGAAGGCCAATGTCGCGCGGCACCCGACAGCCCTCAAGATCAAGCGTGCCGACAATCCACGCGCCGCTGAGGCGGATGCCCTTTTCGTGCATGACAGGTGCATCGGGGCCACCCACGAGAAGGTAGCGGATCAGGTCGGCCCGAACCCGGCGCGTCTCGTCCCCGGGGTCAGGCAGCCCGCCAGACCCGATCTGGTCAACCGTGCCATTGCCAAGCCCGTCGATCAGCGCAACTTCGGCTGGCCCAAGGGTGCCGAACCGGGAAAGGCCGCCCGTCGTCAAGTCTGCCTGCCGGTCAACATCACGCCCCGCATCGCGCCCTACTCGGCCGCCGGTCGGACAATGTTATCCGGCGATGGTAGCCGGGCATCCCCCTCAAGCGCGTCGATGTCCAGCGTGGAATGATGGCCGATGGCAGCGAAATTCTCGTCCAGCCAGGTATCTGCCCAGTCGCGGCCAAGGTCGAAAAGCTTGCGAAGATAGTCCCATTCGGCGTTCAGTTTGCTGGAGGCGACCAGATCCTTCACCTCAAGGTCGGTATGGATCAGATGCAGGTAGGTGTGGGTGTAGACCCCAAGATCAAGCCCGCGCGCCGCGGCGACACGCTGCATCAGCCCGATGGCCCGCAGTTCCTTGACCAGGCTGGAGTTGAAGCTGATCTCGTTGACCCGGTTCATGATGTCGCGCGCCGTGCGTGGCAGTTCGGCGCGGATGATCGGATTGATCTGCACGACCAGAATGTCCGGCGACTCGGTGCTGGTCAGCAGCGGATACAGCGCCGGATTGCCGCTGAAGCCGCCATCCCAGTACGCTTCGCCGTCGATTTCCACCGCCGGGAACATCTGCGGCAGGCAGGCCGAGGCAAGGACGGCATCGGTGCTGACCTCGCCCGGCCCGAAAACGCGCGGACGTCCGGTCCGCACGTTCGTGGCGGTGACATGCACGGCCAGATCGGTCGACGCGTTCACAAGGGTGAAGTCGATCAGGTCATCCAGCAGGCCGCGAAGGGGGTTGATGCCCATCGGGTTCAGCTCATAGGGCGAAAACATCCGCGACAGCCCCTCGAAGAACAGATACCCGGGTGAGGCATCGAGGCTGTAATTCCCCAGCATCTTGTCCAGCGGGCTGCGCTGGATCGGGGAAAAGCGCGCGGAATCGCTGACGGCCTTCCAGAAATCGTGCAAAGCGGCGCGCGCGCCATCCCTGCCGCCCCGCGCCAGGCCATCGGCAAGCGCCACGGCGTTCATCGCCGCGGCGCTGGTGCCGCTGATTGCGCGAATGGCCAGCCGCCCGTCTTCGAGGATGCGGTCAAGCACCCCCCAGGTCATCGCGCCATGCGACCCGCCGCCTTGCAGGGCAAGGGTGATGGGCTTTGATTGCTTGGTGCCCGGCATGGCTGCCCCGATCCGTTTGCGACCTTTCGGCCATCGCTGAAAAGCTATCGCAGGCAGGTAACATCCACAACGCAATTCTGGGACTTTCCGGCCTTGCCAAAGCCAACGGCAGGGGGCGTGTCGGATCCTAGACTGCGGCTGAATGTCCTTGTGGGACGCCCCGTTTCGACGCAAGGTGCCCGCAAAAGAGCAAACTCAACGAGGGATACAATGAAGCACTGGTTCATCTTGCTGATCGCCGGGATTGCCGCGGTTGCGGGCGGGGTCCTTGCACTGTTCAACCCGATCGCGGCCACCATCACCGCGACCACCATCGTCGCCTGGCTGTTCCTGTTCATGGGCGCGATGCAGATCGTTGCGGCCTTCGGCGAGATGGGCCTTGGCACCCGAATCTGGACCGCAGCGCTGGGCGCGCTGGCCATCGTCATCGGCGGCTGGATCCTGACCAACCCGATCGCAGGGACCTTGGCCCTGACCTGGACCATCGGCGTGCTGTTCCTGGTTGAAGGCATCGTCAAGCTGGTGCTGGCCTTTGTCACCCGCCGGTCGCCCTACTTCTGGGCGATGCTTCTGTCGGGCGCGATCTCGGTCATCCTGGGCGGCATGATCCTTGGGCGGTTCCCCGAAACTGCGCTGACGATCCCCGGCATCCTCTTGGCCGTCGACCTGATCTCGACCGGGGTGGCGCTGGTGGCGCTTGGGATGCACATGAAGGGCGCCAAGGGCGCGGCCGCGGCCTGACGAGCGTCCGCCGATGCCCGGAGCGCCGTTTCTCAACCTCGTGCTGGCCTTTGCGCTTGTGCTGATGGTCGGCTGGCTGCTGATCGTCGGCCAGGCCATCATCCTGCCCATCGTGCTTGCCATAATCGCGGTCTATATCCTGACCACGGCGGCCGAGGCCCTTGGCAGGGTGCCGGTGGTGCGGCACCTGCCATCGGTGGTGCTGCATGGTCTGGTTCTCTTGCTGTTCACGCTGGCCGTGGTGGCGCTGGCCTTGATCGTTGCGGTGACGATGAACGACCTTGTCGCCGCGATGCCGCGCTATCAGCAGAACCTTGAAGGGCTTGCCGTCAAGGTTGCCGCGATGGGCGGTCTGGAAAACGCGACCTGGGATGACATCGTGGATGTCACCGTCGGCAAGCTGAACCTGCAGGCGATCATGCTGCGCGTGCTTGGCGGGGTTTCCAGCCTGGGGCTGACGCTGTTTCTGGTGGTCGTCTATTCCGGCTTTCTGATCGTCGAAAGGCGGCGCTTGCCGGAACGGCTGGCCGTGGCCTTTCCACAAGGCGATCAGGCCGAGCTTACTGGCAAGATCCTGCGCGACGTGAACAGCAAGATCGGCGACTATCTGACGATCAAGACAGGCATCAACATCATCCTTGGGGCGCTGTCCTTCGTGATCCTTTGGGGCATGGGTGTCGACTTTGCCCTGTTCTGGGCCGTGATGATCGGGCTTTTCAATTATATCCCCTATGCCGGGTCGATCCTTGGGGTGATCCTGCCGGTCACCCTGTCCCTGGCGCAGTTCGGGTCGCTGGGGACAACGGCTGTTCTTGGGGGTCTTCTGATCGCGGCGCAGGCTTATGTCGGCAACATCCTTGAACCCAGGGTGATCGGGCGGCAGCTGAACCTCAGCCCGCTGGTCGTTCTGGTGTCGCTGTCGGTCTGGGCAACGATCTGGGGCCTTCCGGGGGCGCTGCTTGCCATTCCGCTGACCGCGATGATCGCCATCATTTGCGGGGCCTTCGCGCCGACACGGTTCATCGCAGTCCTGCTGGCGAATGAGGCCGAGGGGAAACACTGAACCCGCGGCCGGGCCGGTGACGCTGATTTGAATGTTTTCGAAACGGGTCTTGCCCGTCCAGACGCCGCCCAACCGTCCTATTCCCCTGCCCAAGATGGAGTGAGCCATGCTTTACGTCGACCTTCCGACCCGCGCCGAGATCCTGCAGCTTGCCGGAACCCGCGCGGCCCCCGCCGTCACGATCTATCTGGCGACCACCCCCCTGACCGAGGCCGCGCAGGCCGACCGGATCGCCCTGAAGAACCTGGCCAAGGATGCGATTGCCCAGCTCAAGGCTGCAGACACCGACAAGCGCAGCATCTGGCCCATCGAAGAAGCCATCGCCGAGATCGAATCGGATGACGCGTTCTGGGCGCACCAGGCCAACAGTCTTGCCATCCTTGTGACCCCCGACAGCCTGCGCACCTTCCGCCTGCCGTCGCGGCTGGAAAGCAGCGTCCATGTGTCGGACCGCTTCCATCTCAAGCCGCTTCTGCGCGCCGTCACGTTCCGCCAGAACGCCTATGTGCTTGCCATCGGCAAGGGCGCCGTGCGCCTGATCGAGGTGTCGCCCGACCTGCCTCCGCATCCTGTTGCCGTTCCCGGCCTGCCACGCGACATGGCAGACGCCATCGGCCGCCGCAGCCACAGCGAACGCAAGCAGCAAGGTGGCAGTGGCGAAGCTACCAGCGAGAACGCCCTGATGACCCGCTATGCCCGCACGGTGGACGAGGCTCTGCGCCCGGTCCTGTCCGGGCATGAACGCCCGCTGATCGTGGCGGCGGCGGAACCGATGGCGTCGATCTACCGGTCTGTCAGCAGCTATGCCCACACCGCTGCCGAAACGCTGGGCGGATCGGCCGACCATACGGCCGACCATGTGCTGGCCAGCGAAGCCCGCGCCGTGCTGGATGGCCTTCACGCCGCACAGATCGCCGATCTTGCGGCCCTTTACACGACCCGCGAAGGTCAGGGCCGGGCCACCACAGACATTGCCCAGGCCGCCCGCGCCGCCACCTTCGGCGCCATCGACACGCTGATCGTCGATATCAACGTCACCGTGCCCGGCACGGTCGACGACGAAACCGGCGCGGTCACCTTTGCCGACAGCGATGATGCCGTCACCTATGGCGTCGTGGACGAGATTGTCAGCCGCGCGCTGCGGTCAGGGGCGCATATCGTCGCCGCCCGCAAGGATGACGTGCCCGGCAAGGGGGCGCTGGCCGCGATCCTGCGCTACGCGCTTTGATCGCGACCGTGGCAAGCCGCCTTCGGGCCGGGGTAAACCCCTGGCCTGAAGCCTGGTGGACCGCCGTTTCTTGACACCTCTAGGCGGACGACTGTTTCGCCTTGGCCGTTGTAAGGACCGTCAAGGAATTTCGCCCCCATCCTTCCGGTGATGCTAGGCTGGTTCCGGATCCCGGAAAGGAACCGCCATGACAGCTTCGACCCGAACCCCCGGCAGCGTGATCTGGTCGCTGCTTGTGGCAATGCTGAACGCAACGCTGATCCTTGTGGCCCTGTGCCTTTGGCTGGGCTGGCATGTCATGTCCGAGGCCCGGGCCATCACGGACCGGCTGGCCGACGGCATGGCGCTTCTGACCCCGGTGACCGACGAACTCGCAGGCCTACGCGCCGAAGTGGCCGGGCTTCGCGGTGATCTGGCCAGCTTGCCGGGGCAGGCCGCCGGATCAGCGGCCCTGACGGCCTTTGGCGACCGTCTTGCTGCGCTTGACAGCCGCCTCACCACAACCGGCGACCGGATCGACGCCATGACCGCAGACCCCGGTGCGCTGATCGACCGGGCAGTGGACCGCGCGGCGCTTCAGATAAAATCCGGCATTGCGGCCTGCACGCCGCCCAACACCTGATTAATCCGCCACCGTGACCGATGTGCCCCATTCGGCACACAGCGCCTGAAGGTCGGGCACAAGCGGCAGGTCGGTGAACAGCCTGTCGATGTCACGCAACGACACGATCCGCACCGGGGCCTTGCGCTGGAACTTCGAGGCGTCGCAGACAAGGTAGGTCTGCCGCGCCCGGCGGATCAGGGTCTGGCTGACCCGCACTTCCTGCAGGTCGAAGTCCAGAAGATCGCCGTCGCTGTCCAGCGCCGAGGCGCCGATGATCGCGAAATCCACCTTGAACTGCTCGATGAACTGCGCCGTCAGATCACCCACCAGCCCGCCATCCGACCGGCGCAGCACGCCGCCTGCCACCATCACCTCGCAACTGTCGTTGGCAACAAGGATGTTCGCAACATTCATGTTGTTGGTCACCACCGTCAGGTTGCGGTGGGTCAGCAATTCCCGCGCGACAGCCTCGGTCGTGGTGCCGATGTTCAGGAACAGCGACGAGTTGTCGGGGATCATCCGCGCGCAGGCCCGGGCGATGGCTGCCTTCGGTTCGTTGTTCAGGCGGCGGCGTTCCTCGTATCCGATGTTGGCAACACCGGTGCGGATCACCGCGCCGCCATAGACCCGGTCCAGCAGCCCCGCATCCGCCAGGTCAGTCAGATCACGCCGGATCGTCTGCAAGGTCACTCCGAACCGGTCTGCCAGAGTTTCCACCACCACGCGGCCTTCGACCCGGGCGATGTCAAGGATTTCAGTCTGACGAAAGCTAAGCGCCATCAGGGGTCCTTCTGCCACATCGGCAGGTCTTTCCCGCTGATCTAGGGTGCAGGGTGGTGCTGCGTCAAGCAAACGCTGAAATTGGCAGCGCAGCAATTGACGCTGCATCGCAGAAAATAGGGCGGGATAAATGATCCTTCTCGCCCGTTACTTGCCAAAACGAACAACAACGAAAACAAATGTTGACAAGACCGGACGCGCGCCAGAAAGTCCGCCCACCGAGGGGGGAGAGCTTTGGTGACAAGTCGGGGCGATCAGTCCGGCGTTTTCGATCTGTTCGTGATCGGGGGCGGCATCAACGGCTGCGGGATCGCCCGCGACGCCGCCGGGCGTGGCCTGTCGGTCGCCCTGGCCGAAATGGGTGATCTTGCCTCGGCCACCTCCAGCGCATCGACCAAGCTGTTCCACGGCGGGCTGCGCTATCTGGAGTATTTCGAATTCCACCTCGTCCGCGAATCCCTGTCCGAGCGGGAGACGCTGCTTTCGGCGATGCCGCATATCAGCTGGCCAATGCGTTTTGTGCTGCCCTATCACCCCGACATGCGGTTCGAGGGGCAGACCCCGGCGGGCAAGCTTCTGGCCACGGTCATGCCCTGGATGAAGGGGCGTCGTCCGGCCTGGATGATCCGGCTGGGCCTGTTCCTTTATGACAACCTTGGTGGACGGAAGATCCTGCCGGGGACACGGACAGTGGACCTCAAGACCGACCCTGTCGGCAAGCCGCTGCAATCGCGCTTTGCCCATGCCTACGAATATTCGGACTGCTGGGTCGAGGATTCGCGGCTGGTCGTGCTGAACGCCCGGGATGCCGAGGCGCGGGGCGCCCGGATCATGACGCGGACCAAGGTGCTGTCGGCCGAACGGGCGGGTGATCTGTGGCAGATCACCGTCGATCATGACGGGCAGCCCGAGGTCATTCCTGCCAGGGCCATCGTGAACGCGGGCGGCCCCTGGGTGGAACAGGTGGTGCGCGGCACCTTGCGGCTGAACTCGTCCGAAGGCGTGCGCCTTGTGCGTGGCAGCCACATCGTGACGAAAAAGCTTTACGATCACGACAAGTGCTACTTCTTTCAGGGCGAGGATGGCCGGATCATCTTTGCCATTCCCTACGAGCAGGACTTCACCCTGATCGGCACCACGGACCAGGACCACAAGCAACCCCCGGGTGAGGCTGTGGTCTGCACGGAAGCCGAACAGGATTACCTTTGCGCCTTCGCCTCGCGCTATTTTGCCAAGCCGGTGACGCGCAAGGATATCGTCTGGACCTATTCCGGCGTCCGGCCCCTGTATGATGACGGCGCGAAATCGGCCACGGCGGCGACACGGGACTATGTCCTTAGCGTCGATGCGACCGGGGCGCCGCTGTTGAACGTGTTCGGCGGCAAGATCACCACTTACCGGCGGCTGGCGGAATCGGCGATGGACAAGCTGGTGCCGTTCTTTCCCGGCCTCAAAGGCACATGGACCGCGCGCGTGCCGCTGCCCGGCGGCGATTTTCCGGTCGATGGCGTCGCCGACCTGACGGCGCGTCTGGCGCAGGACTATCCGTTTCTTGACGCCTATTGGACCGGTCGCCTGATCCGCGCCTATGGGACCGAGGCCTGGTCGGTGCTGGGGCCCGCCAAGACGCCTGATGACCTGGGCCGCGCCTTCGGTGCCACCCTGACCGAAGCCGAGCTGCGCTGGCTGCGCGCGCACGAATACGCGCACACGGTCGAAGATGTGATCTGGCGCCGCTCAAAGCTGGGGCTGCGGCTGAACAAGGAACAGACCGCAGCCATCGCGGCCTTCATGGAGGCCGAAGAGATGCGGGCGGCGGCAGAATGACGGCAAGGGATTTGACCATGCAAAGGGGGCAGGCATGACCCTTGAACTTGACGGGGTGACCAAGGTCGTCGCGGGCCGGACCCATGTCCACCCCACCAATCTGCGGCTGGATCGGGGCACCATGAACGTGCTGCTTGGTCCGACGCTTTCGGGCAAGACCACGCTGATGCGGCTGATGGCGGGGCTGGATGCGCCGACCGCTGGCCGCGTGCTGGTGGATGGTGTCGATGTCACCGGCATGCGGGTGCAGGACCGCAAGGTCGCGATGGTCTACCAGCAGTTCATCAACTACCCGTCGATGAGCGTGTATGACAACATCGCCTCGCCCCTGCGCCTGATGGGCAAAAGTGCCGCCGAAATCGACGTGGCCGTGAAAAAGACCGCCGACATGATGAAGCTGGGGCCGCTTCTTGCCCGCCGCCCGCTGGAGTTGTCGGGCGGCCAGCAGCAACGCTGCGCCCTGGCCCGTGCGCTGGTGAAAGGTGCGTCGCTGGTCCTTCTGGACGAGCCGCTGGCGAACCTCGACTACAAGCTGCGCGAGGAATTGCGCGCCGAGATCCCGAAGATTTTCGCCGAAAGCGGCGCAATCTTCGTCTATGCCACGACGGAACCGGAAGAGGCGCTGCTTCTGGGCGGCAATACCGCGACCCTTTGGGAAGGCCGCGTCACCCAGTTTGGCCCGACGCCCCAGGTCTACCGCCTGCCGGCCGATGCAACGACGGCGCGGGTTTTTTCCGACCCGCCGATGAACTTCGTGCCGCTGCGAAAGTCGGGCAGCCACATAAGCCTTGGCGCCGATGTCGCGACACCGGCTTCGGGCGCTTTGGCCGGCTTGGCAGATGGCACCTATGTCGCCGGGTTCCGCGCGAACCATCTGGCCTTGAACCGCCATTCCGGCGCGGCGGTCGGCTTTCCCTGCCGGGTATCAGTGACCGAGATCACCGGATCGGAAAGCTTTCTGCACCTGACGCATGGCGGCGACCGCTGGGTCGGGCTGGTGCATGGGGTGCATGACCTTGCCCCGGGAACCGAGGTTCAGGTCTGGCTTGATCCTGCCCACGTAGATCGGAAGAGCACGTGTAGGGAAAG
>JAPLPF010000076.1 GCA_026400325.1 Rhodobacterales bacterium
CGGGTGGCGGTGATGACGCAGGGGGAGATCGTGGAGACCGGGGCGACGGCGGAGATCTTCGCCAATCCGCAGCACCCCTATACCCAAAAGCTTCTGGCCGCTGAACAGAAGGGCGGGCCGGACCCCGTGCCAGATGGCGCGCCCCAGGTTCTGCGGACCGAGGGCCTGCGCGTCTGGTTTCCAATCCAAAAGGGGTTTCTGCGCCGCACGGTAGGCCATGTGAAGGCGGTGCACGAGGCCAGCCTATCCGTGCGCGCCGGGGAAACCCTGGGCATCGTCGGGGAAAGCGGGTCGGGCAAGACCACGCTGGCGCTGGCCATCCTGCGGCTGATCGACAGTCAGGGGTCTGTTGCCTTTCTGGGCCGCGATCTTGGCCCCGTGAAGGGTGCCGCCCTGCGCGGCCTTCGACGCGAAATTCAGGTGGTTTTTCAAGACCCCTACGGCAGCCTGTCGCCCCGCCTGACGATCGAGCAGATCATTGCCGAGGGGCTGGGCGTTCACGGCGTCGATCCAGGTCGCAACCGGACCGAGATGGTGGCCGAAGTCATGCGTGAAGTCGGCCTCGATCCCGGTACCATGGCGCGTTACCCGCACGAGTTTTCGGGCGGGCAGCGCCAGCGCATCGCCATTGCCCGCGCCATGATCCTGCGGCCGAAACTGCTGGTACTTGACGAACCCACAAGTGCCCTCGACATGACCGTGCAGGTCCAGATCGTCGAGCTTCTGCGCGACTTGCAGCGCAAGTGGGGGCTGGCCTACATCTTCATCAGCCACGATTTGCGGGTGATCCGTGCCATGGCGCACAAGGTCATGGTGATGCAGGCGGGCGATGTGGTCGAAACGGGGCTTTGTGCGGACGTGTTTACCAATCCGCAATCCGCCTATACCAAGGCTTTGATGGCGGCCGCCTTCGGAGCCTGAGCTTGAAGCTTCTCTTCGTTCACCAGAACTTTCCCGGTCAGTTCCTGCATCTTGCGCCCGAGATGCAGCGTCTTGGCCATGACGTGCGCGCCATCGCGGATGCCGCGCAAAAGGCCGTCAGCCCGGTTCCAGTGTTGCGCTATACGTTCAAGCCGGAAAAGGTTGAACCCGGCCCCACGCGTCTTGGCCGCAACTATACCGCGATGAGCGACCGCGGCGTCATCGTCGCCCGCTTTGCCCGGCAGATGCGGTCACAAGGCTACGTCCCGGACGTGATCTTCGGCCATTCCGGCTGGGGTGAGACACTGTTCCTCAAAGAGGTCTGGCCCGAGGCGAAGCTTCTGGTCTATTCGGAATTCTACTATCGCGGCCGGGGGACGGACAGCGGGTTCGACCCGGAGTTCAGCGCCACCGGCTTTGATCAGGTGATGATGACCCAAGGGCGGGCGGCCTATATGGCGCAGGCCCTGGCCCATGCCGACAAGGGAATTTGCCCGACCGAATGGCAGGCCAGCACGCATCCGCCCGGATTGCGCCCCCATGTCGAGGTGCTGTTCGACGGTGTCAACTGCGACCGGCTGACCCCCAACCCGGACGCGCGTTTTGCCCTGCCGAACGGGCGCATCCTGAAGCCGGGGGATGAAGTCCTGACCTTCGTCAACCGCAACCTTGAACCCTATCGTGGCTACCACGTCTTCATGCGTGCCTTGCCCGATGTGCTTGCTGCCCGGCCAAAGGCGCAAGTCGTCATCGTGGGGGGCTCGGGCCTCAGCTATGGGCGGCCACCTGCGGCCGGCGGGTCGTGGAAGGACGTGATCCTGGACGAGGTGAAGGACCGGATCGACCTTGGTCGCGTGCATTTCATGGGGCAGGTGCCCTACGACCAGCTGGTCGATCTGCTGCATGTCAGCCGCGTCCACGCCTATCTGACCTACCCATTCGTTCTCAGCTGGTCGATGGTCGAAACCTTGGCCGCAGGGACGCTGGTGATCGGGTCGCGCACAGCACCGGTCGAAGAGATGATCACCCATGGCGTGACCGGGCAACTGGTCGATTTCTTCGATATCAAGGGCTGGTCCGCAGCCCTGATCGACGCGCTGGCCCGGCCTGAGGCTTACCTCGCGATGCGCACCGCCGCCCGCGAGATGGTGCGCCGGAAGTACGATCTGCAATCGGTGTGCCTGCCGAAGCAGATCAACCTTCTGACGCAGCTTGACCGCAGCTGACGCCCGCCAGTGCGGTGCGTTTCAGATGGCCGACGAGTGCCGCGCCTCGGCGGTGTCGAAGGCATCGAAGGCGCGGGCGATCATCCGGGCAAGCGGGCGCGCCCGTTCCGGGATCTGAAAGCCGTCTGCCGTGACTCGCACCATTCCCCCAAATTCGGCCGCTGCAACCTGGAACAGGCTGTCCAGCCGTGCAGGTGCCACGTCAAAGCTTGCCACAAGCTCGGACCGGGACACGGCGAAATCGCACATCAGCGCCTCGATGATCCGGGCGCGCAGCGTATCCTCGCCGGTGAACCGGTGGCCCCGGTGGGTTGAAAAGCGCCCTTCGCGGATCGCCTTGGTATGGGCGGCAGTGGCCGAGGCGTTCTGGGCAAAGCCCTGCGGAAAGCGGCTGATCGACGATGCCCCCAGCCCGATCAGGACCGGTGCCGGGTCGTCGGTATAGCCCTGAAAGTTTCGCCGCAGCGTCCCTGCCCGCTGGGCCTTTGCCATGCCATCGGCGGGCCTGGCGAAGTGGTCGATCCCGATCTCCTGATAACCGTCCCAGGTGAAAAGCTGGCGGGCGGTTTCGAACAGGGACAGGCGTTCCTCGGGCGTCGGCATCGCATCCGACGGGATCATCTGCTGCCGGCGGCTCATCCACGGCACATGGGCATAGCCGTAAAGGGCCACCCGGTCGGGCGACAGCGTCAGCAGCTTCTGCACAGAATCCGCGATGCGCGGTCCGGTCTGGTGCGGCAGGCCGTACAGGATGTCGGCGTTCAGGCTGGACACGCCCCGGGCGCGGATGCGGTCAGCCACGTCGCGGGTCAGGGCATAGCTTTGTTCACGCCCTATCGCCTTCTGGATCAGCGGGTCAAAGTCCTGCACCCCGATCGAGGCGCGGTTCATCCCGGCGCTGGCCAAGGCGTCAAGGCGGGCGTCGTCGATCTCGTTCGGGTCGATCTCGACCGAAAATTCGCCGCCCTGGGCCATAGGGGCCACGTCGAAGATCGCCTGAGACAGGGAAAGCATCTGGTCCGCCGACATCAGGGTAGGCGTGCCCCCACCCCAGTGCAGTCGGCTGAGCGTAACACCCCGCGGCAGGTGGCTGCGCAAGAGTGCCAGCTCGGCTTTCAGCGTCTCGACATAGGCGATCACCGGTTCGTCCGAGGTCGTGCCTTGCGTGCGGCAGGCGCAGAACCAGCACAGCCTGCGACAGAAGGGGACATGCAGATATAGCGAGATCTCGCTGCGGTCCGGGATCGCGCCGATCCATCGCGCAAAATCCGCCTCGCCCACTGCCGGACCGAAATGCGGCGCGGTCGGGTATGAGGTATAGCGCGGGACGCGCGTGTCAAACAGCCCCAGACGGGCGAGTTGCGGGTCGTGTGTCATGGGGATAGGCTATGTCAACGAAAAGTGACGCTCCTTGACCCAGATCAATTGACAGGACGGGACATGCAGGATCACGCGGCCCATGTGCAATGCTCGGAATGCCCGATCCGCCACCGGGCGGTCTGCGCGCGTTGCGATTCGGACGAGTTATCGCAACTGGAACAGATCAAGTATTATCGCAGCTTCCAGGCGGGACAGACGATCATCTGGTCCGGTGACCGGATGGAGTTCGTGGGCTCGATTGTCACCGGCGTTGCGACCCTGACCCAGACAATGGAGGACGGGCGGCGGCAGATGGTCGGTCTGTTGTTGCCATCCGATTTCGCCGGGCGCCCGGGACGCCCGATTGCCGCCTACAACGTGACGGCGACGACCGACGTGATCATGTGCTGTTTTCGCAAGAAGCCGTTCGAGGACATGATGGCTGTGACGCCGCGTCTCGCCCAGCGCCTGCTGGAGATGACGCTGGATGAACTTGATGCCGCGCGCGAGTGGATGCTGCTTCTGGGTCGCAAGACCGCACGGGAAAAGATCGCTTCGCTGATCTCGATCATCGCGCGGCGCGCGGCGTCGCTGCAAAGCCGGAGGTGAAAGGGGATGCTGTCGGTCGACCTGCCCCTGACCCGCGAGGAGATGGCCGATTATCTGGGCCTGACGCTGGAGACGGTCAGCCGGCAGATTTCTGCCCTCAAGAAGGATGGGGTGATCCTTCTGGAAGGCAACCGCCACGTCAGCATTCCGGATATCGACCGCTTGCTGGAAGAAGCCGGCGATGACAGCGACGGCGGCATGCTGGTCTAGGCCCGTTCGAGGCGGGCGGGAGATCCGGCGCTTCCAAACCGTTCTTTCCAGCGGGTGCCACCGTCTCACAAGCGCCGAGCGTTGATCGGTGTTTCTTTTGGGACTTCGAGATCGTACAGAAGCTTCCCTGGCCGATTGCCTGCTTCTGACACGGCTTTGCAGGATCTGCGAATGGTCAATGCGTGGCAGCGAAGACCGGAATATCGGTCAAGGTTGGTCACGTCTGGTGCCACCTTCCGTGGCAACGCCGTCCGGCGGGGCTCGATGCCCCAACGGACGGCGCCCTTTTCATGTTCAATGCGCCAGGAACACCGGCACTTCGGCCTTTTCCAGCATGTCGCGGGTCGCACCGCCCAGGATCGCCTCGCGGATGCGGGAATGGCCGTAGGCCCCCATCACCAGAAGGTCGGCGTCAGCATCGCGCAGGTGGCGCGCAAGGACGTCCGATACCCTGGGCAAGGTCTTGGCAAGGACCACAACCTCGGCGCGGACCCCATGGCGAACCATCATCTGGCACAGAAGTCCGCCAGGATCCGAGCGTTCCGGCCCGTGTGACGGCGGGTCGATGACCACGATCTGCACAAGGTCGGCGGTGCGCAGGAAGGGCATCGCGCGGCGGGCGGCAACCAGCGCCTCGCGGCTTTGGTTCCAGGCCACGACCACCCGGCGCGGAGCGGTCGACGACATGCCCTTGGCCGGGATCACCAGCACTGGCGCCATCCCTTCGAAAAGCGCGGCCTCGGTCACGGCTTCATCCTCGACCCCGCGCCCGGTGCCATAGGGCAGGGGCAGCAGCACCAGATCGGCATAGCGCGCCCGGGTGGCCACGACTTCGGAAAGCGCGCCAAGCTGGGTCACGGCCGAATCCACTGCAACCCGAACGTCAGGCAACTGCGCGGCAAGGGCCTCGGTCACCGCTTTCTCGGCCGCGCGCGCATCCTCTTCGGCGCGGTCCATGGCCGCCGCAATGATCACGGCCCCCGATCCGACATAGGTATAGCCGATCTGCGTGTGGTCCACCCCCAGCGCGAGGACGTCCAGATGCGCGTCCGACGCCGTGGCGATCCGCGCAGCTGCGGTCAGAACCGGCAAAAGTCCCTCGGGCGAGGTCGCAACAGTCAAAAGCGACTTGTAGGCCATGATCATCTCCCTGATTGGACTGGTGTCATCATTGTCGCAGCAAGGCCGCCGCGCCTTGACCAGGATCAATCCCACCGCCACCATCAGTTGACGCAGATCAAGGAAGCGTGATCCACCGCAGTGCAGAAGTCGGGGTGTCGAAGTGTCGGCAAGGCCCCGGGTGACATGCGGGACAAAGCCGGTCAGGCGTGACGAAGGGACATGATACCATGTGGGACTATTTGAAGCTGGCCGGTTTGGGCGTTCTGGCGGTTCTTGCCGCGATCGCCGCGAACTATGCCCATGATCTGGCCTATCAGGTCAACGCGATCACGGTAATGCTTGCCGCTGGCATAAGCTTTCTGTTCGTGTTGCGAACGGCGGGTGATCCGAAGACGGTGAACCAGGCCGAATACTTCGACAGCGTCATCCGGGCCGGGGCCATCGCCACGTCCTTCTGGGGTGTGGTCGGCATGTTGGTGGGGGTCGTCATCGCCTCGCAACTGGCCTTTCCGCAGCTGAACTTCGAATTCCTGCAAGGTTATGGCAACTTCGGTCGCCTTAGGCCGCTGCACACCAGCGCGGTGATCTTCGCCTTTGGTGGAAACGCGCTGATCATGAGTTCCTTCTACATCGTCCAGCGCACCAGCGCCGCGCGGCTGTTCGGAGGAAGCCTGGGCTGGTTCGTGTTCTGGGGCTGGCAGCTGGTGATCGTGCTGGCGGCGACCGGCTATGTGCTGGGGGCCACGCAGGGCAAGGAATATGCGGAACCCGTCTGGTATGTCGACATCCTGATCACGGTGGTCTGGGTCGCTTTCCTGATCGTGTTCATGGGGACCCTCTTCAAGCGCAAGGAGCCGCACATCTATGTGGCGAACTGGTTCCTGCTGGCGATGATCGTCACTGTGGCCATGCTGCACCTGGTGAACAACGCCGCGATCCCGGTCTCGATCTTCAGCTCGCAGCAGGTGCAGGTCTATTCGGGCGTGCAGGATGCCATGGTGCAGTGGTGGTATGGCCACAACGCCGTGGGCTTCTTCCTGACCGCCGGCTTTCTTGGGATGATGTACTACTTCGTGCCCAAGCAGGCCGAGCGTCCGATCTACAGCTACAAGCTGTCGATCATCCACTTCTGGGCGTTGATCTTTCTTTATATCTGGGCCGGTCCGCACCATCTGCACTATACCGCTCTGCCCGACTGGGCTTCGACCCTTGGCATGGTGTTCTCGATCATGCTGTGGATGCCGTCCTGGGGCGGCATGATCAACGGGCTGATGACCCTGTCGGGCGCCTGGGACAAGCTGCGCACCGATCCGATCATCCGGATGATGGTGGTCTCCATCGGGTTCTACGGCATGTCGACCTTCGAAGGCCCGATGATGTCGATCCGTGCGGTCAATTCGCTGTCGCACTACACCGACTGGACCATCGGTCACGTCCATTCCGGTGCCCTTGGCTGGAACGGGATGATCACCTTCGGCGTGCTTTACTATCTGGTGCCGCGCCTGTGGAACCGCGAGGGGCTGTACAGCCTGAAGCTGGTCAGCTGGCACTTCTGGTTGGCCACCATCGGGATCGTGCTTTACGCGTCCTCGATGTGGGTCACCGGCATCATGGAAGGCCTGATGTGGCGCGAAGTGGATGCGAACGGGTTCCTGGTGAACGCCTTCGCCGACACGGTGGCCGCAAAGTTCCCGATGTATGTGGTGCGGGCACTGGGGGGTGGGCTGTTCCTGACGGGCGCCCTGATCATGTGCTACAATCTGTGGATGACGGTGCGCGCGCAGCCTGCAAGGGCGTCGCAGCACTCGGCTGTCCCGGCGGAATGAGGAAACGGGACAATGGCATTTCTTGACAAGCACAAGGCAATCGAAACCCACGCGACACTTCTGATGGTCCTCAGCCTTCTGGTGGTGGCCATCGGGGGGATCGTGCAGATCGTGCCGCTGTTCTATCTGCAGAACACGATCGAGGAGGTGGAGGGCGTGCGTCCCTACACGCCCCTGGAGCTGGCGGGTCGCCAGATCTACATCCGCGAGGGTTGCTATGGCTGCCACAGCCAGATGATCCGGCCCCTGCGCGATGAGGCGGAGCGCTATGGCCACTACAGCCTTGCGGCGGAATCGATGTATGACCATCCGTTCCAGTGGGGGTCCAAGCGGACCGGGCCGGACCTCGCCCGGGTGGGTGGGCGCTATTCCGACGAATGGCACCAGGACCACTTCGAGAACGCCAGGTCGGTCGTGCCGGAATCGGTGATGCCGCCTTATGGCTTTCTTTACAACGCGGTGATCGACGGCAAATACATCCAGGACCTTGTCGAAACCAACCGGATGGTCGGCGTGCCCTACAGTGACGAGATGGTCAGCGCCTCGCTTGCCGACTTCAAGGCACAGGCCGATCCGCTGGGTGACAGTGCAGGTCTGGAGGAACGCTATGGCGAAGCCGCTTTCGGCACGCCGGTCAACGTTCGCAACTTCGACGGTCAGGACGCGCTGACCGAGATGGACGCGCTGATTGCCTATATCCAGGTTCTGGGCACGATGGTCGACTTCTCGACCTACACGCCCGTGGCGAACCGGTAAGGGGGCACGATGGAAACCTATTCCTTCCTGCGCCACATGGCCGACAGCTGGTTTCTTCTGGCGATGACACTTGGGTTTCTTGGTCTGTGCGTCTGGGCCTTCCGGCCCGGTAGCCGCAAGGCCCATGAAGATGTCGCAAACTCGATCTTCCGCAACGACGACCGTCCTGCGGATGCAACCCCTGCCCAGACCCGCAAGGAGGCGTAAGGCCATGTGTGCCAAGCCAATCAAGAAAGAACCGCGTGAGGTCGAGACGACCGGCCACCAGTGGGACGGCATCGAAGAGTTGAACAACCCCATGCCGCGCTGGTGGGTCTGGACCTTCTACGCCACCATCGTCTGGGGCATCGGCTCCAGCGACCTCTACCCGGCCTGGCCCCTGATCACTCAGGCAACGCCCGGGCTTCTGGGGTTCTCGACCAGGGCGAATGCCGCGGCCGAAATCGCCAGCTGGGACGCCCGCAACGCCGCAATCAAGGAACGGCTGGTGGCCGCCGACCTGAATGCAATTGGCGCAGATGCGGACCTTGCCGGCTTTGCCGAACGGGCCGGCGCAGCGGTTTTCCGTACCAACTGCGCAACCTGCCACGGGTCAGGCGCAGCAGGTGTCGTGGGCAAGGGCTATCCGAACCTTCTTGATGATGACTGGCTGTGGGGCGGCACGATGGAGGATATCCACCTGACCATCACCCATGGCATCCGCAACACGACCGACCCCGACGCCCGCTATTCGGAAATGCCGAAATTCGGTGTTGATGAACTGCTTGAGCCGGCCCAGATCGGCCAGGTGGCCGAGTATGTGCTGGCAATGTCAGGGCAGGATCACGATGCGGCGGCGGCAGCCGAAGGGGCGACGCTGTTCGCCGAAAACTGCGGAGCCTGCCACATGGAAGACGGTGCGGGTGATCCGACGCAAGGTGCCCCGCAACTGAACGACGCGATCTGGCTTTACGGCGGCTCACGCGAGGCGATCATCGAGACGATCACCTATGCCCGCTTTGGCGTGATGCCGAACTGGAACAAGCGCCTGTCCGAGGACGAGATCCGCGCCGTGGCCTTCTATGTTCATGGCCGTGGAGGCGGCGAGTGACCGGCGTCGATCTGACGTGACCCTTCTTGCGCCGGGGGGATATCCTGCCTCCCGGCGCACCTGACTTACGCACAAGGCCGCACCAGTGACCCAGCAAGACGCCGATCCCTCCAGCCTATATGCCGTGCGCGAGCCGGTCTTTCCGCGCCGGGTCAAGGGCAAGTTCCGGACGCTCAAATGGTGGCTGCTTGGTCTGATGCTGGGCATTTACTACATCACCCCCTGGATTCGCTGGGACCGCGGGCCGAACCTGCCCGATCAGGCGGTGCTGCTGGACATTTCCGGCCGGCGGTTCTTTTTCTTCATGGTCGAGATATGGCCGCACGAATTCTATTTCGTCGCGGGCCTTTTGATCATGGCCGGGCTTGGCCTGTTCCTGTTCACCAGCGCCGCCGGGCGGGTCTGGTGCGGCTATGCCTGCCCGCAGACGGTGTGGACCGACCTTTTCATCCTGGTCGAGCGCTGGGTCGAGGGCGACCGCAACGCCCGCATCCGGCTGCACCGCCAGCCATGGAACTGGGAAAAGCTGATCAAGAACGGCGTCAAGTGGTGGATCTGGCTGTTGATCGGGCTGGCGACCGGTGGGGCCTGGGTGTTTTACTTCACCGATGCGCCGACGCTTCTGCACGATCTGGTGACGTTCCAGGCGCATCCTGCCGCCTATATCACCATGCTGATCCTGACCTTTACCACCTTCTTCTTCGGTGGCTTCGCGCGGGAACAGATCTGCATCTACGCCTGCCCCTGGCCGCGCATCCAGGCGGCGATGATGGACGAAGACACCCTGACCATCGGCTATCGCGAATGGCGGGGAGAGCCGCGCGGCAAGCAGACGGTCGAGGGCAATGGCGACTGCATCGACTGCATGGCCTGCGTGAACGTCTGCCCGATGGGCATCGACATTCGCGACGGCCAGCAACTGGCCTGCATCACCTGCGGGTTGTGTATCGATGCCTGCAACGATGTGATGGACAGGATTGGCAAGCCCCGCGACCTGATCGGCTACCTTGCCCTGACCGACGAGACGCGGGAACGAGCGGGTGAGCCGGCGAAGTCGGTCTGGAGCCATGTGTTCCGCGTTCGCACCGTGCTTTACACCGTCCTCTGGGCGGGGGTCGGAATCGGCCTTGTGGTGGCGTTGTTCCTGCGGTCGCCCATCGACGTCAGTGTGACACCGGTCCGCAACCCCACCTTCGTGACCCTGTCAGACGGCAGTATCCGCAACGCCTATGACCTTCGCCTGCGCAACATGCAGGGCGCGGATGCCGAGTTCACGATCAATGTCACCTCGGCGGCACGGGTCGAAACCGGGCTGGAAGGGATCGACGGGCTTACCGTTACGGTCCCTGCAAACCAGACGATGTCGCAGCGTGTCTATCTGACCGCTGCCGCAGGATCCGAGGCAGCGACGGCCGACCGCACGGATGTGCGCATCTGGATCGAGCAACTGGGCACGACGAACCGCGTGCACCATGATACGATCTTCAATGGCAAGGAGAACTGAGATGGCCGAACTGACGGGCAAGCATGTCCTTGCGATCACGGTCGGCGCCTTCGCGGTGATCATCGGGGTCAACCTGTTGCTTGCGTTCAAGGCGGTCAGCACGTTCCCGGGGCTTGAGGTCGAGAATTCCTATGTGGCCAGCCAGGGATTCAACGAACGCAAGGCCGCGCAAGAGGCGCTGGGCTGGACGCTGGACCCGGTTTACAGGAACGGGCGCCTGTCCCTGGGCTTTCTTGACCGCACCGGGCTGGCGGTCGAGGTGCAGGAGCTGTCGGTCCTTGTCGGTCGCCCGACCGAGGAGACAGACGATGTCTGGCCCACATTCACCCTTGTCGGCGGGGTCTACACGGCGGATGTGGCGCTGAACCGGGGCAAGTGGATTATCAAGGTGACGGCAAAGTCTGCGGACGGGGTGCTGTTCGAACGGCGTTCCGAAGTTTTCGTGCAGGGCTGACGCGATGACCGTCGTCGAGGATTTCGGGCGGCTACCTGCCTTGACCCCCAGCTTGGCGCCCAGTTTGGCCCCCGTCTCGGCCTGTCCGGCCTGCGCGGCTGTCCCTGCGGCGGAACGCATTGCGGCACTGCGGGCGGCCCGTGATGCCCGGATCATGCTGTCCTTGCCACTTGCCCATTGTGCGGCCTGCATCTCGACGGTCGAAGGGTCCCTTTCCGCTGTGCCCGGGGTGCGGTCGGCGCGGGTGAACCTGACCTTGAAGCGGGTCAGCGTCGAGGCCGCGCCTGACGTGACGCCGGCGCAGCTGATCGCTGTCCTTGCCGCCGAAGGTCAAGAGGCGCACGAGCTTGACCCGGGACTTTTGTCCTCGACCGAGACGGACCGGCAGGGCCGTGATCTTCTGATGCGGCTTGGGGTCGCCTTCTTCAGCATGATGAACGTGATGCTGCTGTCGGTCGCCGTCTGGTCCGGGGCCGAGGATGACACGCGCGACCTTTTCCACTGGATTTCAGCGGCCATTGCCTTGCCGACAGTGGTCTTTGTCGGCCAGCCCTTCTTCAAGTCGGCCTGGGCCAGCCTTCGGGTCGGGCGGCTGGGCATGGACGTGCCGATCAGCCTGGCGCTGATCCTGGCAAGCTCGATCTCGGTCTACGAGACCTGGATGTCCGGGCACCACGCCTACTTCGACGCGGCGGTGATGCTCGCCTTCTTTCTGCTGCTGGGTCGCTATCTGGACCACCGGACCCGCGCCATTGCCCGGTCAGCGGCCGAGGAACTGGCCGCGCTGGAGGTGCCCCGAGCCATCGTCTTGCTGAACGGGGCCGAGGTGGAAACGGCGATTTCTGCGGTGGTGGCGGGGGATATCGTCCTGATCCGGCCCGGCGCGCGGATGCCTGTCGATGGGGTGGTGATCCATGGCGCATCCGAAGTGGACCGCAGCCTTCTGACCGGGGAAAGCCTGCCGGTGCAGGCGACAGTCGGCACAATCATCAGCGCGGGCGAAGTGAACCTGACCGGGCCGCTGACCGTGCGGGTGACTGCGGCGGGCAAGGAGTCCAGCCTGCACCGGATGGCCGATCTGGTTGCGGTCGCCGAAGGCGCGAAGACGCGCTACACCAGCCTGGCCGACCGCGCGGCCAGGCTTTATTCGCCTCTGGTGCATATCCTGTCGTTCAGTGCGTTCGGCTACTGGATGTGGGCGACAGGCGGTGACGTGCGCCATGCGATCAACATCTCGGCCGCTGTCCTGATCATCACCTGCCCCTGTGCGCTGGGGCTGGCGGTTCCGGCGGTCATCACATCGGCCAGTGGAAAGCTGTTCCGAAAGGGGCTTCTCATCAAGAACGGCACGGCGCTGGAGCGGCTGGCCGAGGTGGATACAGTCGTCTTTGACAAGACCGGAACGCTGACGATGGGCATCCCCGATCCGGTGGGGCTTGCAGACCATTCGCATGAGGTGCTGGCAGTGGCTTTGGCACTGGCGGCGGGGTCGTCGCATCCACTGGCACGGGCTCTGGCGGACGGTTCGCGTGCGGCAGGTATTTCCCCGGCGCTGGTCGAGGACATCCGCGAAGTTCCGGGGCATGGGGTCGAGGGGCAATGGCAAGGTACTCGCGTGCGCTTGGGCCGGTTTGACTGGTGCGGCGCCAAGGCGCTTCCGGTTACGGCCAGCTATCTGAGTGTGGGGGGGGTTACCCACGCATTTGCCTTCACCGACCGGCCCCGCCCCGGAGCGGCCGAGGCGGTCAGGGCCCTGAAGGCGGCTGGGATGCGGATCGAGTTGCTGTCGGGCGACAGCGAGGCCCCGGTGCAGGATCTTGCGCTGCGGCTGGGCATTTCCGACTGGCGGGCAGGGGTGCTGCCTGCCGAAAAGGCCGCGCGCGTGCAGGCGCTTGCTGCCGAGGGGCGCAAGGTCCTTATGGTGGGCGACGGGCTGAACGACACGGCCGCACTGGCTGCGGCACATGTGTCAATCAGCCCCGCAACGGCGCTGGACGCGGCGCGGGTTGCGTCGGATATCGTGCTTTTGGGGCAGGACATGGCCCCGATCGCCGATGCGGTGCGGATCGGGCGGCAATCGGCGCGGCGGATGGTCGAGAATTTCGTGATCTCGGGCGGCTACAACGTCGTGGCGGTGCCCTTGGCGCTGGTGGGCGCGGCCACCCCCCTGGCGGCGGCGCTGGCAATGTCGCTGTCGTCGATCACGGTGTCCCTGAACGCCATGCGGCTGAAATAGATGGAGATTCTGGCAATCCTGATCCCGGTGTCGCTGTTTCTGGGCGGAGTGGGGCTGGTCGCCTTTTTCTGGGCGATGAAGACAAAGCAGTTCGACGACCCCGAGGGCGACGCGGAACGCATTCTGACCAAGGACTGGGACGACCGGCCCAAGCCGTGACCAAAATCCTTGAGCAAGGATTTTGACAAATTTGTTGCTCAAGAAATTTGAGACCAGGGTGTCAGGCGCCAGTCCTCAGGAGATGGTCACGCTGGCCGACTGCAACCCGTCAATCTCGACCTTGCAGGTATCGCCCCGGTTCAAGGGGCCCACACCGGCAGGCGTGCCGGTGAAGATCAGATCGCCCGGCGACAGGCTGACCATCCGCGACAATGCAGAAATGATGGCCGCCGGGGTCCAGATCATGTCTGAAAGCCGCGCCTCCTGCCGTGTCGCGCCGTTCACGCTGCACCGCAGGCCTGCCGGTGGAAGGGCGCCCGGACGGATCGGGCCCACGACGGCGGATTTGTCAAAGCCCTTGGCCATATCCCAGGGACGCCGTGTCGACTTGGCCTCGGCCTGAAGGTCGCGGCGGGTCAGGTCATTGCCTGCGGCATGGCCCCAGATGAGGTTTGCTGCGTCATCTTCGGCCACCATGGCCCCCGCCTTGCCGATGGCTATGACAAGCTCGCCCTCGTGATGCAGGTTTGCGGTCGCAGGTGGATAGGGGATGCGACTGCCGCTTTCCACAACGGCATCTGCCGGTTTGGTGAAGAAGAAGGGAGGTTCCTTTTCCGGGTCGTTGCCCATCTCGCGGGCATGGTCGGCATAGTTCCGACCGACGCAGAAGATGCGGCGCACCGGAAAGCGTTCCGGTCGGCCCGTCACGGCCAGAGTTGTCGTCGGCAAGGCGGGAAAAACCAGCGCGACCATCTCAGCCTCCTACGGTTTCACAGGGCACGGCACGCGCACGCAGACGGCGGCAGGCAAGTTCGGCTTGATCTTCGGTCAGGCCAAGGAAGCTTGCCCGCCACGCGCCGTCTGACTGCGTGGTCTTGCGCAGGCCCTCGTTCAGGGTGGCGCTCTCGGCAAGGGCGGTTTTCAGAAGCGCCCGTTCCGCATCGTAGCGCGAGGCGAATTCGCCGACATTCACCCCGAAGTGACGCCCGCCAGAAGTCGACATGACAACCACGACCGTCTCGGCTGCATCCGCTGCCGGGGCCTCGGCAACCTCGACCTCGTCGAAGATCGGCGCCTTGCGGGCCGGGAGTTCGGCGGTTGCCGGCGATGAGGGGGCAAACACGCCGCCAGCCACCGTTTCGACGTCGGTTACCTTGCCAAGCGTGTCGGGGGGCAAGGTATCGGCGGCAGGCAGGTCGGCAGCTGCAAGCTCCAGGGGCAACGGCGCGTCCTCGGTCAGTCCGGGGTCCGTGACGATAAGTTCCGGCGCCACCGGCTCCGGCTCGGCGGCGGCAATGGCGATCGCTTCGACCGGGGCCGCTGCGGCAAGCGCTTCGGCACCATTCGGGCGCGCTCGCGGCTTGAGGTCTGCCAGGCTGGCCAAGGCAGGATCGCCGCTGTCCGTGGCGGGGGCGCCACTTTCGGGGGCAACTGCCGCAAGCGCCGTTTCGGCCGGGGGAAGCCCGGCAGCCAAAGCTGCTGCCTGCGCGTCAAGCGAACCTGGTTCCAGACTTGCCGGGGCCGGTCCGGCGGCGGCAACGAGGGTGTCGGCCGGCAGGTCGACATCGGCAACGTCGGCATCGGCGAGCGCTGTGCTGTCATCCGTGGCTTGAGGCGGCGTGCTTTCGGCTGATGCGATGGCCTCGGCCTGGAAGTCCAGTGTGCCTTCCTCGGCCGGTTCGGCGGTGACTTCGGCGAGGGCGCCCGCAATTCCCTCGGCCATGGCGACGGCCACTGGTTCCGGCACGACCGGGGCATCGGGGCGCGCCCTTGGTCTGGGTGAGGATGCAACCGCGCCGGAAACCCGGACGGTCTTGCCGGCCCCGCCTTCGGCGTCAATTTCGTCAATCCCGTCGGGTGCGGCCGAAGCAATCAGCGCGTCTTCGGGGGCAGGGGCGACGGGGGGCTTCTCTTTCACGCGATTCTTCGCCTCGCCAAAGCCAAGGTCCATCAATTCGGCCATCTTCGCGTTGCGGTTCGCGGTCGATGTGCCGCCGAAGACGGTCGCGATGATGTGCTTGTTGCCGCGCCGCGCCGAGGCGGTCAGGTTGAAACCGGCGGGCGAGGTATAGCCGGTCTTGATCCCGTCCGCGCCTTCGTAGCTGTCCAGAAACCGGGTGTTGGTGTTGGCGACGGTGGCGATCCCCGCATCGGCGGTGCGGCGCGAGAAGATGTTGTAATATTGCGGAAAGTCGTAAAAAAGGTGACGCCCCAAAACGTTCATGTCGTAGGCAGTGGACAGGTGTCCCTCTGCCGTCAGACCGTTGGCGTTCTTGAAGGTGCTATCCTCCATGCCGAGTTGCCGCGCGGTCCGCGTCATCCGTTTGGCAAAGGTTGCGGCATCGCCGCCGATGTGGTCACCAATGGCGGCAGCGGCGTCGTTCGCCGACTTGACCGCTGCAGCGCGGATCAGATAGCGCAGCGCGATCTTCTGGCCGGGCTTCAGCCCAAGGCGCGACGGCGGCTGCGAGGCGGCGTATTTGGTGACGGTCACCTTGGTATCAAGCGACAGGCGACCTGCCTCGATCTCCTGGAAGGTGATGTAAAGCGTCATCATCTTGGTAAGGGACGCCGGATGCAGCCGGGTATGGGCGTTCTTTTCGTAAAGAATCTCGCCGGTGCGGCCATCCATGACAATCGCCGCGAAGGGCGCAGCTTGAAGTGGCGTCGTCACCAGAACGGCGAAAACCACAAATACCATTAAAACTGCGTGAAGAATCCGCCCGAGATGCGATGCCAAATCGCCCACCCTTTGCCTGTTGGCCCGGTTTACCGGTGCCGTTGTTCTGCCTCGACACGAAGGCTAGCACAGCAATTTCGATCCGAAAACTTAAAAATACCAATGGGTTTCAGGCGATAGTTGATGTAGTTGCAGGGATGCTGCACTTGACGATTGCTTCGGCCATATCTTGGGCCCGTCGTGCCAAGCCTGTCTATCGGTTGCGGTGCGCTGCCAGGCTTGCAACCAGTGCCGGCAAGCCGCCCAGATCTTCCAGCACATGAAAGCGGGGATGGTGGCTGGGCGGGTCCGCAACCTCCAGCGCCCAGGTCAGACCGTGCGGCACATGGACCCCCCAGGCCCCGGCATCAAGCGCCGGGATCACGTCCGACTTCAGCGAATTGCCGACCATCAGCGCCTGATCCGCCCCGGTTCCGTGCCGGGCAAAGATCGTGCGGTAAGCCTCGGGCGTCTTGTGGCTGACAATCTCGACGCCATCGAACAGATCGCCCAGCCCGGACTGTGCCAGCTTGCGTTCCTGGTCCAGCAAGTCACCCTTGGTGATCAGGACCACACGGTAGTCCGCGGCAAGCGCCGTGACTGTGGTGCGCGCCTGCGGCAAAAGCTGGATCGGATGCTCCAGCATCTCGCGCCCGGCGGCGATCAGGTCGGCGATGACGGTTGCGGGCACGCGCCCTTCGGTCACCTCGATCGCGGTTTCGATCATCGACAGGACAAAGCCCTTCACGCCGAAACCATAGGGACCAAGGTTCCGCCGCTCGGCTGCCTCGAGCCGTTCGGCCAGATGGTCCGGGGCGGCATGGTCGGCCAGTAGGGCGGCAAAGCGGTCTTGCGTCAGCCGAAAGAAGGCCTCGTTCTGCCACAGCGTGTCGTCGGCATCAAAGCCGATGGTGGTCAGCATCTGTCCTCCTTTTCCGGGCGTGAAGGGCAGCTTGAACGCAGCCCCTTTTCGCCCCGCCAAAAAGGGCTATATTTCCCGCATCAGATGCAACCCCGAATCCTGCACCCGAACTTTGCAACGGAGAGCGCCACCGTGTCGAGCCGCCCGCTGACCATGTCCGACAAGACGGATGGCCCGGGCAACGACGCCTCGCTTCTGACCAAGACCAGGACAAAGACCGAGCGTCCGCCGCTGTACAAGGTCATGCTTCTGAACGATGACTATACCCCGATGGAGTTCGTGGTTCATGTGCTGGAGCGGTTCTTCGGCCTCAATCATGCGCAGGCCTTCGACATCATGCTGACAGTCCACAAGAAGGGGCTCGCCGTGGTCGGGGTCTTCAGCGCCGAGGTCGCGGAAACCAAGGTCGCACAAGTGATGGATTTCGCGCGTCGCCATCAGCATCCGCTGCAATGCACGATGGAAAAGGAATGATCCTTCGCGCCCCCGGCAGAAGGGTTTAGGGGGCCCGCGCCCCCGCCCATGCGATCCGCTCGCCTTGCCCTGGCACTGGATACCAGTGCGCTGACCTTGCCCTCCGAAGGCATGATTGCCGTCTATCGTCCGCAGATGGGTGACGACCTGTCCGTGCTGCCGCCAGACCGGGTGACCGTGCTGACGGGCTTCAAACCGGACCATGATCATTTCGCGCGGCTTCATTCCGTTCAGGCCGCCCCGTCCTATGCCGCTGCCATCGTCTGCCTGCCAAGGTCGCGTGAGGCGGGTCGCGCCCTGATCGCCCGTGCCGCGTCCGAGGTTGCACCAGGTGGCTGGATCGCGGTGGATGGGCAAAAGACCGACGGGATCGACACGGCGCTGAAGGATCTGCGGGGCAGGGTGGACCTGTCTGAAAGCCTGTCCAAGGCGCATGGCAAACTGGCCAGTTTCGCGGCAGGGCCGGATCTGTCGGACTGGCAGGCGCGCACTTCGGACGTGGGTGGTTTCCAGACCTTGCCGGGAGTGTTTTCTGCCGACGGTCCGGATCGTGGATCAGTCCTTCTGGCCGGGGCGCTGCCAGAAAAGCTGTCCGGCAAGGTCGCCGATCTGGGGGCCGGCTGGGGCTATCTGGCGGCAGAGATCCTCAAGCACCCTGGTGTCAAGCGGCTGGATCTGGTCGAGGCCGAGGCCGACGCGCTGACCGCAGCCCGGGTCAACATCACCGACCCCCGCGCCCGGTTTCATTGGGCCGATGCGACGACGTTCCGCCCCGAGACGCTGCTGGATGCGGTGGTGATGAACCCGCCCTTTCACACCGGACGGGCCGCCGACCCCGCGCTTGGCAACGCCTTCATCAGGGCCGCCCGGCGGATGCTGGCCCCCAACGGCAGCCTTTGGCTGGTTGCCAATCGCCACCTGCCCTATGACGGCGCGCTGGCCGAAAGCTTTCTTGTGGTGCAAGAGGTCGCTGGCGATGGCGGCTTTCGCGTGATCCACGCAACCAAGCCCAAGCGGGCGAAAACCTGAAGCTGGAGCCAGCGCATGTCTTTTTCCGTCCAAGGCAAGACCGCCATCGTCACGGGTGCAGCCGCCGGCATCGGCCATGCCATTGCCCTGCATCTGGTGGACAAGGGTGCAAACGTCATGTTCGCAGACATCGACGAGGAACGGCTTGAGGACGAGATTGGCGAAGAGGCCCGCGCCGAAGGGCCGATCCGCATGTTCGCGGGCGATCTGACGGAAAAGCTTACCATCGCAAACCTGCTGTCGGCTACCATCGACGCCTTCGACCGGGTGGACATTCTGGTGAACGCCAGCCGCAAGATGGGGCTGTCAAACATCCTGCATCCCGATGAGGACGCGGTGGAAGACCTGTGGCGTCAGAACGTGCTGACCGGGCTGCGGATGTCGCAGATGACGGCCAAGCGGATGATCCAGCACGGCCAGCGCGCCGAACTGGAGCCGGGCACGATGCTGGGCTCGATCGTCAACCTGTCGTCGATCGCCGCACAGGCAACCAGGCCCGAGCTTCTGGCCTATTCCATGGCCTCGGCGGCTATCGACCAGATGACCCGGTCGATGGCCGTGGCGCTGGCGCCGAAGGGCATCAGGGTCAACGCCGTCGCCTTCGGCAGCGTGATGAGCGCAAGCCTTCAGACCTCGATCAGGGAACACCCCGAGTTTCGTGACCAGATCGCCCAGGGCACACCGCTGCACCGCATTGCGGCGGCGGTCGAGGTGGCCGAAGCGGTGCAGTTTCTTGCGTCGGATGCGGCGGGCTTTGTGACGGGGCAGGTTCTGGCGGTGGATGGCGGGCGCAGCCTGATGGATGCGGTCTCGGCTCCGGCGCACTGACCCTTTGCGCGGGGCTATTCCGGGAACTCGGCCTTGCACTGGGCGATCACCGGCTTGGCCTCGCGGGAAAGATCGCTGCGCTTGGACTTCAGGCTTTCCAGCTTGCGGGCCTCTGCCTCAAGGTCGATCGCCTTGGGGCGCTGCTCGGTAAAGGACCGTTCCTGCAAGCAGGGGCGGGTCACGGCAACAAGTTCGCCGCCCACGGTCCCGCGGTCGATGCAGGTGCCCCAGTAATCCTCGAACCGGGTGACGGTCTCAAGCGCAAAGCCGCGTTGCAGGTTGCCCTCGGTCTCGGTGATCAGGCGGCCCACGGTGCGCAGATCGCGGGTGTTGCGCGCGATGCACTGCTCTTGTGGCGTGCCGCAAGCGGCAAGCAGGGCCAGGGCAACAAGCGACAGCCGTTTCATCCTTGCCCTTCCCCTTCGGGTGGAAAGCGCCGCGCCGGAATGCTAGGCAGGGCGACGAAAGCCAATGGAGACCTAAGGATGACCGATCCCTACGAAACCCGCAAGCCGCGCGCCGCGCAGTGGTTCCACAGCCTGCGCGACCGGATCGTCGCCGCCTTCGAGGCGCTTGAAGATCGTGCCGATGGCCCCGGCGCCCCGGGCCGGTTCGAGGTGACCCCCACCACCCGCGCGGATGGCGGCGGCGGCATCATGAGCGTGATGCGCGGCGGTCGGGCCTTCGAGAAGGTCGGCGTCAACTGGTCCGAAGTGCACGGGGTTCTGGGTGACCGGGCGCAAAGGGCCATGGCCGCGCGGGGTGTGCCCGGCATGGAAGGCGATCCGCGCTTCTGGGCCAGCGGCATCAGCCTGGTGGCCCATATGCAGAACCCCCATGCGCCGGCCGTGCACATGAACACAAGGATGTTCTGGACCCCGGGTGCCGCCTGGTTCGGCGGCGGGTCCGACCTGAATCCCGCCATCGAATACCCCGGCGATACCGCGCATTTCCATGCGACGATGCAGGCCGCCTGTGACGCACATTCCGCAGACTATTACACCCGCTTCAAGGCCTGGGCCGACGAATACTTCTTCGTGCCGCACCGGGGACGGGCGCGGGGCGTGGGCGGTATCTTCTATGATGACCTTGCGAC
>JAPLPF010000025.1 GCA_026400325.1 Rhodobacterales bacterium
CAATGGAATGGGGCGCGTCCGATCTTCATTCGGAAATGGCCATGGTCCCGCGCAACATGAATTTTCAGGGCGAGGCCGCACCCGGTGTCGGCGGAATCACCTGGAAGAACACCTATGGCTACGTCAGCATTGACGCCGCTGGCCTCCCCTATGCCACCGACGGAATGAACGAAGCCGGCCTGACCGTCGGCGCGCTCTTCTATCCGGGTTTCGCCGAATACCAGCCCCCCGACGACAGCAAACGTGCGGCGACCCTCAGCAATGTCGAGCTGGTGAACTATCTTCTCGGCAACTTTGCCACCGTTGCCGAAGTGCGCGCAGCGGTTCCCGGCCTGCATGTCGTCCGCAACGAACGGGTCGAGGCAGAATTCGGCACACCCCTGCCGCTGCACCATGTCGTGACCGACCCGACCGGCGCGTCTATCGTCATCGAATACACCAAGGGCACGCTGGCGATCTTCGACAACGATGTCGGCGTGATGACCAACTCGCCCAGCTATGACTGGCACCTTCTGAACCTGCGCAACTACCCCAACCTGACCCCGATGGGCGCATCGCGCGACCGTGCGATCAACGGCGTCTCGCTTGCCCCGTTCGGTGCAGGCAGCGGCATGTTGGGACTGCCGGGGGATTTCACGCCCCCATCGCGCTTCATCCGGGCGGTCGCCTTTGTTCACACCATGGAGCCGGTCGCCGATGCGACCGCTGCCGTCGATGCGGCATCAACCATGCTCAACAACTTCGACATCCCGAAGGGCCTCGTGCGCGACGGATCGACGGATGACTATACACTGGGCTACACGCAGTGGTCATCCATCGCGGACACCCGCAACAAGGTCTATTACTACTGGACGATGTATGACCGCAGCCTTCGGTCTGTCGACCTCAAGACCCTGGACTTTTCTGGGTCCGCGCGCACAAGCTTCCCGCTTGACGCGCCTCGGGCGCAAAGCATCGAGGACAAGTCCGGCGCCTTCGCGAACTGAAGTTCGCCGGGACCCCAATGAAACGCAAAAGGCACCCCGCAGGGTGCCTTCGCAGTCCGCAAGGACCAAGGTTTCAGGCGGCTTCCGAGATGAACTTCACCGCGTCGCCGAAGGTCTGGATCGTTTCGGCGGCGTCATCGGGGATCTCGATCCCGAACTCTTCCTCGAAGGCCATGACCAGCTCGACCGTATCAAGCGAGTCTGCGCCCAGGTCGTCGATGAACGAGGCGGATTCCGTCACCTTGTCCTCTTCGACGCCCAGATGCTCGACGACGATCTTCTTCACGCGGTCAGCGATGTCGCTCATGTTCGTTCCTCTATCTAGGGCCGCGGGGGTTCCCGGCCTTTCAAAATCTGCCCGTCACCGGGCGGTTGCCTGCCGGGGCATGTGCCCGATCGGAATCCTGCGCGCCTATAGCAAGGGTCAGGGCGCATGGCAAACCCTTTCCCCGGTCTTCTGCGGCGGAATGTCTCAGCCGGGCGCTGTCGGCCCGTCAGACCATCGCCATTCCGCCATTCACATGCAACGTCGCGCCGGTCACATATCCCGCATCGGGTGAGGCCAGGTAAAGCACCGCCGCCGCAATCTCGTCCGGACGGCCCATGCGACCCGCCGGAACCACCGTCAGAATGCCCGCCCGCTGCGCCTCGTTCAGTTTGTCGGTCATCGCCGTCTCGATGAACCCGGGGGCCACGCAGTTCACCGTGATCCCCCGGCTGGCGACCTCTGCCGCCAGCGATTTCGACAGGCCAACCATCCCCGCCTTGGAGGCTGCATAGTTCACCTGCCCCGCGTTCCCCGTCGTGCCCACGACCGACGAGATATTGACGATCCGCCCCCAGCGCGCCTTCATCATCCCCCGGATCGCCGCGCGGCACAGCCGGAACGTTGCCGTCAGGTTGACGTCGATCACCGCCTGCCAATCCTCGTCCGACATGCGCATGGCCAGTCCGTCCTTCGTGATCCCGGCGTTGTTGACCAGAATGTCGACCGATCCCATCGCTTCGGTCGCCCGTTTCACAAGCCCTTCAACCTCACCGGGCAGCGACAGGTTGCAGGGCAGCACATGCGCCCGGTCGCCAAGCTCGGCCGCCAGCGCCTCCAGCGGTTCCACCCGGGTGCCGGACAGACCAACCGTGGCCCCCGCTGCATGCAGCGCGCGGGCGATGTCGGCCCCGATCCCGCCAGAAGCTCCGGTGACAAGGGCGGTTTTGCCGGTCAGGTCAAACATGCAATGTCCTTTCACGCCTTCAAGGCGGCAATGTCGTCAGGGGTGCCAATGGCACGGGTGGTGGCGTCGGCAGCTGTCCGCTTGATCATGCCCGACAGCGCCTTGCCAGCGCCGATTTCCCAAAACTCGGTTACCCCGGCCTTCTCCATCCAAAGGACGGATTCCCGCCACCGGACGGACCCGGTCACCTGCGCGATCAGAAGGTCCAGGATCCGGTCCGGCTCCATCACTGCCTCGGCACGCACATTGACCACGACCGGCACCCGCGGCCTCGCGATCGGCACTGCCGCAAGCGCCTCGGACATCACATGCGCTGCAGGCTGCATCAAGGCGCAATGGAACGGCGCACTGACCGGCAGCAGGATCGCCCGCTTTGCCCCTTTGGCCTTGGCGATCTCAAGCGCCCGCTCGACCGCCGCCTTGTGGCCCGAGACCACCACCTGCGCGGGATCGTTGTCATTCGCCGCCTGACAAACCTCGCCTTGCGCCGCTTCCGCCGCGACAGCTGTCGCCGCCTCGAAATCCAGACCCAGCAGGGCGGCCATTGCCCCGACACCGACCGGCACCGCCTCCTGCATCGCCTGCCCGCGAATGCGCAAAAGCCGCGCGGTGTCCGACAGGGTAAGCGATCCCGCCGCGCACAGGGCCGAGTATTCCCCCAGCGAATGTCCGGCCACAAAGCTGGCGAGGTCAAGGCCAAACCCCTCGGCCTCCAGCGCACGAAGGGCCGCGATGGATGTCGCCATCAGAGCTGGCTGGGCATTCCTGGTCAGGGTCAGCTCCGCAATGTCGCCTTCCCAGATCAGCGCCGACAGCTTTTCTCCCAGGGCAGCATCAACCTCGTCAAACACCGCCTTTGCGGCTGGATAGGCCTCGGCCAGCGCGCGACCCATGCCGATGGTCTGGGCGCCCTGCCCCGGAAAGACGAATGCGCGGCTCATGGTTTCCCCCCTTGCTTGCCCTTTGGGATAGCGCGCCCGGGCGTGGCGCGCAATCGTCACACAATTCGGCCCCTTGCCAAGCCACTTTGCCCTTTCCCATTCCCCTTGCGTTCGGGGCAAACGCCTGTATAAGGCCGCATCTCTGCAAATCCATGAACCGGCGACGCCTCTCGTGGACGGGCTGCAGAGGTCTTGATGCCCGTCCTATGAAGCCGCCCCGAAACGAAGGAAGACCGCATGCCTCTTTACGAGCATGTCTTCATTGCGCGTCAGGACCTGTCCAACACGCAAGCCGAAGGCCTTGTCGAACACTTCTCCACCGTCCTCGCGGACAACGGCGGCAAAGTCGTTGAAAACGAATACTGGGGCGTCAAGACGATGGCCTACAAGATCAACAAGAACCGCAAGGGCCACTATGCCTTTCTGAAATCGGACGCGCCCGCCGCTGCCGTGCAGGAAATGGAACGCCTGATGCGCCTGCATGAAGACGTGATGCGCGTCCTGACCATCAAGGTCGACAAGCACGCCGAAGGTGTATCGGTACAGATGCAGAAGCGTGATGACCGCGATGGCGACCGGGGTGACCGCGGTGGTTTTGGCGGCGAACGTCGCGAACGCCCCAGCTTTGGTGATCGCCCGGACCGTGGCGGCGATCGTGGCGACCGCCCGTCGTTCGGCGCTCCGCGTCGTTGATCTGAAGAAAGGACACACATCATGGCGAACAAACCGTTTTTCCGCCGCCGCAAGGTTTGCCCCTTCTCGGGCGACAATGCTCCGGCAATCGACTACAAGGACACGCGTCTTCTGCAGCGCTACATCTCC
>JAPLPF010000026.1 GCA_026400325.1 Rhodobacterales bacterium
CGCGGGTGATGGTGATGGTGACGTCATCGGGGATGAGCTTGGGCTTCAGCGCCTCGACCCGGTGCAGCACCTCTTCGGCCACCACGACGGCATTCGCCCCCGCGCGCTTGGCAATGGCGAGGGTGACGGCAGGGCCGCCGGTGGTGGAGCCATCCTCGGCCCGTGTCAGGCTGGCGACGATGGTCTGGTTGGTGTTCGGAACATAAGCCACGCGGGCCACGTCCGAGACATAGACCGGCCGCCCGTCGCGCGTGGTCAGCAGAAGGTTCGCAACTTCGGCCGGTGCGGTCAGCGTCTCGCCGGCGACAAGGTCGATCATTTCGCCCTGATCGCGCAACTTGCCGGTGTTGAGTGTGCGGTTGGCCTGGGCGACCTTGCCGGCAAGCTGTTGCAGCGTGACGCCATACAGCGCCAGGCGGTCGGGGTCGGGTTCAATGCGGATCGCATCCTGCGCGTCGCCGACAAGGTAGGTCAGGCCGACGTCATCGGTCTTGGCCACTTCGGTCTGCAGGGTGCGGGCAATGCGGGTCAGGTCGTTGGCGGACAGGTTTTCCGACGACAGCGTCAGCGTCAGGATCGCCACATCGTCGATCCCGCGACCAACGATCAGCGGTTCGGGGATGCCCACAGGCAATCGGTCGATGTTGGCGCGCACCTTGTCATGCACGCGCAGGATCGCATCCTCGGACCTTGTTCCAACCTCGAACCTTGCGGTGACCATGGCTGCATCGTCGCGGGTCTGGGAATAGACGTGCTCGACGTCGTTGATGCCCTTGACGATGACCTCCAAGGGTTCGGTCACCAGCTTGACCGCATCAGCGGCGCGCAGGCCCTGGGCCTGAATATGGATATCGACCAGCGGGACCGAGATCTGCGGCTCTTCCTCGCGCGGGAGGGAGACGAGTGCGACCACGCCCGCGGCAAGTGCCGCGAGAATGAAAAGCGGGGTGAGGGCCGAGTTGATGAAGGCCTTGGTCAAACTCCCGGCGATGCCAAGGGGGTGCTTGCGGTCAGTCATGGGTCACCTCGGCCCCAACTTCGGTGGCGGGCATCACGACATCCCCGACACTGAGGCCGCTCAGCACCTCGACCATCGGCACGCCGTCAATCACATGCGCACCGCCCGGCACGATGCTGCGCAAAGCGACGCCAGCGGCGGTCTTGATCCCTATGAAGTCAAGGCCCGCGCGGGTGACGACACTACCCTGCGGCACCAGAAGCACTTCGCGTTCGCCGATTGGCAGGCCGACCAGCATCCGGGCACCAACCTGTCGGTCTGGCAGGCCGTCGATCTCGACATCGGCTGTGACGCGGCCGCCTTCAATCAGCGGGTAGACCCGGGCAAGCGTGCCTTCGCGGTCGCCCTCGGGGCCAGTGATGCGGATGGTGTCACCGGTTTTCAGCGACGCCGCGTGACGTTCGGGAACCGCGATGCGCAAGAAGGTGCCGCCACCGCCGATCACCGCGACCACTTCGCCCGGCATCACCACCGCGCCCTTGGTGACCGGCACTTCCAGCACACGGCCTGCAACCGGAGCAAGCACGACACCTTCGCGCGCCTGCTGCTGAATCACCTCGGCTTCGGCGATCAGGGCCGCGATCTGGCCTTTCAGCACGTCAGCCTGGGTGCGCAGCGCCTCGACCCGCTGTGTCGTGGTCACGCCTTCCTTCAAGAGATCCTCACCGCGTTGCAGGTCGGTCTCTGCATTGGCCAACTGGGCGCTGAGCGCATCGCGCCGGGCAGCCAGCGCATCCAGTTGAAAGTCGATCTTGTCGTCGACGATCCGAGCCATTTCCTGACCGGCATCGACGCTGTCGCCCTCGATCACCAGAAGCTCGACCAGAGTGCCCCCCAGCCGCGCCCGCGCCGGAATCCGGTCCCGCGTCTCGACCGTGCCGTAGACGGCCTTCCAGTCCGTGACCGCCACGGGGGCAACAGTGATTGGGGCAACAGTCGTCGATTCGGCCCAAAGCGGAGAGACTGTGGTGGCCATCAGGGTGGCTGCGAGAACAGACGACCAAAGGCGGGGCATGCGACTCGGTTCCTTCTTAATATAACAAAGCTATAAAGCTTTGAAGCTATTGATGTCAATAGACCGCCGTCTTGTTCACATCGGTGCAGGATTTTCCTTTGCAACCATCGAATGGTGGCGATGCAGACTGGTTCGGACAAACATTGCGTCCGGTGCCGAACGTCATGCGGCAAGCGGGTATCGCGGCTTTGATCTTGGGCTGCTTATGCCGTGCGAGCGGTCAGCGCCGAGGGCATGTCATTCCGATCCGGCCTGCCTTGGTCCGACAAGGGTTCTCGGCAACTTGCGCGCAAAAGGCCGGTGCCGCTGTGCAAAATGAAGATGCCAGAGCAATGCTCTGGCACCTTCTTCGTCGCTTTGGTCCGGCTTACTTGCCCCAGATCGCGGCATAGGCCTCGCGGTAGCCGTTCTGCGGATCGAAGGTATTGCCTTCGGTGGTCGCAAGCCCCTCTTCCGTGACCAGTGCAGGCGCTGTGACGTAGCCCGAGCAGGCCTCGCCCTGGATCGCGCGGTTCAGCTCGTCCACCAGTTGCCAGCCCTGCAGGTTCAAGGGTTCGGCAACGGTGACGGCCTGGAACTGGCCGGTGCGGATGCGCTGGAACGCGGCCTCCGACCCGTCACCGGCAGAGCCTGCCTTCGGTGCACCCCGGCCATCAATCCCGGCAGCGGCCAGTGACGGACCCATGAAGTCGAAGTAAAGATCGTTGATCGCCAGCGAATGGGTCCAGGCGGCACCATACTTTTGCAAAAGCGTGGTGGTCAGCGGCCCCATCCGGGTCGAGGTTTCGGCGATCGGCGTATCGACATATTCCAGCACCGTGCCGCCTGCTGCCTCGATGGCGGCCTTCATCCGGTCCGCCTTGTCGATGGCGATCTGATAGGTGCTGTCGGTGAAGATCACCACACCCGGCTTGCCGCCCGCATCATCGATGGCCCATTTCGCGGCCACGTCCGACACCTGCATTGCATCGGTCGAGACGTTGGCAAAGATGCCGCCCGGCGCGTCGCAGCCGATCTTCGGGCCCGAATGCCACGAGACCATTGGGATGCCTGCTGCCGTGACGCCGTCCAGCGCTGCCTGCTGTTCGGCCGCGTCAAAGCCGTTGATCACAAGTCCATCGGGGTTCAGGGCCAGCGCCTGACCCACAGCGCCCGAACGGCTTTGCACCGAACCGGCACCGTCCAGCACCTTGACCGTCCAGCCGATCTTGGCAGCGGCTTCCTCGATGCCCGTTGTCACGCCAAGGATGCCGCCGTTCTTGAGATCGCCGGCCAGGACGACGATGGTCTTGCCTTCGGCCGCCTTCGGACCGGTGGTAGGGCCGTCAAAAGCCACTTGCGCGACGGCGGAAAGCCCGGTGACGGCAAGGACCGTCCCGGCGAGAAGTGTTTGAAGCAAGGTCCGTTTCAGCATGGTGGTTCCTCCCTTAGATGCTGTTCATTTGGATTTCGCGCCCTTCTTGCGCTGCGCATAACCGGCGATGCCGATCGCGATCAGAAGTGTCGTGCCGTTGAACATCGGTTCGACCCAGAAGCTGCCGCCGAACTGCTGGATGCCCGAAATGCCTATTGCCAGGATCATCACGCCGACGATGGTTCCCCAGACGTTGACGCGCCCCGGCTTGATGGTCGTTGACCCAAGGAATGCCCCGACCAGCGCGGGCAGCAGGAACTCCAATCCGACCGAGGCCTGCCCGATCCGCAGTTTCGACGCCAGAAGGACCCCCGCCAGTGCGGTCAGCAGACCCGAAGAGACGAAGGCCCCGATCACGAACTTGCGGGTGGGGATACCGTTCAACTCAGCCGCGCGCTGGTTGGCGCCGATGGCGTAAAGGTAGCGACCGGTGGGCGTGTATTCCAGGATGACCCACAGCGCCAAGGTGATCGCCAGCACGTAATAGGCCGTGATTGGCAGGCCGAAGACAAAGGTGCCGTTGAT
The DNA here is from genome assembly GCA_026400325.1 of Rhodobacterales bacterium. Lineage (GTDB taxonomy): Bacteria > Pseudomonadota > Alphaproteobacteria > Rhodobacterales > Rhodobacteraceae > Tabrizicola. Next base: position 3,973 of record JAPLPF010000026.1, read on the forward strand.
GGCAAGGAACGCCTCTGGCAGCTCGCCCACCATCTGCCGCCCGCCGGTGTGCCAAAGCGCCAGCGCATAAAGCACGGTGCCGGTGCCAAGGGTGGCGATGAAGCTGTCGATCCGCGCGACCTCGACCAGAAGGCCGTTCAGCGCCCCGGTGATCACCCCCAGGATCAGCACGATCCCGACGGCCACAGGCCAGGGCAGGCCGTAAACCGTCTGCAGGCTGATCGCCAGGATGTGCCACAGAACAATGGCATAGCCGACGGTCAGGTCGATCCGCCCCGCGACCATCGGGATCATTGCCGCAAGCGCCAGAAGCGCGATGATCGCCTTGTCGCTGAGGATCGACCGCAGGTTCAGGATGGTCGGAAAGGTGTTCGGCAGCAGGATCGAAAACAGCAGGATCAGCCCGACCATCAGAATGACCAGCCCATAGGTCGGGGCCAGGCGCATCGCCTTCTGCATCGGCGTCAAACCCCGAAGCTCATCCTTTGTCGGCTCGACAGCGTTCGATTCAATTCCTGGCATGCGATGGTCCTCAGGCAGCTTCACCGGCCGAAGCGGCCTGGATCAGCGATTCAGTGGAAAGCTCGACGCCGCTGAGTTCCGCCACGGGCAGGCCCCGGCTGAACACGATGGCACGGTGGCAGATCGCGGCGATTTCCTCGAAGTCGGTCGAGACGAC
>JAPLPF010000009.1 GCA_026400325.1 Rhodobacterales bacterium
AACTTGCCGGCCTTGTAGGCGACGCCTTCAGCTTTCAGCTGTTCCTCGGTCTTGCCGACGGAGGCCACTTCGGGCGTGGTGTAGATCACGCCGGGGATGACGCCGTAGTTCACATGACCATGCTTGCCGGCCATGATCTCGGCCAGGGCCATGCCCTCGTCCTCGGCCTTGTGGGCAAGCATGGGGCCAGCGATGGCATCGCCGATGGCATAGAGGCCGGTAAGGCTGGTGCGGAAATGGTCGTCGGTCTTGACGGTGCCGCGCGGGCCGATTTCCACGCCAAGGGTGTCTAGGCCGAGGCCTGTAGTATAGGGTTTTCGCCCCGTGGCGACCAGCACGATGTCGGCGGTCAGCGTGGCCTCGCTGTCGTCCTTCTTCAGCTTGTAGGTGACGGTGGCGCCCTTCTTGTCCTTGGTCGCCGACTGCACGGCGGCCCCGAGGATGAACTTCAGGCCCTGCTTCGTCAGGATGCGCTGGAGGGTCTTGGCGACCTCGGCGTCCATGCCGGGGGTGATCGCGTCAAGGTATTCGACAACGGTGACCTCGGTTCCAAGACGGGCGTAGACTGACCCCAGTTCCAGCCCGATCACGCCCGCGCCGATCACGATCATGGTCTTGGGGATCTTCGCCAGCGTCAGCGCGCCGGTGGAGGTGACGACGGTTTCCTCATCGATGGTCACGCCGGGCAGGGTGGAGGCCTCGGACCCGGTGGCGATGACGATGTGTTTCACGGTGTGGATATCGTCGCCGACCTTGACCTGACCTGCAGCGGGGATGCTGGCCCAGCCCTTGATCCAGGTGATCTTGTTCTTCTTCATCAGAAACTCGATCCCCTTGGTGTTGCCGGTGACAACATCGTCCTTGTAGGCCTGCATCTTCGCCCAATCGACCTTCGGTGACGCGCCTATAAGGCCCATCTTCGCAAAGTTCTCATGGGTTTCGTGCAGCATGTGCGTGGCGTGCAGCATGGCCTTTGACGGGATGCAGCCGACATTCAGGCAGGTGCCACCCAAGGTTTCCCGCCCCTCGACGATGGCAACCTTCAGGCCCAGTTGCGCCGCGCGAATGGCGCAGACATAGCCGCCGGGGCCGGCGCCGATGATGATGGTGTCGAAGTCTGCCATGTGGTGTTCCTTTGGTCGGGCCGAAGAGCGAGGGTTTCACACCCCCGCACCCCCGTGGGATATTTCTGGACAGATGAACGGGTCAGATGAGGGCCGCCACAATCATCGTCAGGGTTGCGAAGAAGCCTACGCTCCAGATCGCCGAACGCCAAGGGCGCCAGCCGAAGGCATAGGCGGGGATGTAGAGGACGCGGGCGGCAAGGTAGATCCAGGCGGCATATCGGGTGACCGGGGTGGACTGGTTGCCGAGGGTGACGACCACCACGGCGAGGGTGAAGAGGATCAACCCCTCGAAATGGTTGTCAAGGGCGCGTTGCAACCGGCCTGTGACAGCCGACAGCTCGCGCGAGGGCGGCCGGTCGCGGGGCGAGGATGTGTAACCGACACCCAGTTCAATGTTGGCAGGGATGGCGAAGACGGTGAACTGCGCGGCTTGCAGAAGGCCCGCGAGGGCGAGGGCGGTCAGTTCCGGGGTCATGGGAAGGCCTGCGGGAGTTTCAGGGCGAGGACGGTGAGGGTCTGCTGGTCGTAGCGGGTCTGCCAGTCGGGGTTGCTGTCACAAAGCGCCTTCACCGCGTCAAAAGGCGTTTCGGCGGCGGGGAGCAGGTTTTCCGGCTTCGCGGCGGCCTGGAAGGCGGCGATGGCCTCGGGCGGGATGGCGTTCGCGGTCAGGATGGCGGCGGCGGCGGTCACGTCGCGCTGCCAGTTCTGCAGGATTTGGGCGTGGGTCACGGCGTCGAGGGCGGAGCAGGTGAGGAAGATGCGATGCTCGGCGATGGCTTGCGACAGGAGGATATCGGCGGCGGGGGTGCCGGTGGGGATGATCTGGGCTTGGGTTGGGGTGGTGAGGAGGAGGGCGGTCGCAAAGATGGCCAGCGGGATGCCCCCCACCCCCAACCCCTCCCCACGAGGGGGAGGGGAGGCGCTTGGTCCGCGGGCGGTGGGGGTGGGGTGGGTCATGTGGGGTCCGGGGTGGGGGGAGGGTGCGCCATAGCGCGCTGCAGATTCTTAGCGTTTTGCAATAAACTTTGGCACCAGCCCCTGCGGGTCATGAACTAGCTTGGTCTCATAGTCGCAATCTTCATTTCGGCAGACGTAATAGCGTTCCTCAACGCCGTAGGCCCCGAGGCCACCCATTGCCATTCTTGAAGACTTTGTCAGTGTCATTCGGCCAGTGCGGCATTTCGGACAAAGCTCACCAGACCTAGAGATCTCTAGCTCCGACATCAGTCTTGAGATTTCATTGTCCTTTTCAGACAGATCAACCCTTGCTTGCGAGAGCGCAATCTTGGCATCAGCCAGCGCTTCCGTTATTTCAGCAATCTTGAGCTTGAACGCTGCTTCATCGACGGATCGGTCGATTTCTCGCAGTTCCTTTAGCAGTTGGGCAGCTTGATTTGCTGCGGCTAAGCCAGAGACAATCTCGGAAATCATACTACCTCGCGGTCAAGGAAGATGGCGGGGTGAACCCCGCCCTACGTGTCACCGTAGGTCGGGGTTCACCCCGACTCTCCTCACAAATCCATCAACAACCGACGCGGGTCCTCCAGCGCCTCTTTCACGCGCACAAGGAACGTCACCGCGCCTTTGCCATCAACGATCCGGTGATCGTAGCTGAGCGCGAGGTACATCATTGGACGGATGACGATCTGGCCTGCGACGACAACCGGACGGTCCTGGATCTTGTGCATGCCGAGGATGCCGGACTGCGGGGGGTTGAGGATGGGCGAGGACATCAGCGACCCGTAGACGCCGCCGTTCGAGATGGTGAAGGAGCCGCCCTGCATTTCGGCCATGCTCAGCTTGCCGTCGCGGGCGCGGAGGCCGAGTTCGGCGATCTTCTTCTCGATGGCGGCAAAGCCCATCTGGTCGGCGTCGCGTACCACGGGAACCACAAGGCCAGACGGGGTGCCGACCGCCACGCCCATGTGGACGTAGTTCTTGTAGACGACATCCTGGCCGTCGATCTCGGCGTTGACTTCGGGGACTTCCTTCAGGGCGTGGGTGCAGGCTTTGACGAAGAAGGACATGAAGCCGAGTTTCACGCCGTGCTTTTTCTCGAACGCGTCCTTGTATTCGTTGCGCAGGGACATGATGCCGGACATGTCGACCTCGTTATAGGTCGTCAGCATCGCGGCGGTGTTTTGCGCGTCTTTCAGGCGTCGGGCAATGGTGGCGCGAAGGCGGGTCATCTTCACCCGTTCCTCGCGTGCCGCATCGTCGGCGGGAACCGGCGCGCGGGGCAGGGCGGCAGGGGCGGGGGCAGCGGCAGCAAGGGGCGCAGCGGCTGGCGCGGCGACAGTGCGGGCCACGTCTTCCTTCATGATCCGGCCATCACGACCGGTGCCTTGCACCTGATCGGGGGAAAGCCCGGCCTCGGCCATCGCCTTCTTGGCGCTGGGCGCATCCTCGACCGCCTTGGCGGGCGCTGGGGCGGCGACCGGTGCCGGTGCAGCCTCGACCTTAGGGGCGGGGGCTGCAGCGGCGGCACCTTCGGTCACGATGGCCAGCCGCGCGTTGGCGGCGACGGTCGAGCCTTCGGGGGCGATGATCTCGGCCAGAACGCCGGTTACCGGGCTGGGGACCTCGACCGAGACCTTGTCAGTCTCAAGTTCGCACAGCATCTCGTCCTGTTTCACCGCGTCGCCGGGTTTCTTGAACCAGGTGGACACGGTCGCCTCGGACACGGATTCGCCAAGGGCGGGCACCATAACGTCAGTCATTTGTCAGTCTCCGGTATGCGAGGTGTCAGACGCCGAGGGCTTCTGCGACGAGGGTTTGCTGTTCATGCTTGTGGCGCGAGGCGAGGCCGGTGGCGGGCGAGGCGCTGGCCTTGCGTCCGGCATGGGACATCCGGGTGGGTTTGCCGCGCACCTTGGTCAGGATCGTCTCGATCTCGGGTTCGATGAAGGACCAGGCGCCCTGGTTCTTCGGCTCTTCCTGGCACCAGATGAATTCGGCCTTGGGGAAGCGCGCCAGTTCCTGACCAAGCGAGATGGTCGGGACCGGGTAAAGCTGTTCGACGCGGAGGAGGTAGACATCCTCCAGCCCCTGGGCGTCGCGTTCGGCCAGAAGGTCGTAGTAGACCTTGCCGGAACAGAGGACGACGCGCTTGATCTTGTCGTCGGCCTTCAGCTTGGCGGTCGAGTTGCCCTTCTGCGCGTCATCCCAGAGGACGCGGTGGAAGGTGGAACCGTCGGTGAAATCCGCCGCCTTGCTGATCGCCATCGGGTGGCGGAGGAGGGATTTCGGCGTCATCAGGATCAGGGGCTTGCGGTAGGTGCGGTGCAACTGGCGGCGGAGGATGTGGAAGTAGTTGGCCGGCGTCGTGCAGTTGGCGACGATCCAGTTGTCTTCGGCGCTGAGTTGCAGGAACCGTTCGAGGCGGGCGGAGGAGTGTTCTGGCCCCTGGCCTTCGTAGCCGTGCGGCAAAAGCATCACGAGGCCCGACATCCGCAGCCATTTCGATTCGCCCGAGTTGATGAACTGGTCGATCATGATCTGCGCGCCATTGGCGAAGTCGCCGAACTGCGCTTCCCACAGGGTCAGCGCGTTCGGTTCGGCCAGCGAATAGCCATACTCGAAGCCAAGCACGGCGTATTCGGACAGCATCGAGTCGATCACCTCATACCGCGCCTGGCCGGGGCGGATGTGGTTCAGCGGGTAGTGACGTTCCTCGGTCGTCTGGTCGACGAAGGCGGAATGGCGCTGGCTGAAGGTACCGCGGGTGCAGTCCTGCCCGGAAAGACGGACGGCAAAGCCTTCGGTCTGAAGCGAGCCGAAGGCCAGCGCCTCGGCCGTGGCCCAGTCGACGCCTTCGCCCTTGGCGAACATTTCCTTCTTCGCCTCAAGCTGGCGGAGGACTGTCTTGTGCATGTCGAACCCGTCCGGCACGCGGGTTAGGGCGGCGCCCACTTCGGCCAGGGTCTCGGGCTTGATCCACGTTTCGCCGCGCTGGTAGTTGTTCAGGTCCTTGGTGGCCATGTTCTTCCAGCGGCCATCCAGCCAGTCGGCCTTGTTGGGCAGGAAGGATTTGCCAGCCTCGAACTCTTCGTTCAGGCGGGCCTGGAAGGCGGCCTTCATGTCCTCGATTTCGCCTTCGGGGATCAGGCCGTCGCGCACGAGGCGTTCGGTATAGAGCTGCAGCGTCGTCTTCTGGCGCTTGATGCGGGCATACATCGCCGGGTTGGTGAACATCGGCTCGTCGCCTTCGTTGTGACCGAAGCGGCGGTAGCAGAAGATGTCGATGACCACGTCCTTGTGGAACTTCTGGCGGTATTCGGTGGCGACCTTGGCGGCGTGGACCACAGCCTCGGGGTCGTCGCCGTTGACGTGGAAGATCGGCGCTTCGACCATCAGGGCGATGTCGGTCGGGTAGGGCGAGGTGCGGCTGAAGGCCGGGGCGGTGGTGAAGCCGATCTGGTTGTTGACGATGATGTGGATGCAGCCGCCGGTGCGGTGGCCCTTGATGCCGGAAAGCTGAAGGCATTCCGCGACCACGCCTTGCCCCGCAAAGGCTGCGTCGCCGTGCAGGAGGATCGGCAGGCTGGCGATGCGTTCGGCGGTGTCGTTCAACTGGTCCTGCTTGGCGCGAACCTTGCCAAGGACGACGGGGTTCACCGCCTCCAGGTGGCTGGGGTTGGCGGTCAGCGACAGGTGAACCTTGTTGCCGTCAAACTCCCGGTCACTGGACGCGCCAAGGTGGTACTTCACGTCACCCGAGCCATCCACGTCTTCGGGCTTGTAGGAGCCGCCCTGGAATTCATGGAAGATCGCGCGGTAGGGCTTCTGCATCACGTTGGCCAGCACCGACAACCGGCCCCGGTGCGGCATGCCGATGATGATGTCCTTTACCCCCAGCGCGCCGCCGCGCTTGATGATCGCCTCCATCGCCGGGATCAGGCTTTCGCCGCCATCAAGGCCAAAGCGTTTGGTGCCGGTATACTTGACCTGCAGGAACTTTTCGTAGCCCTCGGCCTCGACCAGCTTGTTCAGGATCGCCCGGCGGCCTTCGCGGGTGAACTGGATTTCCTTGCCGTAGCCTTCGATCCGTTCCTTCAGCCAGCCGGCCTGTTCGGGGTCCGAGATGTGCATGTACTGCAGCGCGAAGGTGCCGCAATAGGTGCGCTTCACGATGTCGATGATCTGCCGCATGCTGGCATGGGTCAGGCCAAGAACATTGTCGATGAAGATCGGGCGGTCCATGTCCGCTTCGGCAAAGCCGTAGGAGGCGGGGTCAAGCTCGGGGTAGTGGTTGCGGTCGGTCATCCCAAGCGGGTCAAGGTCGGCAGCAAGGTGGCCCCGGATCCGGTAGGCGCGGATGATCATCAGCGCGCGGATAGAGTCGAGGACGGCGCGTTGCAGCTGCTGGTCGGAGAGGGAGACGCCAGCCTCAACTGCCTTGGCGGCGATCTTC
>JAPLPF010000046.1 GCA_026400325.1 Rhodobacterales bacterium
ATGGCCTGGGAAGACCTCAAGGCGATCATCGACGCCGCACTGGCCGGGTAACGTGACCACCCCGCTGGAGGGCATCCGCGTCATCGAACTGGCGCGGATCCTGGCCGGCCCCTGGGCCGGGCAGACCCTGGCCGACCTGGGCGCCGAGGTTATCAAGGTTGAAGCGCCGGAAGGTGATGATACCAGGCGCTGGGGTCCCCCCTTCGTCGAGGCCGGGGGCGAGACGACGGCAGCCTATTTCCACGCGACGAACCGGGGCAAGCGGTCCATCACCTGCGACTTCCGCACCGCCGAGGGGCAAGAGGTCGTCCGTCGTCTGGTGGCCGATGCGGACGTGGTGATCGAGAACTTCAAGGTCGGCGGGCTGACGAAGTACGGATTGGACTACGAATCGCTGCGCAAGGTGAACCCGAGGCTGGTCTATTGTTCGATCACCGGGTTCGGCCAGACCGGCCCTTACGCGCATCGGGCGGGCTATGACTTCATCATTCAGGGCATGTCCGGGCTGATGTCGGTCACCGGTCCCGCCGACGGCCAGCCGCAAAAGGTGGGCGTGGCGGTGACGGATGTGTTCACCGGGGTCTATGCGGCCACCGCGATCCTGGCAGCGATCATCCAGCGCGGGCGGACGGGGCAGGGTCAGCACATCGACATGGCGCTGCTGGATGTGGCCACCAGCATCATGGCCAATCAGGCGATGAACTTTCTGGCGTCCGGGACCGCTCCGGGCCTGATGGGCAACGCCCATCCGAACCTGGCCCCCTATGCGGTCTTTGACTGCAAGGATGGCTGGCTGATCCTGGCCACCGGAAACGACGGGCAGTATCAGCGGCTTTGTGGCCTTCTGGGCCTTGATGACATGGCGACAGCACCACAGTTTCTGACCAATGCAGACCGGGTCACCAACCGGGTGGCGCTTACCGAACGGATCATGGCGGCAACACGGACCTGGGCGAAATCCGACCTGCTTGCCGCCTGCGAAGGGGCGGGGGTGCCTGCCGGTCCGATCAACGACATGGCCGAGGTCTTTGCCGACCCGCAAGTCATTGCCCGCGGCATGCAGATCGCGCCGGATGGCCTGCCCGGCGTTCGCAGTCCGATGATGTTTTCGGATGCCGAGCTTGCGCTGGACCGCCCGGCACCCCGGTTGGGGCAGCACCAGGCCGAAGTTCTGGGCATGAAGGGCTGACCCGGTTACAGGCCCAACCGGTCGAAAGCTTCGTCCAGCGCGGTCCAGTCCCTGATCTGCAACCTGACCACCAGCGTCAGCACCTTGGGCCGCCAGGCGGGTGGCAGACGAACGGCATCCTTTTCCGTGGTCACCAACTGAGCGCCCTTGGCCAGCGCTTCAGCCTCAAGCCGGCGAAGCAAGGTCTCGGACAGAGGGGCGTGATCGGCCAGCGCCTCGCCCCGGACGAGGTCGGCCCCTTCGCGGCGCAGAGTGGTGAAGAACCGGGCGGGATCGGCGATCCCGGCAAAGGCCAGGACGCGCGCGCCGCGCCAGTCCATCCCCATGGCCAAGGGTTCAAGCTGGCCTTGCAGTCGTGGCAAGGAGATCGACCCGCCCCATGTAGTGTCAAAGCGGAGCTGCGCCTCTGGCCCGCCGATGGTCAGGACAAGGTCTGCCCGCGCAAGCCCGGTGGTGACCGGTTCCCGCAACGGCCCTGCCGGAATGCAGCGCCCATTGCCAAAACCCCTTGCGGCATCCACGACCACAAGCCCCAGCGCAGGCTTGACGGCAGGGTTCTGGAAACCGTCGTCCATAAGCACGACACTTGCGCCCCCCAACTCCGCCGCACGCACCCCTGCCGCGCGGTCCCTTGCCACCCAGACGGGGGCGAAGGACGTCAGAAGCAGGGGTTCGTCGCCCACATCATCGGCGGTATGGTGCTGGTCATCGACCAGGACCGGCCCGCCAAGCCTGCCGCCGTAGCCGCGGCTGACGATGTGGACAGTCTGGCCCCGAGCGGCCAGCCGCTCGACAAGGGCAAGGGTGGTTGGCGTCTTTCCTGCGCCGCCAGCCACAAGATTGCCGACGCAGATCACCGGCACCCCAGGGCGGTAACCGGCCTTGCGCAGTCGATGGGCAGTCGTCGCAGCGTACAGCCAGCCCAGGGGTGAAAGAAGCCGTGCAAGAAAGGCCGGATGGTCGGGAGGGGTGTCCCAGAACCTTGGCGCGCGCATCACGCGCTGCCTTCGGTCAGGGCGCGAATGCGGCCAATCAGTCGTTCCGTCACCTCGGCACCGTCGCTGGCCACAGCCCAGGCGGCCTGCGCCAGCCGGGCGGCACGGTCTGGGGCAAGCAGATCACCCAAGGCATCCGCAAGATCGCCGGACGAGGTGACGGCCCGCGTTGCGCGCGCAGCGCCAAGCCGGGCAAAGACCGTGCCGTCTGACCCGGTCCGTGGCCCGTGCAGGATGGCCGACCCAAGGGCAGCGGACTCCATCGGGTTGCGGACCGGACCCTGTCCGAAAAGACTGCCACCCAGAAAGGTGACCGGGGCCAGCCGGTACCACAGGCCATATTCTGCGGGATTGTCGACGACGAAGACCTCGACCCCCTGATCTGGTTCTTCGTCCCGAAGTCGCTGGGCAACGGCCCAGCCGTCCTGATCCTCCAGCCGCCGGGCAAGCGATGCGGCCCGGCCCGGATCGTCCGGCATCAGGATCAAAAGCAGCCGGTGCGACTGCTGAAGCACGGCGCGATGAGCGTCAAGGACTGCCGCTTCCTCGACCTCTGGCAACCCGGCGGCAAACCAGACCGGACGCGCTGCCAGAAGGCGGGCCAGGGCAACGCGCTCTGCCTCAAGGCAGTGCAAGGCGGCGCTTTCGTCTTCCATCCGCCCGGTGACCGCGACGGTTGACGGGGCTGCCCCCGCCTTGCGAAAGGCGCGAGCGGCAGCTTCGTCGACAGCCCAGACATGCGAAAACAGTGCGAGGGCAGACCGCATCAGCCCGGGATACCAGGTGTCGCGGTCGCGCAGGAAATGGGGCGTCCGGCCATTGACCAGCAAAAGGTGAATTCCCCGTTCGGCCGCCTGATGCAGGGCGGTTGGGCGTAATTCGCCATCGGCAAAGACCGCAAGTTCGGGTCGCCAATGGTCAAGAAAGGCCCCAACCTCGACCGGCAGGTCAAACGGCGGAGGTTCAATGATCACCCCATCGCGCGCGTCCAGCGTCTCGGGGCAGGTCAGGACAATGGCAAGACCGTCATCGTCGATCAGGCGTCGGGCGAGGGCCAGCATCGGACTGCACTGACCCAGGGTCGGAGCGTGCAGCCAGATCAACCGGCCGGCCGGCCGAGCCGGACGCTGCTCTCGGGCTGCGGTGACCTCGCGCCGCTGGCCGAAGTTGTAGAGTTTCAGCCCCAGCGACGCCGGCATGGTCTAATCGCCCAGCTCCTCGGTCGGTGACGCGGGCGCAGCCTCGTCCCGCAGGCGGTGGATGTGGGCGATGAAATAGCGCGTGTGGGCGTTGTCCACCGTGCGTTGAGCTTCGGATTTCCAGGCGGCGTGTGCGCTCGCATAGTCCGGAAACATCCCGACAATATGGATCTGTTCGGGATCCTTGAACACGGTTTTGTCGGGTGAAACCAGTTCACCACCGAAGACAAGATGAAGGCGCTGGGTCATGGAGGTCTGGTCCGATCAATCCGGTTGGCGGGACGCTACAGCTTTCGCGGCACGGGGGAAAGACCAGCGATTGGCGCAAGACCTTGCGAAGCAGGGCGCGAGGGGTCACATTGCCTGTCAATGCGCCCGGCGCAGAATTGGAACGGAGGGGTTTTCGTGGACATTCAGGATTTCCTTGGCTGGAACGGCGTCTATCTGGCGATTGCCGTCTTCATCATTCTCAGCATCTTTCTGGGCGTGCGGATCGTGCCGCAGTCGGAAAAACATGTGGTTGAACGTTTTGGCCGCCTGCGGTCGGTGCTGGGGCCGGGGATCAACTTCGTCGTGCCCTTCCTTGACCGGATAGCGCACAAGGTTTCCGTGCTGGAGCGTCAGCTTCCCACCGCCAGCCAGGACGCCATCACCGCCGACAACGTGCTGGTGAAGGTGGAAACCAGCGTGTTCTACCGCGTCACCGAGCCGGAAAAGACCGTTTACCGCATCCGTGACATCGACGGCGCCATTGCCACGACGGTCGCCGGCATCGTGCGCAGCGAGATCGGCAAGATCGAACTGGACCAGGTGCAGTCGAACCGCGCCCAGCTGATCGAACGGGTGCGCGAGCAGGTGACCGCCATGGTCGACGACTGGGGGGTCGAGGTCACGCGAGCCGAGATACTGGACGTGAACCTGGACGAGGCGACACGCGCCGCGATGCTGCAGCAGCTGAACGCCGAACGGGCGCGGCGGGCGCAGGTGATGGAGGCCGAGGGCAAGAAGCGCGCGGTGGAACTGGGTGCTGACGGCGATCTTTACGCTGCCGAACAGGCCGCCAAGGCACGGCGGGTGACCGCAGACGCCGAGGCCTATGCAACCGGCGTGATCGCGGTCGCAATCAAGGAAAGCGGGCTGGAAGCCGCGCAATTCCAGATCGCTCTCAAGCAGGTCGAGGCGCTGCAGGCGGTGGCCGTGGGAGAGGGCAGGCAGACGATCTTCATTCCCGCCAACGCGATGGAGGCGTTCGGCGATGCCTTCAAGATGCTGAAAGGGCGGGCCTGAGATGCTGCAATCGCTGGCAGATACCTGGTGGGCCTGGATCGTCCTTGGCTTCGCGCTTGGCGTTCTGGAGATTCTTGTGCCGGGCTACATCTTCCTTGGCTTTGCGATCGGGGCCGTGGTGACCGGGGCGCTGGTTGGCCTTGGTCTGCCGGCAAGCCTGCCGCTTCTGATCCTTGTTTTCGCGGTCATCTCGGTCGTGGCCTGGCTGGCCCTGCGTCGCAGCATGGGCGTGCGCGAAGGCCAGGTAAAGATCTGGGACCGTGACATCAACGACAAGCCCTGACGACGGATGGATTTCGTCGGCGCAAAGGCGGCGCTGTTTTGTGGCACCGGGGTGCTGACCTGCAAGCGCGATGACTTGCCCGGTCTTCCCTGGGCGGGGCTTTGGGACCTGCCCGGCGGCGGGCGCGAGGCGGGCGAGACGCCGGAAGACTGCTTCCTGCGCGAGTTGGATGAAGAGTTCGGCCTGCGCCTTGGGGCTGATCGTCTGATCTGGCGGCGGGTGTTTCCGTCGATGCTTGATGCGACGCGCGCGTCGGTCTTCTTTGCCGGGCATGTCACGCAAGATGAGGTGGACCGGGTCCGCTTTGGCGACGAAGGTCAGGGCTGGGCGCTGATGCCGGTGGCCGAGTTCCTTGCCCATGACGGCGCGGTTCCAGAAATGCAGCGGCGGGCAGGCCTTGTCTGGGACGAGATCGGACCGCGCTGAAGCGGTGTATCGACAATGCCCTGCGACTGTTTGACAAAAGGCTGTGCTAGGCTGAAGGGGAGAAGGTGGCGTGAAGGGCGTAGATCGGGGATTTCTGACCATCCTATTTCAGGCTGCGGTCGCCGCCGCCGACCCCGCGCGCGCGCTTGCGGCCCATCTGCCGATGCGACCGAAGGGCAGGACAGTGGTGATCGGTGCTGGAAAGGGGGCCGCGCAGCTTGCCGCGGCGTTCGAACAGCTTTGGGACGCTCCGCTGGAAGGCGTGGTCGTGACCCGCTACGGCTATGGCTGTGCCACCGAAAGGATCAAAGTGCTGGAGGCGGCGCATCCGGTACCGGATGCCGCCGGGCTTGCCGCTTCCGACGCGCTGTTTCAGGCAGTGCAGGGGCTGGGACGGGATGACCTTGTGGTCGCCCTGATCTGCGGCGGCGGGTCGGCGCTTCTGCCCTGCCCGCCCGGCGATCTGACGCTGGAAGATGAGGCGGCGATGAACCGCGCGCTTCTTGCCAGTGGTGCGCCGATCTCGGTGATGAACGCGATCCGCAAGCAGGTGTCCGGCATCAAGGGTGGGCGGCTGGCAGCGGCCTGCCATCCCGCACAGGTGGTGTCGTTGGTGGTGTCGGACGTGCCGGGCGATGACCCCGCACAGGTGGCCAGCGGCCCGACGGTGCCCGACCGGATGGGCCGGGCCGAAGCGCGGGCCTTGGTGCAAAGTTGGCGCATCGATCTGCCGCCCCGGGTGGCCGGGTGGCTTGCGGGTGATGAAGGGGCCGCCCCGGACCCGGCCGATCCGGTGTTTGCCGGACATGACGTGCGGGTCATCGCCTCGGCCCGCCTGTCGCTTGAGGCGGCGGCGGCTGCCGCCGAGGCACAGGGTGTGCCGGCGGTGATCCTGTCGGACGCCATCGAGGGTGAGGCCCGCGATGTAGGTCGTGTCCATGCCGCCATCACGCGTGAGGTGTCGGCGCGGGGTCGCCCCTTTGCGCGACCAGTGGTGATTCTGTCGGGGGGCGAGACGACCGTGACCCTGCGCGGCAAGGGCGGCAAGGGGGGTCGCAACAGCGAGTTCCTGCTGGCCATGGCCCTTGCGGCGGAAGGCGTGCCCTTTGCGGCGCTGGCTGCCGATACCGACGGCATCGACGGGTCCGAGCCAAACGCCGGTGCCTTTGCCACCGGCGACTGCGGGGAACGGCTGCGCGCGCTTGGCCTTGACCCCGCAGCGCTGTTGTCCGGCAACGATGCCTGGACGGGCTTTGACGCCTTGGGCGATCTCTTCGTGACCGGGCCGACCGGGACCAACGTCAACGACTTCCGCGCCATCCTTATCCGCTGATGCGCGGCTCAGCCCAGGGCGACAAGGTGGTTGTCCCAGAGGGTTTGCCCGGTTCCAAGGGCCTGCAACCCGGTGTCATCGGCCTGCCATAACGCCCCAAGACCGTCGGTCAGGACGAAACCATCGCCAAGGCTTGCCGCCCCGCAAAGATCAGCGCGGCGGTGGGTGGCGACCGGGGTGCCGTCGCTTGCGAAGACCATGGCCGCCCCACCCTTGGGCGAGGTGATGACGATCCTCGTGTCGGTCGCGGCCAACGATCCCGCGTAGCCTTGCATGGTAAAGGCCTCAGCCGGGGATGCCTCGCACAGCCGGGGGGCGCTGCCGGGGGTCCAGAGGCCAAGCAGCGGGACAGCGTCGTCGGGGTCGCCCTCCCATTGCATGGCAAAGGCAATGCTGGTGCCGGTCAGGGCAAGGTGGCGGATCGAGTTCTGCGCAAGATCGGGCAACTCGATCTGGTCGACAAGGCTGCCATCAGCTGACAGGAGCGCAAGGTTCGGACGCATGCTTTCAAGGTTGAGCTTGGTGCGGTCCACCGGATCGGTCTGGATGCCGCCGTTCGCGACGGCAAGGCGGCCATCGGGCAGAAGCCGGATGTCATGCGGCCCGATCCCGTGGCTTGGCCAGTCCGTGACGCGGCGGTAATCTTGGGTGTCCCAAAGGCCGATCCGGCCCTCGGAGCCCTCGGCAACCACTTCGGACGTCATCAAAAGTGACCCGTCAGCCGAGAACGCACCATGGCCGTTGAACTGCTGCCCTTTGGGCGGGGTCAGACGATGGCGGACCCCCCCGGTGCCACAGTCGATGACCAGCGCGAAAGTGCCGGGGCGGCGGGCGAAGGCGACGGCCTCGGCCCGCGTCGGATGGGCGGCGGCAGCATGGCCGCGCCCCGGAAGCGCGATCTGGAACAGCGATTGCCCTAGGGCGTCCAGACCATGCAGGAAGAAATCTTCCCCCCGTTTTCCGGCAGCCAGCAAGGCGGGTCGGCCGACATCCGACCAGCTTATGCTGGGCGCACAGGCGGCGGCGAAGCTGGCAAGAAAGGTGCGGCGTTGCATGTCAGTCACCGTCCGCCGAGTTGAAGCCAAGAGTGACGCCAAGTGCGGGGCCAAGCTCGGCTATCGCGGTTTCGCGGGTGAAGCGGACGGATTGCTGCAGGATCTCGACCTTGAGCCAGCCCTGCGGGTCGGCAAGACCGTCAAAGGCAGGATCATTCAGGTCGCGCGCAAGGGCAAGGGTGTGGTCGAAGGCGGCGAGAGTCTTCGGGCTTTCGGGGCTCAGGCGAAAGGCAAGATCGCGCAGCGCCTGCAGCGAAAGGGTCACGTTGCGCAAAGGGCGACCCGAGGCATGGCCGAGGGCCAGATCGGGACGCGGCTTGTCGAAGGTGCCAAGCGGACGGCCGATCTGGCGGTCGGCGATGAAATCAAGCCCCGTCGCAAGCTGGGTGAAAAGGGCCTGAGTCGCCTCGTCCGCCGATAGAAAGCGGGGGTTGCCGGGCTGGCCTGCCGACAAGAGAAGATCACCGTAGGGCCCCCACTCCAGGGCCAGGGCAACAGCCATCTGCGCAAGATCGGCGGCAGTGGCCTTGATCAGGGGACAGGGGTCGGCGGGCAAGGGCTCGGCCGGAAAGAGCAGGCGCTCAAGTCCGGCAAGGCCACGGGCGGCTACAGATTGCTGGACCAGTGCCTCGGTCGAAATCAGCGCCGGATCACCGGTCAGAAGCGCCCGCTGCGCCTTGGCACCAAGGCCCTTCGGGTCGGGCCAGAACAGGATGGCAAGCGCGCGACCCTCTTCCTCGGAGGGTCCAAGATGCAGATGGGAGACGCCCATCCAGGCATCATAGGCGGCGTTGAAGGCCGGGGTCAGGGTGGTGACATCGCAACTGTCTGATGCGGCCAGCGCATTGGCGGCCATGGCAAAGGCGGCTTGGCCGGGGCGGATGTGGTCTTGCACGACAGCCGCCGTATCGGCGGCAGCGGGGCTTGCAAGAAGAAGGGAAAGAATGACTGCGCGCATCAGAGGCTTCCCAGAAAGGCGAGGAGCGCCTCGCGGTCATCAGTGGACAGCGCGGCCACGGTATCGCGCTGGGCCATCGCCTCGCCGCCATGCCAGAGGATCGCCTCCAGCAGGTTACGAGCGCGGCCGTCGTGCAGGAACTGGCTGTGGCCGGAAACCTGCTCGGTCAGACCGATACCCCAAAGTGGTGGTGTCTTCCACTCGCTTCCCGTCGCGCGGCCTTCGGGGCGGTTGTCGGCAAGGCCCGGCCCCATGTCGTGCAACAGAAGGTCGGTATAGGGCCAGATCAGCTGAAAGCTTTGCTCGGGCTGGTCGCCCAGGCGGTTGGTCACATGTTTTGGTGTGTGGCAGGACTGGCAGCCGGTGCTGTAGAAGATTTCCTTGCCCTTCAGGACCAGCGGATCATCCACACCGCGCCGTTCGGGGACACCAAGGTTGCGGGAATAGAACGCCACGAGGTCAAGACTTTTGCGGTCCACCTCAAGCCCGTCGCGGATGCCCGGCTCTTGTCCGTGCGGGGCGTTGATGCAGGTGGCCTGGACCTTCGTGCAGTCACCCCAGGGGTCGGGATGAAGCGCCGTGGACAAGCCCATGTCGCCGGCAAAGGCCCCGGCGGATTGTTCCCGCACTGTCGGTGCCCCGGCCTTGAGGCCAAAGCGGCCCAGCATCGGCACGCCGAATTCCGCCGAGGGCACGATCTGGGCGCGACCAGAGATGCCGTCGCTGTTGGCGTCATCCTCGTCGACGAGGGCAAGGATATCGGCGGCGGGGATCGCTTCCAGAAGGCCAAGGCCGATCATCTGCGGCGCGACACGGGGGGAAAGCATCAGCCCTTCGGCAGGCGCGCCGTAGGCAGGGTTGGCAAAGGCATAGGTCGGGGCACGAAGGCTGACGATTGTGCCATCGGCCAGCGGGACGGGCGTTTCCGTCCAGGTCACGTCCATCCGGCCTTCAGCGGCATGGCCCGGGGCGGCGAGGTCCTGAAGCTGGCCGCCATAGGTGGGATCGGGGCTGGACGCGATCCAGTCTTCAATGCCCTCAGGCGCGGGGCTGCCCATCACCGACGGGCGCAGGAACATGGAAACGCGATCGTCGTCGGCGCTTTCCGGCGGATGGCCGCGGCCATCCTTCAGGTG
>JAPLPF010000066.1 GCA_026400325.1 Rhodobacterales bacterium
CCGCGATACGGTTCTTTCGGCTGGACCCCGCCCCGATCGACGCGCTCCATGCCAGGTTCGGTGTCGGGCTGAGCGCCGCGTGTGGCATCAGGTGTTGGGCATTGCCGGCGCGATGCGTCCATTCGGCCGAATTCTTCTGCGCCGGCAGGCTGATCGGTACGCTCTGGTTCGCCGCAACGCCCGGGGCAACCGGGGCCGGCTGACCTTCGACAGGAAGGCTGGCGTCAAGGTCGGCGCGAACGGGGAAACGCTCGCCTTGCAGAATGACTTCGCGTTGAGCGCAGGCCCCCAGCAAGGCCAGAAGGCCGGCACCCAAAATCAGCCTGATCGTCATGCCTGCCACCTGACCTGATCCTCTTTTTCAGCCTGCCGACGCTTCGGGCAACGTTCCGCCAAGGGCGGTGACGACCTGGCCAAGGCGCGCGCGCAAGGCACCAGACGCCTCCTGGTCCTGCATCAGGGCGGTCATGGCGGCAATCGCCTCATCCGTCTTGCCCTCTTCCACAAGCAGGTAAGCCAGCAGTTCTTCGGCAAGGGTACGGTAAGGCCGCCCCGCCCCGGCAATGCCCTGAAGCGCTGCGCGACGGTCCGCGACGACCATTTCGTCGCCCGCAACCAGCACACGGCGCAAGGTGGCAAGGTCGCGGTAGATCGGCGCCACGGTCGTATCGGCCACCACCTTGTCCAGGGCCGCCAGGGTCGCCGCACGGTCTTCATCGGGGTCCGACGCCAGGATCAACTGGAGTAGCGCCGTCTGCGCGCCATCGGTCGGAATCGCCAACAACGCATCGCGCCGTTCTGCCGGAGTTCCATTGTCCAGCGCATCGATCACCGCATCGCCGAAAGCCTCGGCCCTGGCCTCGGCACGCGATTTCGACCATTCGGTCCAGACCGTTCCGCCCACAAGACCAAGAACCAGCACCACGGCAATCCAGCCATACTTGCGGAACACGGCAAAAAGCCGATCTCGACGCACAGCTTCGGTGACTTCTTCGATGAAACTGTCGGGATTGCTCACGCCCAGGCCCCTGTATCGGTTTCGTCCTGTCTTACAGGCAAAGGCCGCGGGTTGCCAACCCCTGCCCCACCTGCCTCGGGAAGGGAATGACCTAGAACTCCGTGGGAAGTCCAAGAGCGCGACGAAACCCGACTATCCAGTCATCATACCCCTGGGGCAATGTGCCCTGGGCCCGCATGTCTTCCAGGATTGCGAGGGCTTCCTGATTTTCGGCCGTCGGGTCTTCAAGCAGGACGGCCGTCCAGTCAAGCGCGCGCACGAGGTCAAGTTTGTACCACGGATCGTCGGGGAAGGCGGCCACCAGGTCGCGCATCAGTTGCTGGCTGACGGTCTGTTTTTCCAGCGCTGCCGGGATGTCCCCCTGGGCGGAAAGCGTGGAGGCAACCAGCTGGTAGCTTACCGCAAGGTTTCGGTACCAGGTCGCATTGCTGCTGTCCTGCTGGACCAGCCAGTCGCGCAGGGCAAGCCCGTCCTGATGGCTTTTCAAGGCTGCGGACAGATCACCGACGGCCGTCTGGGCATTGCCAAGCCGTTCCAGCGCCACCCCAAGGTCGCTGGCCCAGACCGTGCTATAGGGGTCAATCTCCAGAAGTCGGCTTCCGGTGGCAACCATGTCGCGGAACGTGTCCACGGCGGCGGAATTGTTGCCCAGGGCCGTTTGCGCATCGCCCACCCGGTTCAGCGTCACCAGGCGGTCATGGACATGTTCGCCGACATCGGGCGCAAGCTGAAGCACGCGGTCCACCGTCGCCATCGACGCCTCGCTGACCCGCAGCGAGTCGTCCGGTCGGCCAAGGTCCAGCAGAATCGAGGCGTGCTTGTTCTGCGCAATCGACAGGTCACGCAACACGGAGATGTCATCCGGGGCAGCGCTGACCAACTCGACCGAAATCGCGACCGCGTCGGCAAGCATCGGCTCGGCCCCGGCGTTGTCACCGTCGACGACAAGCATGTCGGCAAGCTTTCCCAGCGAGAAGGTGGTGTCACGCTTGTACTGGGCAACGGTCGGGTCTGCAGCCACCATCGACTGGCGCAGCAAAAGCGACTGCTGGTACGACGCCCGCGCGCCGTCCCTGTCGCCCATGGCAAGCTTCACATCGCCGACCTTTTCCAGCGAAACCCCAAGATCGCGCTGTCGGGGCAGGTTTTGCGGGTCCAGCGAAACGATGCCTTCGCGCAAGGTGCGCCCGCGTTCCTGCATGTCCAGCGCCGTCACCAGATCGTTCTGCGCCATGTAGATGTCGCCCAGTCGCTCATAGCTGACCGACAGGTCGCGTTGCCAAAGCATGTTGGTCGGGTCAAGGGCCGAAAGCTTTTCGCGGATGGCCTGCGCCGCCTGATGACCAAGAAGCGCCGAATCGACGTCGCCAAGCAGGTTGTTGATGTCGCCGATCCGTTCGAACGTCACCGAGAGGTCGCGCTGGCGCAGCTTGTTGTCCGGGTCGAGGGCTGCCAGTTCCTCACGGATCTCCAGGGCCTTGCCATAGCTTTCCAGTCCCGCCTGATTGTCTCCATCGGCAACCAGGGTGTCGCCGATGCGTTCATAGCTGACCGACAGATCGCGGCGAATCTCCTCATCTTCCGGGAATTCCGCCACCAGCGCCTGCGTCACCTCAAGCGATTTCGTGAAGGCAGCCTTGGCGCCGGCCTTGTCGCCCATCGCAACCAGCACATCGCCCAGCCGTTCCTGGGTAAAGGACAGATCGCGCCGATAGGTCACATTGGCCGGGTCGATGCCGATAAGCACATCGGCGATTGCCAGCGCCTCGCGATGCGCCTCAAGCGCGCCGGGAAAGTCATTGCGGGCATAGCGCACTTCGCCAACCCGGTTGCGCGCCATCTGCCGGTCGCGCATCAGATCAACATCATCCGGCATCTGGTCGGCCTGCCACTGCGAAAACTCCAGCGAGCTGGTGTAGGCCGCTTCTGCCTCTTTCAGGTAACCTTGCTGCTGCAGCACGGTGCCAACGCTGGACAGCGACCAGATCAGTTCGCGCACCCAGCCCACGTCAGAGGGGTCAGCCTCGACCTGGGCCTGTGCATACTGGCTGCGTTCGGTAAAGGCCGCGAGGGCGCCGCTGGTGTTGCCCGCCACCAGCTGCAACTCGCCCAGCGAGGTCAGCGCGCCGACATAGGAAAAGCGGGTGTCGCGGTCCAGGTCCTCGGAGGCGATCTCGGCATAAAGAGCGGTGGCCTTGCCAAGGTCAGAGATCGCCAGATCATAGCGCAGGTCGGTGCGGGCGGCGTTCGCGTTAAGAAGATGGGTCGCGGCTTCCGACACCGTGCGCGACAGATAGGTCTCGCGGATCGAGGTTCGGGCCGCGGAATCGATCTCGGCCGCCTGGGTCAGCAGTTCGCGGGCGGTGTCAAAGGCGCCAAGGGTCAATTGCTCGTCCGCCTTGGCGCGCAGATCGGCCACTCGGGGGTCATCTGACTGGAAACGCTGCAGTTCTGTCTGGAACGATTCATAGGATTGTGCCGCCTCAAGCAGCATGCGCGCCCGTTCTTCGGGGGTCTGGCCGCCCAGATCGGCCGACAACAGGGCCGCGTAAAGCGGGGCCAGCGGCAGGTTGCGTTCCGCAGCAAGCGTCTCGACCTCGGCCCGCAGGTCCGGGGTCAGATCGGCCATGGCGATCAGAAGCTGGTCACGTTCCGGCAAGACCCCCTCACCCGTGATGAACACAAGCTGCGGCAGGCCGCTTTCGATGTAGGGCAACTGCTTGCCACGGCTGCGGTCATAGACGTCCTGCTGCACCAGCGTCAGCGCCGTGCGCAGTTCGACGCCCGCGGTCCCGAAATGCCGGATCATCGCGGCCGTGAAGGGCGAGTTCTCGCCATCTCCGTCCGACGCGGTTTCGTTCGGCGCCGCAGAGAAGGCAAATAGGACGCCATCCGCCCGCCCGATCCGGCCCAGGCCAGGCTGCGGCTTGCCAGGCGCGGTCGGTGGGTCGTCCCCCAGCGCCGCCGCCCCGCGCCCCTCGGTGCCGCCACCCGAGAAGGGGTCATCCCGGCAGGCGTCCAGAAGCACGATCGAGATCGGCGCAACCGACCGAAGCACTTCTTGCGCCTCTGACAGGGGCAGCGACGTCGCGGCCAGCTTTTCGGGCGTGGATGCATCGGCATCGGTCGGCAGAAGGTAGTTCACCCCGTCCAGGGCGACGCCATGGCCCGCAAAGAACAAGAGCGCCACATCCGCGCCCGCAGCGTCGACCTTGAAATCTTCAAGCGCGCGGCGCATCCGGCGCAGGTCGCGGTCGGTTTCGACGAAAACCTGGAAATCCAGCTTTTCCAGCAGATCCTGCATCGCGCGGGCGTCATTGTCAGGGTTTGTCAGGGCGCGGATCGCAGAGTATTCCTCGACCGCAAGCACAAGCGCCACGCGCTTGTCAGCAAGCGCGCCTGTCACCAGCCCCAGCCAGATCAGCAGTCCCAGACCCAAACGCCGCAGCATTGTCCAACCCCGCTTGCGATGACGCAAGAATGCGGAAGCCTGACCGGATGGTCAAAGGAAAAAGCCTGTCATCTGCGCGGCATCACCGAGAATCGACCGCAAGCTCCCGGTCTGGCGGACGCCAGATTACAGGCTGACCGCCCGGGGCATCGCAAGGTCCCGCTCGCGCCGCTGGATGTCGCGGGCCGGATCCTCGTCGATCCGGGTCCGGTCGACCGAGGCGTCGTCGTCGCTTTGGCGTTCCCACATCGCGGCATATCTGCCCGCCTTGGCCAGAAGCTCGTCATGGCTGCCCTGTTCGACGATCCTGCCTTCTTCCAGCACGATGATCTGGTCGGCGTCGGCGATGGTCGACAGCCGGTGCGCGATGGTGATCACGCTGCGGCCCTGCCCCATCTCGCGCAAGGAGTCCTGGATCAGGCGTTCGGTCTGGGTGTCCAGCGCCGAGGTCGCCTCATCGAGAATCAGGATCGGCGGGTTCTTGAGCAAGGTCCGGGCAATGCCGACCCGCTGCTTTTCGCCGCCCGACAGCTTGAGCCCGCGTTCGCCCACCATCGTGTCATAGCCCTGCGGCAGACGGGCCACGAAATCATGGATCTTTGCCGCCCGCGCCGCCGCCTCGATCTCGTCCCGGCTGGCACCGGCGCGGCCATAGGCGATGTTGTAAAGGATGGTGTCATTGAAAAGGACCGTATCCTGCGGCACGACCCCGATGGCCTGATGCAGCGAGCCTTGCGTCACCGCGCGCACATCCTGTCCGTCGATGCGGATCGACCCGTCCTGAATGTCATAGAACCGGAACAGAAGCCGCCCGATCGTGGACTTGCCCGACCCCGAAGTGCCGACCAGAGCGATCCGCTCGCCCGGACCGACGCGAAAGCTGATGCCTTTCAGGATTTCGCGTTCGGCCTCATAGCGGAATTTCACGTTGTCGAACACGATCTCGCCGCCGGCCACCTGCAGCGGTTTTGCATCCGGTGCATCGACCACCTCGGCAGGCTGGCCCAGAAGGGCGAACATCTCGCCCATGTCGACCAGCGCCTGCCGGATTTCGCGGTAGACGGTGCCCAGAAAGCCCAGCGGCAGCGTGATCTGGATCATGTAGGCGTTGACCATGACGAAATCGCCCACGGTCAGCGTGCCCGCCCGGACGCCAAGCGCGCTCATGCCCATGACGATCACCAGACCGGTGGTGATCAGGAAGGACTGGCCGACGTTCAGGAAGGACAGCGAGATGCCGGTCTTGACCGCCGCCGCCTCATACTGCCGCATCGCGTTGTCATAGCGGTCGGCCTCACGGGTTTCGGCGTTGAAATACTTCACCGTTTCATAGTTCAGCAGGCTGTCGATGGCCTTCTGGTTCGCGTCGGTGTCCTGGTTGTTCATCTCGCGCCGAAGCTTTACCCGCCATTCGGTGACGGTGAAGGTGAACCAGACGTAAAGCCCGATGGTGACGATCACGACCGCCGCATATTGCCAGCCGAAGACCAGCGCGAAGATCACCGCGACCATGCTGAGTTCAAGGATCAGCGGCCCGATGGACAAAAGCATGAAGCGCAGCAGGAAATCGACACCCTTGACCCCGCGTTCGATGATCCGGCTGAGGCCGCCGGTCTTGCGGGTGATGTGATAGCGCAGAGACAGCTGATGGATGTGGGTGAAGGTTTCGATCGCGAGCCGCCGAAGCGCCCGCTGTCCAACGCGGACAAAGACCGCATCGCGCAACTCGCCAAAGACCACCGCCCCCAGCCGGGCCGCGCCGTAAGCGACCACAAGCCCGACCGCGCCAAGGCCAAGGATCATCCCGGCGTCCGGTGTCTTGCCGCCCAGATTGTCAACGGCCAGCTTGTAGATATAGGGCGTCGTGACCGACACAAGCTTTGCCGCCAGCAGAAACAGCATTGCCGCCACGACCCTGCGCTTTACCCATCCCTGCCCGTCCGGCCACAGATACGGAGCAACCCGCCGGATCGTGTGCCAGCCCGAGGTTGTTGCCGTCGGCTTGTCGGCAGAGGTGGCTTTGGCAGTCAGTCGGCGCATGGTCTGGTCCTGATCATCACCGCGGCTGCGGCATTGCGGGGCGGCCCCGGTTCGGCTATGGTCATTTCAACCGTTCTTGAAGTGTTGAACAGTTTGATTAGTAGACCGGGGGAGCAAAGTAAAGTGGATCGCAGCCAGGTCCTTTCGGCCCTTTCGGCCCTTGCCCATGAAACCAGGCTTGACCTCATCCGCCGGCTGGTCGGCGCAGGCGAGGCTGGTATGCCTGCAGGCCAGATTGCGCAAGCCCTGGGCCTCGCGGCGCCCCGGCTGTCCTTTCATC
>JAPLPF010000207.1 GCA_026400325.1 Rhodobacterales bacterium
CAGGATCGGGCCTCTCGGCCGCGATCTATGCGCTGCACTGCACCGAGGACAACCCGCTGTTCTATGTCACCTGGTATGGCCTTGCGATCATGGGCGTGACCCTGGTCTCGACCCTGATCGGCGCAAGAACCTTGCGCTGGTGACGCATCCTCCAGCGACAGCGCCCGGGCCGTGCAATACACCTCTGGTCATGGGAAAACTGCCTGGACGAAAAGCGCGGACGACCGGCAGCGATCCGAACGACGCCCCCGCCACGATTGCCTGCCCTCATATCAAGAGCATGGCCCAAAAGCAGGTGTAAATCCGGAGACTTCGGGTCATTGGTGGAGCAGAGGGGGATCGAACCCCTGACCTTATCATTGCGAACGATACGCTCTCCCAACTGAGCTACTGCCCCAACGACCCGGCCCGGTCTGTCCTTTATCGGGGCCGGTTTGTCAAGCGTCCGGTCAGGCCGATGTCAAAGTCTGCGGTGCTGTCGGTCGAAGGCCACGATCCGCCTTATCCTCGATGCGCCATGTGGATGTGCCTCAGGTCCCCGGACCTCAAGGGACGGGCCGCGCCAAGTCAAAGGAAATTCTCCTCCTCGCCCGAGACATCGACCCCAAGCGCTTCCAGACCCGCTTCCAGATTTTCGGACAGATGCGGCATGCCCATAAGATAATCCGACGTCGGCGTTGTTGCCTCGGCTGTCGCGGTGGCGACGGCCTCGTCAAAATCCTCGGGCTCGAAAGCCCCGCGCCCGACCCAGGCCACTGCCGTAAGCTGTGCCTTGTCGTCGTCGTTCAGCCCGTCGATGAAGGCGTGCAACTCGCCCGCGCCTGCCGCGCCCTCGCGGGAAAGGTAGATCACGTGGACAACCGTTTGTGGACTGAGGTCAAGCATTGGTCTGTCTCCGATCCCAGTCAGGTGCATCGTCGCTGATGCCGCCCCCCGACGCAAGCCCGCCTTCACCCCAGCGCCCAGACCGACACCCCATGCAGGACCGCCCCTGCAAGGGTCGCCCCCACGACGGACCGGCGGGCCACCCAGACCGCGCAGACCGCCAGCGTGCCGATGGCAAAGGGCAGCAGGCCAGCCACGTCAATCGTGACAGCAGGCAGCACCGAGGCGACAAAAAGCGTGGCAATGGCCGCAGGGCCGGTCGCCGCCAGGAAACGCTCCAGCCGGCCGCCTGGGGCCAGCCGGTCGGTACGGGCCATGGTCGGCAGAACGCGGAAGGCCCAATTCGCAACCCCGGCCAGAAGGGCAACGGCCAGTAGATCCCAGTTCATCGCCGCAAGACCCCGGTGATCGCACCTGCAACCATCCCGAGGAGGATGCCGCTTGTGGCGCTGATGGCCAGGGTTCCGGCCACGGTCGCAAGCCCGGCCACGGCGATGACGGGCACCGCGGCCCGGGTAAGGATGGACAAGAGGAGTGCCAGGAAAAGCGCGGGCAGCATGAAACCAAGGCCCGCGTTCACCGCCGGCCAGCCGTCCAGCGCGCCACCGCCTGCAATCGCGCCAGCCGCCGTGCCTGCAAGCCAGCTGGCATAGGCACCAAGGCCCAGGCCGAACATGTAAGGTTCGGAAAACGGTTGTCCCCGTGCCAGGGCCCCCAGCGCCTGACCGAAAACCTCGTCCGTCAGACCGAAGGCCCAGATCCAGGCCCTTCGGGTCGAGGCCTCGTTTCCCGCCGCACGCATAAGCGCGGGACCGTAAAGCACATGCCGCAGGTTCATCGCGATCAAGGTGAATGCCGAAATCAGAACAGGTGCGCCTGAAGTCAGCAAGGCCAATGCCAGAAACTGCGATGCACCCGCGTAGATGATCAGGGACAGCGCGAAGGCCTCGCCCGCACTGAACCCGGCCCGGGTCGCGGCAACGCCGAACGAAAAGGCGATCGGAAAATACCCCATGGCAATCGGCAAGCTGGCGGTCAGGCCATCAGGGAACGCGGTCAAGGACGGGGGGCAGATCCGGGTCATCGTGCGTAGCGCTAATGCAGGCCCCTGCGGCGGTCAATGGAAGGCCTGAACGGCACCTTGGGAAAATCGGACGTTTGCGGAAAGCCGGACTTGCGCGGCTGCCGGTCAAGCTGCCATTCTCGCCCTGACAGAACAACGCAGGATCCGCCCATGCGCTCGCTTGCCCTTGCTGTCGGCCTTGTGGCCGCAACGACCCTTTCCCCCGCGCTGGCCGAAGAGATCCCCGGCACGCAGTTCGAGTCCGGCTACTGGACCGGGGCCGCGAACACCGACGACGCAGGCGCGTTCTCGCATTGCTCGGTCTCGGTCTCCTACACGGGCGGAGAAGTCCTCTGGTTGGGCCTTTACGCCAATGATACGCTGGCGGTCCTTCTGTCGCATCCGGATGTCCGCTTTCGCCCCGGCGACACATTTGACAGCTGGCTGATGCTGGAAACCGGCCTGCCCTCGCGGGGTGTATCCGAAGCCTGGGACGAGGCCTTTGCCGGAATGACGCTTGAGGGGATCGACGCCTAGATCAGTTTTCTTACCCAGGGCCAATGGTTGCGACTTCTGGGGATCCGGATCGACGAAGGCTATGATGTGACCGGCATCGGCGATGCGCTGGAGCTTGCCCGGGTCTGCCATGCGCGGAATTCGGGCAGCAACCCTTTTGCAGTGGCCGAACCCAAGCCGGCTGCCGACCCCCAGCCGGCCGAGATCCTGGACCCCCCTCCGGCCGAGGCGCTGCCCGCCGAAGGCACGACCGAACCGGGACTTGGCACCCCGCCCCCGATGCCGAAGGTTCCCGACCTCAAGCCCAAGACCGGTGGCGGACTTGGCACCAGACCGGGCAGCGCACTGGGCACTCCGGCACCGAAGCCAGCACCCTGAGGAAAGAGAAAACCGGTAGCGGGCCCCGGCTGCGGCGGCCCTTTCCGGCGCAGCGATCCCGCTGGCTACCCTATTCGGCTGCCTGCAGGTAGCTTTCCAGCGGAGGACAGGTGCACACAAGATTGCGGTCGCCGTAGACGTTGTCCACCCGGCCCACCGGTGGCCAGTATTTGTCCACCCTGAATGCCGCGGGCGGGAAGCACCCCGCCTCGCGGCTGTACTTGCGGTTCCATTCGCCCACCAGCGCCGCAACGGTATGTGGCGCGTGGCGAAGGGGCGAGTCTTCGGCGGAAATCTCGCCCTGTTCAACCGCGCGGATTTCCTCGCGGATGGACAGAAGGGCAAGGATGAAGCGGTCGATCTCGGCCTTTGTCTCTGACTCGGTCGGTTCCACCATCAGCGTTCCAACCACCGGCCAGCTCATCGTGGGGGCATGGAAACCGTTGTCGATCAGACGCTTGGCGATGTCATCGACGGTCACGCCCGCTTCGGCAAAGGGTCTGGTGTCCAGGATGCATTCGTGCGCGACCCGGCCCTTGTTGCCCATGAACAGGATCGGGTACGCGCCCTGCAAACGCTGCGCGATGTAATTCGCGTTCAGGATCGCGACCCTGGTCGCCTGGGCAAGACCCGGGCCGCCCATCATCAGGCAATAGGCCCAGCTGATCAGCAGGATCGACGCCGACCCGTAGGGTGCCGCACTGACGGCCCCGTCGCCCGAGGTCTCGGGATGACCGGGCAGATGCGGTGCCAGATGCGCCTTGACCCCGATCGGCCCCATCCCGGGCCCGCCGCCGCCATGCGGGATGGCAAAGGTCTTGTGCAGGTTGAGGTGGCTGACGTCGCCACCGATCTCGCCCGGTTTTACCAGACCCACCAGCGCGTTCATGTTCGCGCCGTCGATGTAGACCTGGCCCCCATGGTCATGGGTGATCTGGCAGATCGCCTTCACCGTCTCTTCAAAGACGCCATGTGTCGACGGATAGGTGATCATACAGGCGGCCAGGCGGTCCCCCGCCGCCAGCGCCTTGGCAAGGAAATCCTCCACATCCACATCGCCATTCGGCGCGGATTTGACGACGACCACCTCCATCCCGGCCATCTGGGCACTGGCCGGGTTGGTGCCATGCGCAGAAACCGGGATAAGGCAGACCGTCCGCTGCGTATCTCCCCGCGCCCGATGATAGGCAAGGATGGTCAGCAGGCCCGCGTATTCCCCCTGCGCGCCACTGTTCGGCTGCATCGACATTGCGTCATAGCCGGTGATTTCGCACAGCTTGGCCGACAGATCGCTGATCGCCTCATGGTAGCCCGCCGCCTGGTCGCGCGGCGCAAAGGGGTGCAAGGACCCGAACTCGGGCCAGGTGATCGGCATCATCTCGGCCGCGGCATTCAGCTTCATCGTGCAGGATCCCAGCGGGATCATCGCCCGGTCAAGTGCCAGGTCGCGGTCCGACAGGCGGCGCATGTAGCGCATCATCTCGGATTCCGCCCGGTTCATGTGAAAGACCGGATGGGTCAGGTAGTCGGTCGTGCGCAGCATGGTCTCGGGGAAGCCCAGGGTCGCGCGGTGCGGCGGCACGCCGTCGATCCCGAAGGCTTTCAGGATGCGCACCAGCACACGCTCGTCCGTCGTCTCGTCCAGGCTGATCCCCACGCGGTCGTTGCCGATCTTGCGAAAGTTCAGCCCTTCGGCCCGGGCGGCGGCAAGAATGCCCGCCTGCCCCACGCCGACCTCGACCGTGATCGTGTCGAAGAAGGCTTTCGGAGACACCTTCGCCCCCGCAGCCTTCAGCGCCCGCGCCAACCGCTGGGTCAGGAAATGCACCCGTTCGGCAATGGCGCGCAAACCCTTTGGCCCGTGAAAGACCGCGTAAAAGCTGGCCATCACCGCCAGAAGCGCCTGCGCGGTGCAGACGTTCGACGTGGCCTTCTCGCGCCGGATATGCTGCTCGCGCGTTTGCAGCGACAGCCGGTAGGCCTTGCCGCCCTGCGCATCGACCGAAACGCCGACGATCCGCCCCGGCATCTGCCGCTTGTGCGCATCCTTTACCGCCATGAAGGCCGCATGCGGACCGCCATAGCCCATCGGCACGCCAAAGCGTTGTGACGACCCCACCGCGATATCCGCCCCCATGGCGCCCGGTTCTTTCAGCAGGCAAAGGGCCAAAAGGTCGGTCGCCATGATCGCAACGGCCCCGGCCGTGTGCAGCGCGGCAATCTGATGGGTGAAGTCGCCGACATGGCCATAGCTGCCGGGATACTGGAAGATCGCCCCGAACACCTTCTTCGGATCCAGATTTTCCGCCGCATCCTCGATAACATCGATGCCCAAAGGCTGCGCCCGCGTGCGGATCACGGCGATGGTCTGGGGATGGCAGAAGCGGTCGACAAAAAAGGCCCGCGCCTTCGACTTTGACACCCGTTCAGCCAGCGTCATCGCCTCAGCCGCTGCCGTCGCCTCGTCCAGAAGGCTGGCGTTGGCGACATCAAGGCCGGTCAGATCGCAGACCATGGTCTGAAAGTTGAGCAAGGCCTCCAGCCGACCCTGCGCGATCTCGGGCTGATAGGGAGTGTAGGCCGTATACCAGGCCGGGTTTTCCAGGATGTTGCGCTGGATAGCAGGGGGGGTCACCGTCCCGTAATAGCCCTGCCCGATCAGGCTGGTCATCACCCGGTTCCTTGCCGCCACGTCCTTCATCTTCGCCAAAAGCTCATGTTCGGCCAACGGCGCCCAGGCCAATGGCTTGGCCTGCCGGATCGAGGCCGGGACCGTCTGTTCGATCAACTCTTCAAGGGTCCGCACGCCCACGGTGGCCAGCATTTCCGCCATCTCCTGCGGCGACGGGCCGATGTGGCGGCGGTTGGCAAAGTCGTAGGGGTTATAGTCGGTTGGAGTGAAGGTCATGGCGTTCCATCCTTGCCGAACGGGAAACGGATTTTCTATGAAAACCCGCAAAGTCGATCTTTCGCAGAAAGATTGGGGCTTTTCAGCCGATCAGGTCCTGATACTCGTCCTCGTCCATGAACTGATCCAGCACGGAAAGATCGTCCACCCTGATCTTGAAGAACCAGGCCGCCCCGGTTGGATCCTCGTTCACCAGGGCGGGCGCATCGACCAGCTTCTCGTTGACGGCGACAATCTCGCCGTCCAGCGGGGCCAGGATGTCCGATGCGGCCTTGACGCTTTCGATCACGCAGACCTCATCGCCCTCGGCCACCATCGTCTCGGGTTCCGGCAGTTCCACGAACACGACGTCACCCAACTGGGTCGCCGCATGTTCGGTAATGCCGACGACGACAAGGTCACCCTCGACGCGCAGCCATTCATGGTCCTTGGTGTATTTCATCTGTCTGCCTCAACGCTTGTAGCTGGTGGGATGGAAAGGAAGCTCGGTCACCGTCACGGGCAGGCGCTTGCCCCGCACCTCACCCATGAGAGTCGCGCCAAGTTTAGCATGGGAACGCGCAACATAGCCCATCGCAATCGGCGCATTCACCGAAGGCCCAAATCCGCCCGACGTCACCCGCCCGACCAGGGTGCCGTCTTCCGCGAACAGCGCCACGCCCTCGCGCATCGGGGCGCGGCCATCGGGTCGAAGGCCGACGCG
>JAPLPF010000097.1 GCA_026400325.1 Rhodobacterales bacterium
TCCTCACCCCCCACGCCGGGGAATTCGCCCGCCTCTTCCCCGACATTGCAGAGAAACTCGCGGCCCCCGCCACCAGAGGCCCGGCCTATTCCAAGGTCGATGCCACGCGCGAGGCTGCGAAACGCGCGGGCTGTGTCGTCCTTTACAAAGGCCCCGACACGGTGATCGCCGACCCAACGGGGCGCTGCGCCATCAACTCCGCCCACTACGACCGCGCGGCGCCTTGGCTGGCCACCGCCGGGTCAGGCGACGTGCTGGCAGGCTTCATCACCGGCCTTCTGGCGCGGGGTTTCAGCCCCTTTGACGCCGCTTGCACCGGGGCCTGGCTGCATGTGGAATGTGCACTGTCTTTCGGGCCGGGGCTGATTGCCGAGGACCTGCCCGAGGAGCTGCCGAAAGTGTTCCGGGCGCTCGGCCTGTAAGGTGGGGTTCAACCCCACCTTACCCGATGTAATCCCGCAGAACCGCCGCCGTGCCCCTTTCCCAAAGGGCATTCAGTGCCTTGGTAAAGGCCGTGACAAAGCGGTGGTTGCGGTTCAGGTCACCGTAGATCGGTTTCATCTGCAACCAGATCACCGGCGTGTCCCTTGCAGCCCTGGACTGCGCCTGCAGGTAATCCCAGTTCGGATCGTTCGGGGCAATTTCCGCCCCGCTGTCGGTGACGCCATGGCAATACCGGCACCACAGCGCCGAGACGAGCGCGAGGCCGTCGATACTGCCGCCCGCCGCAAGCGCGTCACGGACGGACGGAATGATGAACTTCGGCTGCCGGTTCGATCCGTCAAGGCACAGGCGGCGTTCAGTATCGGCAATCTCGGGGTTGGAAAACCGCTGCACGATCAGGCGGTAATAGCCGGCGATGTCGGTGTCGGGAACGGGGGGGACGTAAGGAATGATCTCCTCGGTCTCGACCTTGTTCAGAAAGCCGAGGATGAGAGGGTTGGCCATCGCCTCATGCACATATTCGATGTCCATCAACCCGCCGGGATAGGCGATGGTCGCATGGCCGCCGTTCAGGATGCGGATCTTCATCATCTCGAAGGCATGGACATGCGGGGTCAGCGTGACACCTGCGGCCTCGAACGGGGGGCGACCGGCGGGAAAGTTGTCCTCCAGCACCCATTGCCGAAAGGGCTCGCAGGTGACGGGGACGGGATCATCGCCAAGGCCGAAGGCGGTGGCGATCTCACGCTCACGCGGGCCGGTGGCGGGGGTGATGCGGTCGACCATGCCGTTCGGGAAGGCCACCGTCTCCATGATCCAGTCGGCCAGGGCGGGATCGCTCAGCCGCGCGGTGCCGAAAACGGCGGCCCGGGTCACCTGACCGTTGCCGGGCAGGTTGTCGCAGGACATCACCGCGAACGGCGGCGTGCCAGCGGCGCGCCGGCCCTTGAGGGCTGCGACGATGGCACCGAAAGCGGTCTTCGGTCGGCTGGGGTTCGCGCCATCCGCCGCGATTTCGGCTGCGCCGGAATCAAAGCGGCCCGTGGCCGGATCGATGAAATACCCGCCTTCCGTCACCGTAAGCGACACGATGCGGATTTCAGGCCGGGTCATCGCCGCGATGAGGGTGGCATTGTCAGCTTCGACCGGCAGAAAATCGACCATCGCGCCAATGCGACGCGCGGATTTTCCGGCCGGGTCCAGCTCGATGACCGTGGACAGGCAATCCTGCGCCTTCAGCGCATCCCGCATCCGGGCATCCCCGTCGCGCACCCCTGCGCCAAGGATCGCCCAGTCATGGGCCAAACCCCGGGAGAAAAGGTCATCCATGTAGACGGCCATGTGCGCGCGGTGAAAGTTGCCAAGCCCGATGTGGACGATGCCTGGCGTGAGTTTGGTGCGGTCATAGGTGGGAAGCAGGGCATGCATGGTCAGGCCATCCAGTTGCCGCCGTCCACGCCGAAGCATTGGGCGACGATGTATTTCGCTTCCGGCGTGGCAAGAAAGATCGCCATGCCGGTCAAGTCTGCGGCGGTGCCCATGCGGCCGAACGGGACAGCATCACCCACTTCGCGCTTTTTCTGGCCGGGGGCCTTGCCTTCATACCTGGCAAAGAAGGCATCCACGCCGTCCCAGTGCTCGCCGTCCACCACGCCCGGCGCGATGGCGTTGACGTTGATGCCGTGGCGGATGAGGTCAAGCCCGGCGGACTGGGTCAGGCTGATGACGGCGGCCTTGGTCGCACAGTAGACCGCGACAAGCCCCTCGCCCCGGCGTCCTGCCTGTGACGCCATGTTGATGATGGTTCCAGATCCGCGCGGAATCATGTGACGTGCGGCGGCTTGCAGGCAGAATAGGGTGCCCGCCACGTTGACGGCAAAGAGCCTGTCATGGTCTTTCCGCGTGATCTCGATGATTGGCGCGGCCGAGAATAGCGCGGCGTTGTTGATCAGGATGTCCAGATGGCCCATCGCCTTGATCGCACTGGAAAATCCGGCGTCGATGCTGTCCTGCCGGGTTACGTCCATCTGAACGCCGATGGCTTTCGGGCCAAGGTCGGCTACGGCCTTTTCAAGCACCTCGGCGTTGATGTCGGCAAGGGCCACGGTCGCCCCTTCGGCGATATAGGCGCGCGCGAACTCGAACCCGATGCCGCGGGCGGCCCCGGTGATCAGGGCGGTCTTTCCAGGCAGCCTCATGCCAGTGCCAGCCCGTTGGCATCAAACCGGTGGATCTTGCCTGCCAGACCCAGTTTCACGCGATCTCCGTGATGAACATTCAACTCGCCCGGGCCGCGCACGTTTATGATGCCCACTTCCGTCACATCCACCTTGATGAAACTGTCCGAGCCAAGATGTTCGGACAGGCCGACCACGCCTTCCCATGGCCCATCTCCCACGGTGAGGTGTTCGGGGCGGATGCCGATGGTGGTGCAGCCATGCTTTGCGGCCTCTGGCCCCGAGACCAGGTTCATCTTCGGGCTGCCGATGAAGCCTGCCACGAACAGGTTTTTCGGGTTGTGGTACAGGTCAAGCGGGCTGCCGACCTGTTCGATGCGACCGGCGTTCAGGACCACGATCTTGTCGGCCATGGTCATCGCCTCGACCTGGTCATGGGTGACATAGACCATCGTGGTCTTTAGCGACTGGTGCAACTCGCTGATCTCCTGCCGCATCCCCACCCGCAGCGCGGCGTCAAGGTTTGAAAGCGGCTCGTCGAACAGGAACGCGGCGGGTTCGCGCACGATGGCGCGGCCGATGGCAACGCGCTGGCGCTGGCCGCCGGACAATTGGCCGGGGCGGCGGTCAAGATAGTTCGTGAGGTTGAGAACCGAGGCCGCGCGCTGGATGCGCCGCTCGGCCTCTGCCGGGTCCATCCCGGCCATTTTCAGCGGAAATCCGATGTTCTTCTTGACCGACATGTGGGGGTAAAGCGCATAGCTTTGGAACACCATCGCCA
>JAPLPF010000152.1:0-18534 GCA_026400325.1 Rhodobacterales bacterium
TGGCGCAGCCGTGGTTGTAGATCTCGACCGCATGGGCGGACTCGATGGTGCGGGCGTCGGCAAGGGTCAGGCCGGACCATTGCGGATGGGCGATTGCCACGAAGGCCCCGGCTGCCACAGCACGGGCGGCAATCTCGGGGCCGGTTTCCTGACCGGCCTTGGGGTGAAAGTCCGGGCTGTCGGATGGCGCGAAATCGGCGGGCAACCCCACGTCAAGGATATGCCAGAGCTCGCCGTTCGCCATGGCGCCGGAATGAACCTCGGCACCCAGGATCGTGGTGAAGCTGTTGGTCCGACAAGGCGTGGTATCGACGATCGGATAGCCGTAGCTGCCGATGAAGTGGTCGGTCAGTGCAAGGAAATCATAGCCTTCCGCACGGTAGCGACGGCACACTTCCTCGGGCGGCAGCACCCCGTCCGAGCGCGTGGAATGGGTGTGCAGGTTGCCGCGCCAGAAGCGGCCGGCGGCAGTAAAGGCAAGGGGGCGTGTCATCTGCGTTCCTCTGGCAAGACGCGGTGGTGGCAAGGGTTCGCCGCACCTGGCACCCCATCGGCGAATGCTTGCCTTTCTCAGGCGGCAAGGGCAAGCGCCCCCTCGTGCGAAGTGGCTATCTGTGCTAATCCTGCAATCTGACGTTGTATGGAGTGCTGCCGTGTCACTTGACCGCTTTGATCCGAATTCAGCGACTGACGTCCTTTCATATCTTGTCGGAGACAAGCAGATTGCGGATTCAGTCGCGGGCCGCGCCGCCGAAGCTGCGGCTTTTCTGAAGGCGCTCAGCCATGAGGGCCGGTTGATGATCCTTTGTCACCTGGCAGCGGGCGAACATTCGGTGACCAGGCTTGAAACCCTCCTCGGGGCGCGTCAGGCGGCAGTCAGCCAGCAACTGGCCCGGTTGCGGCTTGAGGGGCTTGTTGCCACCCGGCGTGACGGCAAGACCATCTACTACTACATCCAGGACCCGAAGGTGCTTGGCCTTGTCCGGCTGATGCAGGACCAGTTCGGCGTCACGGACTGACGGGGTGCAAGCCTAGCCACGCCCGATATAGGGCATGTCGCGCGCCATGATCGTGACAAACGGGGTGTTCACCTCCAATGGCAGGCTTGCCATGTGCAGCACCATGCGCGCGACGTGATCCACATCGATCACCGGCTCGACGCGGATCTGGCCATCGGCCTGGGGCACGCCTTTGGTAAAGCGGGCCGCCATGTCGGTGATCGCGTTGCCGATGTCGATCTGCGCGCAGGCGATGTCAAAAGCGCGCCCGTCCAGCCCCAGCGTGCGGGTCAGGCCAGTAACAGCATGTTTCGACATCGTGTAGGGTGCTGACCCCGGCCGCGGCACATGCGCCGAGATCGAGCCATTGTTGATGATCCGCCCCCCGCGCGGCGATTGCCGCCGCATCAGGCCAAAGGCGGCGCGGGCACACAGGAACATGCCGGTGATGTTGGTGCGGCTGACCTCCAGCCACTGATTGACCGGGATCTCGTCTATCGGGGCCGCCGGGGTCGAGATTCCGGCATTGTTGAACAGCACATCAAGCCGCGAAAGGGAGGCAAAGGCGGTCTCTACCCCGGCTGGATCCCCCACATCGCAGACCAAAAGGCGCGCGGAATGGCCGGCGGCGGTTTCTTCCAGGGCCTCGCGGCGGCGGCCCATCAGCGCAACCTCCCAGCCCTCTGCCAGAAAAAGTCGGGCGGTGGCGCGCCCGATGCCGGCACCAGCACCGGTGACAAGGATGGATCCCGTGGGGGTGGGCATGGTCAGGTCACCTCGGTCAGAAAGTTGTATTTCAACAGCCAGAGCGTCGATCGCCCGACAACATGCGGGTGCAACC
Organism: Rhodobacterales bacterium; assembly: GCA_026400325.1. Lineage (GTDB taxonomy): Bacteria > Pseudomonadota > Alphaproteobacteria > Rhodobacterales > Rhodobacteraceae > Tabrizicola. The sequence continues at coordinate 1,840 of JAPLPF010000152.1, forward strand.
CCGTCGCTGCCGCGACGGCGCCTTCAGTTGCGCCAGCAGCGCCGGAGGCGGCGAAAGCGTCAAGAATGGTCTGAATCCGGGCCGGGGTCTCGATCAGGCGCAGCGAGGCCTGGTAGCGCCGCAGATCGAATGTTTGCGCGACGTCCGGACGCCCCGCAAGCGGGATGGCGCGCAGAAGGCGGGTTTCGCGCGCAGAAAGCCGCGCACTGGGGTAACCCGCAAACATGACATCCGGCGCCGGCGCGACGGGCAGACGGGCCGCATCGGCACAGGCCATGCCGCGGCCGCCCCGGGTGCGGGCATGGGCCAGCATAGTGGACTGCTCGGCCCAAAGCGCCTGCATCTGCGGAATGACCCGGCGCCAGTCGTAAAGGCTGCGCACCCGGGCCTGGCCCGCAGCCCCCATGCGCCGGCGCAGGGCGGGATCGGTCCCAAGGGTGACAAGGGCGCGGGTCAGCGCGGGCACGGACACCCGGGTCATGGCCGAAAGCTGGCCCAGAAACTGCAGATAGCGGTCGGTCCCGCCAAGGAACCGCTGGCTGAGGTGGGTCGCCTCGCCCGGCCCCGGCATCTCGGTCGGGACGCGGATGCCGACCTCCGGCGTCACGGTGTCCTTCATGCCGTCCCAGTCCGACACGATCAGCGGCAATCCCGCCGCCATCGCCTCGACCGGGGCAAGGCCATAGGTTTCCTGCACGTTGTCGATGGGAAACACGAAGACATCGGCCCCTGAAAGGGCAGCCTTGCGCTGAACCGGGTCGCCGCCGTCAAGCAGGTGATACCCGCATCCGGGCATCAACCGGGCGGCTGCTTCGGCAAAGGCGGGGGTCCAGCTTGGATCACTGAACTGGCCACACAGGACAAGGTGAAACCTCGCCCCTGTCGCAGCCAGATCCGGTGCGGCAGCCTCCATCGCCAGGAAAAGCGGATAGGGATCAAACTTCTCGTCCGGGGTCAGGCGGGCGATGGTCAGCGCGACCACGTCCCCCTCGGCGATCCCCAGTCTTTGCCGCAGCGCCTGGCCCGCCCCTGGATCGGGACGGAAATCATCGGCGTGAACCCCAAGCGGGATGACCGGCAGCAAGGGTCTGGTCGGCAGGATCGCGCCAGGAAAGCGACTGGCCAGATGCGTCTCGGCCAGTTCCATCAGCGTCCGCATCGACTGCTGGACCGCCTGCGACGTGCAGATCAGCGCGTCCCACGGCATCTGCGGCGCCGAACGCAGATCGAAGATCGACCGCATCACCGCCAGCGTGGCGGTGGTGTGGGTGATCCCGCACAGGGCCCAGGCCGCCCCGCCATGCGGCGCCCGGCGCCAGCATTCGACCGGATCAAGCGGTGCGGGATAGTAGACCACATCAACCGGTGCCATCCGCTGTGGCTGGTGCAAGAGCACTTCGCGCAAGGGCCGGGTCACCTTCGCGGCCCGGGCCATGTCGGCAAAGGTCACATGGTCCGCGCTGAAATGCGTCAGGCTGACGAATTCAGCGACCGCAGCATGATTGAAGAACCCGCGCAAAAAGCTTTCGCCTGCGACACGGCGCCCGTTGATGCCCTTGGACGGGTCATAGCCATCGCCGGCAAACCAGATTGCGGCGTTGCTTGCAGGCTGTGTGGACGCTTCTGTCATGGGTCGGTCAGCCCGGGGCTTTGCGTGGCGGTCTTGCGTTGCCAATCGGTAAGGGCTGGGCGGGCGAACGTAAAGCCGGATCAGGCCGGACGCGAGGCTGCGCGCGCGGAGAAGCGTGCCAGAACCACCCGCCGCAGCACCGCCAGAAGGAAAAGGCCGGTCAGGATCAGGATGATCGTGGGTGCAGGTGCGCTGTCGAGGTGGAAGCTTGCCCAGATGCCGCTGACCATAGCGACAAGGCAGACCACCGTCGCCGCAACCAGCATGGCCCCGAAGCTGCGGGTGATCAGAAAGGCGATCGCCCCCGGAGCGATCAAGAGGCCGATGGCAAGGATCAGGCCGACCGACGAGAGCGTGGCCACGATCGTCAGCGACAGGATGGCCAGAAGGCCGTAATGCAGCACGCGGGTTGGCAGGCCCGACACCTGGGCCTGCGCCGGGTCGAACGCGTGCAACATGAGATCGCGCCATTTCAGGATCAGGATCAGTGTGACCGGCCCGGCGATGACTGCCGCCGTCACAAGATCGTCGGCCCCAACGCCAAGCATGTTGCCAAAGAGGATATGGTCCAGATGCAGATCGGTCGGAAAGGCGGTGATCAGCACGATCCCAAGGGCAAACATCGCCGAAAAGACCACGCCCATCACGGTGTCGCGCTTCACTCGGCTGTTGTCTGCGATCCAGCCGGTCAGAAGCGAGGTGGAAAGGCCGGCGATGAAGGCGCCCAAAAGAAGCGGCAGCCCGGCCATGTAGGCCAGCACGATGCCGGGCAGTACCGCATGGCTGACCGCATCGCCCATCAGCGCCCAGCCCTTCAGGACCAGAAAACAGGACAGCAGCGCGCAGGGCGGGGCCACGATCAGTGCGATCCAGAAGGCGTTCTGCATGAACGCGAACTGGAAGGGCTGAAGAAGGGCATCGATCATCCCTGCCTTCCCCTTGCGCGGGCGGCAAGAAGCCCGTGTTTCGGCGCGAACAGGAAAGCCAGCGCGAAAAGGGCGGTTTGCAGAAGGACGATCACCCCCCCGGTCGCCCCGTCGAGGAAATAGCTGACGTAGGCACCGGCAAAGCCGGTTGTGGCACCGATGGCCGCCGCAAGGGTCAGAAGTCGCGGAAAGCGGTCGGTCAGAAGGTAGGCCGTGGCACCGGGCGTCACGACCATGGCGACGACAAGAAAGGCCCCCACCGTCTGCATCGCGGCCACGGTCGAGGCGGACAGGAGGGTGAAGAAGATCACTTTCAGCAGGTCCGGGCGCAGACCGATGGTACGGGCATGCGCCTCGTCGAAGAAGGTGACCATGAGGTCCTTCCACAACACCAGGAGGACCACGGCCGAGATGCCGCCGATCAGGACAAGTTGCAGCGTATCTTCCGGCGAGATCGCCAGGATGTTGCCCATGGTGATGGTCTGGATCGACACCGATGTCGGATAGATCGAGATCAGGAACAGACCGAGGCCGAAAAAGGCGGTGAAGATCAGGCCGATGACAGTGTCGGTCTTGAGGCCGGTGCGGCTGGACAGAAAGAGCATTGCCGCCGCAGCAAGACCGCCCGACAGGAACGCCCCCAGCGCAAAGGGCAGGCCAAGGATATAGGCCCCCGCCACGCCGGGCACGACGGAATGGGACAGCGCATCACCGATCAGCGACCAGCCTTTCAGCATGAGATAGGCCGACAGGAACCCGCAGACCCCGCCGACCAGGGCGGACACCCACATGGCGTTGGTCATGTAGCTGTAGGCGAAGGGGTCAAACATGGTACGCCCGGCGCTGGGGGCGGCCGGTTTCAGAGTGAGCGCGTTCCGCGCACGGTTTTCTTCTCGCCTCTGCGCGCGAAGGGCGCGCAACCGGCTCGGGACGGCCTCCGGCGGGGATGTTTGGGGACAGATGAATGGTATGGGTTAGGATCATTTGTCCCCCTTGCGGCCATACTGGACGAACGGGCGTTCGTCATCGGTGATGATACGGATCTCGCGCGTGTCGTCGTCGTCGTGCAGGTCTGTCCCGCCAAGGGTGTAGTGGCGCAGGACCCCACCGAAGGTGCGTTCAAGGTTGTCGCGGGTGAAGATCGTCTCGGTCGGACCATGGGCAAGGACCGTCCCCTTCATCAGGATCGTCCGGTCACAGAAATCCGGCACCGACCCCAGGTTGTGGGTCGAGACCAGCATGACATGCCCTTCGGCCCGAAGGGTGCGCAAGAGGTCGATGATCTGTTCTTCGGTCGTGACATCGACCCCGGTGAAGGGTTCGTCCAGAAGGATGATCTTGCCTTCCTGGGCAAGGGCCCTTGCCAGAAAGACGCGCTTTTTCTGGCCGCCCGACAACTCGCCGATCTGGCGGTGGCGCAGGTCGGTCAGGCCAAGTCGCGCCAGGGCTTCGTCAACGCGGGCCCGGTCCGTGGCCGACGGGCGGCGCAGAAAGCCCATGTGCCGCAAGCGGCAGAAAGCCCATGATCGCCTTGAAAAGCGTGGACTTTCCGGCACCGTTCACCCCGACAAGCGCAGTGATCGTACCCCGGGGGATTGCGAAGCTTGCGTCCGTCAATGCGGTCAGGCCGGAGCGGTAGGTAACAGTCACACCTTCGGCGACGATGCCGTCCTCACCCACCCAACCTGTCCCGCCCGTATCGCGCATTTTGTCCCTCACTTTGCCGGGGCAAGCCCGGAGGCGATGGTTTCCGTGGTCACCCGCAGCAGATCAAGATAGGTCGGCACCGGCCCGTCGCCATCCGAAAGGCTGTCGACATAAAGTACCCCGCCAAAAGCTGCCCCGGTTTCGCGCGCGACCTGTTCGGCGGGCTTCGCGGACACGGTGCTTTCGCAAAAGACCGTCGGGATCTGATGTTCACGGACGCCGTCGATCACCGCCTGCACCTGGCGGGGGCTGCCCTGCTGGTCGGCGTTGATCGGCCAGAGGTATAGCTCGGTCAGGCCAAGGTCGCGGGCAAGGTAGCTGAACGCGCCTTCGCAGGTGACCAGCCAGCGGCGGTCTGCGGGCAAGGCGGCGATCTTTTCCTTGAGCGGGTCAAGGGCGGCGGCAAGCTTTGCCTTGTAAACGTCCGCGTTGGCCGCATAGATCGCCGCATTGGCCGGATCGACCGACGACAGGGCCTTGGCGATGTTGTCGACGTAGATCAGCGCGTTTTCCAGCCCCATCCAGGCATGGGGATTGGGTTTGCCCTGATACTGACCCTCACTGATCGAGATCGGGGTGATCCCGTCGCTGAGCGTGGCCGAGGGCACGTCGCCGAGGTTTTGCAGGAACTGCTCGAACCAGCGTTCAAGGTTGAGACCGTTGCGCAGCACCAGATCGGCGTCCGAGGCCGCGACGATGTCGCCCGGTGTCGGTTCATAGCCGTGGATTTCGGCGCCGGGTTTGGTGACGGACACGACGTCCACACCATCGCCGGCAACATTGCGCGCCATGTCGGCAATCACGGTAAAGGTGGTCACGACCTTGAGCCTGTCATCGGCCAGGGCCATCATCGGCAAGAGGGCAAGCAGGCTGGACAGCAGAAGCGTGCGGCGGGTCAGAATGCGGGTCGTCATGGGGGTCCTCATCTGGTGGTGCAGTAAACTGTAAATGAGAACTATTTGCAAGAAGGCAAGCATCCATGGATCGCAAGCGCAGAACGCGGGCGGAAAGCCGGATCTGGACGGATCGGCGGACCCTTTGGAGATGGCGCGGCACCCCGTCTGCCCTGGCGCGTTTCCAGCTTCCCCCGACGGCCTGCGACCTGGCCTGCGTCGCGCTTTTGCCTATCCTTCGCACTCCCCGACGGCGCGCATCATGTCAGGTGCGATGACGCGAACGACCCAGGGCTGCTTCTGCATCGAGGCCGGTGGTTGGGGGGGACGATGTCGATGGTGCGTGCCTGCCCAGCGACCGACTTCACCACGACCCTGCCGGGGCGGGGCCTGCAGGATATGGTCACCACTTGCCGAAAGGTCCCGATGCACCCAGAGGCCAACCCTCCGGCGCACGGTGGTCCGTCTTTGCCGGAAGCAAACGAAGACAGGAGGCGCGGCAGTCGCGGATCAGAACCTGTAGGAGACTGCGATGACCGGGCCGCCAAGATCGACGGTGATATCGCGACCGTCAAGCTTCTTTGAAATCTCCATGTAGCGATAGCCGACCTGTGTCGCCCAGTTTTCATTGAATTCATACTTGGCCGAACCGAAGACCTGCCAGGTCTCGTCGTCACCGCCCGATCCGCCCCAGTCGACAAAACCGGTCAGCGTCCAGGCATCGTTCAACGGCACGGCAACTCTGGCCGCGATCAGCGGGTCGACCCAGGAGCCGCCGACGTTTTGCGAAAAGCCGTCAAGAAGCCCGGGGGTGAGGGCCAGATTGACATCAAGGTCAAAAGCGCGAAAGCCGGCACCGATATCGAAGACGATGGCAGGGTCCGTCGTCACCCGGTACAGCGCGTATCCGCTGAGTGCGGTGGTCGTCACGCCAACGCTTCTGCTGCCGTAAAGCCCGAAGGGAGTCCGTTTTTCGTTCGACAGGTCCAGGTAAAGCAGGTCTCCGACAAATCCCCACCGATCCCGCTGCGCCGCGAAGGTGCCCATGAACACCATGTCCAGATTGGACAGGGCGTCGCTTGCGGTGGATTCGCTTTCGATCGTGCCCGAACCTGTTTCGATCGAGGTGGTCATCCCGGGAAGCCAACCATACAGCGTGGTGCTGTAGGTCCAGGACGAGTCCTGTGCCGCAGCGCTGTTGGCTGCAAGCATCAGGGTTGCGCCGATAACACTTGCCTTCATGCCAGTCCTCCCTTTGCGGCCGGACGAGATTATGCCGCGACGTTGCGTCGGCCATTCGCCCGGCAGGTTCAGTCCGCCTTGTCAGGGTCGCCGGAATAGATACGCGACCAGTCCCCGGCCATGTCCACCATGATCCATCCCCTTTCCGCAGCTTCGTCAAGTCCGCGTTCAAGTTTGCCGATATGGCTGTCGCGGTCATAGGCCCATTCGCGCGCGCCATCGGTGTGGTGCAGGATCAGACCAAGCGACGGACCGGGGCCGGTGGTGGTGTACTCGATCATCTCGAAGTCCCCATCCGAATTGCCGAAGGCAAGGATCGGGCGGCGGCCGATGTTGCGGTCTATTCCAACGGGCTTGCCACCCTTGTCGTCGACAAAGGCAATGTCGGGCAGTTTCCAGATCTGGCCCACCCCGTCGATCACGCGGTATTCGCTGTCGATCATCGAGCCGATGACCTGTTCAGGAGGTATGCCATAGGCATCCTCGGCAAAGGCGCGGACGAAGTGGCTGCCGCCGCCGGTGACGATCCAGGTCGAGAAACCTTCGTCGCGCAGATAGCGCAAAAGCTCGGTCATCGGCTGGTAGGTCATGTCGGCAAAGCGCAGGCCGGTCTGCGGGTGGATAGCGGTTGCAGCCCAGTTGGCGACAGAGGCATTGAAGGCCTCGGCGGTCATGTCGGCGTGGCTGGCCATCACGATCTCGCCCAGCGCGGCGGTGCCGCCGGCAAGGACGGTCTTGAGGTCGCCCGCCGCTGCCGCCTTCAGCACGTCGGTGGTCAGGATCGACGGGTCGGCCTCGGCCTTGGCCTTGACCGCATCCAGAGCGTAAAAGACCTGGAAATAGAACGGCTGTTCGGCCCACAGCGTGCCGTCGTTGTCAAAGACGGCGATCCGGTCGGCTTCCGGCAGATAGTCGGCGGAACCGGGGGTGGTGACGCCATCCACGAACGCGATGATCGCATCCTTGGTCGCGGTGTCGTTCCAGGACGGCAGCGGATCGGCATGGGCGACCCCTGTCACCAGGAGAAGTGCGAAGGGGAAAAGCGCTCGGATCATCAAGGTGCCTCGCTTGGGTCAATCGGGATGGGCAGATTGGGATCGGCCCCCACGGTTTTCACCGGGGAGGCCGACTTGGGCGCGTGGCCTTAGGGCTGGGCGCTGCTCATCGCGTCCATCGCGGCCTGAAGATCAAAGCTGCCGGGCTCCATGCGGACCGGGAACTCCTTGAAGCTTTGAATCCACTGGGAGATGTAGGCCATCGCCGGGATGAACATGAACATCCGTTCCATATACCACCGCTGGTAGCCCATCGCATCCTCGTCCCGGGCTTTTTCGAACGGATCGCTGCGCAGGTTCGTCAGGATCGGCGCGCGCAACACCACGAACGGCTTTTGCCAGACACCCAGGCCATGGGCAGGCTGGTCCAGATACTGTGCCTTCCAGTTGCCATAGCGCAGGGCCGCCACGTCGCCGCCATCGGTCCAGTAGATGAAGGACTTGCGCGGCCATTCGGCCTTGCCCTCAAGTGCTGGGCGAAGGTCGGAGCCGTCGATGTGGACCTTGTAGTCGCGTCCATTGATCGTCGTGCCCGCCTTCAGCTCTTCAACCACGTTCGGATCACCCGCCGCCGCCAGCAATGTCGGCAGCATGTCCTCATGCGCGCCGATCTCGTTGATGATCGTTCCGGGTTTGATCACCCCCGGCCATTTGATGAAGGCGGGCACGCGGTAACCGCCTTCCCAGGGCGAGTTCTTCTCGCTCTTGAACTGGGTCGTGCCGCCATCGGGCCAGGTGAAGACTTCGGCACCGTTGTCGGTGGAATACATGACGATGGTGTTGTCCTCGATCCCCAGATCCTTGATCTTTTGCAGGATTTCGCCAACCATTCCGTCATGTTCGACCATGCCGTCGGCATAAAGGCCCAGACCTGTCACACCCTGAGACTCTTCCTTGAGATGGGTAAAGACGTGCATCCGTGTGGTGTTGTACCACAGGAACATCGGCTTGCCCGCGGCATGGGTCTTGTCCATCCAGTCCAGCGCGCGAGTGGTCACTTCCTCGTCGATGGTTTCCATCCGCTTGCGGGTTAGCGGACCGGTGTCTTCGATGGTCTGCGTGCCGTCCGGGTTGGCCACCGAATGGATCACGCCACGCGGGCCCCAGGCCTCCTTGAAGGTGCGGCCGTCAGGCAAGACCATGTCACCGGGGTAGTCGACGTTCTCAGGCTCTTCTTCGGCGTTCAGGTGGTAAAGGTTGCCGAAGAATTCGTCGAACCCGTGATTGGTCGGCAGCATGTCGTCGCGGTCGCCGAAATGGTTCTTGCCGAATTGGCCCGTCGCGTAACCCAACGGTTTCAAGAGATCGGCAATCGTCGGGTCGAGGACGTTGATCCCTTCGGGCGATCCAGGCAAGCCGATCTTCAGCAGCCCTGTGCGGATCGGCGATTGGCCGGTCATGAAGGCGGCGCGTCCGGCGGTGCAGCTTTGCTGGCCATACCAGTCGGTGAAGAGCGCCCCGTCATGTGCAATGCTGTCGATGTTCGGCGTCTGATACCCCATCACGCCCAGGTTGTAGGCGCTGATGTTGAACTGACCGATGTCGTCGCCCCAGATGATGACGATGTTCGGCTGTGCGGCATCTTGCGCCAGGATGGCAGAGCCACTCAGCGCCAAGGCTGTCGCAAGGCCCAATGCGGTGGAACGGAGCAGTCGGTAACCGGGTCTGAGAGTCATTCTGAAGTCTCCTCGCTGCAGTTAGTGGGCCTCGATGACGTCAGCGGCCCTGCCAAGCGCCTTGACGCTAAGGAAGCGCAGGCGCTACGAACAGTTGGACCAAGGGCCTATCTGGCGATGTCTGGTCCATGGGGGGGGCGATGGCGCGCAAATTGCCCAAACTACCTGTCCGGTCGCTGGTTTCGGTGCTGATCCTGCTGGCTGCGCTGGTGTTTGCCGGACATGCCATGGCACAGTCCGACGATACGCGGCCGCGGCTGCTTTTCATTGTGGAATCAGACAGCAGGCTGCCCCTTGTGAAGGCCCTGCATGTCGAATATCTCGACATGCTGCGCTTCAACGACCCCAGGGAACTTGAGCTGAACCGCACCTTTCTGGTCGAACGCTACGGGGGCCTTGGACTGGATGCCGTCATGGTGCTTGGAGCCCACGCCCTTTCCTATGTCGTCGCCAATCGCGAGGCCTTCGCTCCGGGTGCGCCCATCGTCTACGGCGGGTTCGGCGAAGCGGGCATGATGACCGCCCTTTCGGGCCAGACGCTGCCGGATGTCAGCGGCGTGATAAGCCCCTTCGACTTTCGCAGCACGCTGGACCTTGCGCTGACTGTCCAGCCCGACGCCCCCGAGATTGTTGTCATAACCGGATCGGCGCGCTTCGACCGCCAGTGGCGGTCGGCATTCACGTCGGTGATCGCCGACACCTATCGGGATCTTCCGGTGCGGTTCCTGCCCGAGGCAACTGCCGACGAATACCTGGCCGAAGCACGGACACTGGATCCCGGCGCGATCGTCCTGCTCTTGTCGGTGAATCTTGACGCAGAAGGGCGACGATTTCTGCCGGTCCAGTTCGCCGAGGCCCTTGCAGAGGCCTCGGCCGCGCCGGTCTGGTCGCTTTATGAAACGCAGATCGGAAAGGGGATTGTCGGTGGCACCGTCGAGGACCTGTCCTCGACAGGTCGGGAAATCGGCAAGATGCTGCGGACAGCGATTGCCGGCGATCCGCTTGCCGAGCCGGTCAAGGTCACGGCTGTTCCGACGGTCGATTGGCGCGCGATGCAGCGCCACGGCCTTGACCTCGGCCGCCTGCCCAAGGGCAGCCGTATCCTCTTTTACGAACCAACCCTGTGGGAGCAATACCGTGTCTTCCTGATTGCGGTCGCCGCCGTGGTCGCGGCCCAGACTGCCACCATCTTCGGGCTTGTTTTCCACCGCCGTCGCTATTTCCGCACGCAAGCCTCGCTTGACCTCGAGCGCAGCCAGTTGATCCACGTCTCGCGCAACCTGCGGCTGGGCCAGCTTTCGGCCTCGCTTGCGCACGAGATCAACCAGCCGCTGGCGGCGATCCAGGCAAATGCCGAAGCAGGCGCCCGCATTGCCGGGCGCACGCCCCCTGACCTGGTTGAGATCGGCGCGATCTTCCAGGATATCAACAACGACGTGCGACGGGCGGCATCAACGATTGCCAACCTGAGACGCCTGATGGTCAAGGGCGAGGTCACGATGGAGCGGCTTGACCTGAACGAGATCGTCCGGGCGACGCTGGCCCTTGCGCAAAGCGAACTTGCCAACAGCGGCGTGCAGGTGCGTCAAGTCCTCAGCCCGGGCCCGGTCGAGGTGTCTGGCAACGGCCCGCAACTGCAACAGATCGTGCTGAACCTTGTGCTAAACGCGTCTGAAGCGATGGACGGGTTGCCCGAGGCGGCAAAGACCCTGCGCGTGTCGACCGTCTTCCACCCCGGTGGCGCGGCGACCTTGACGGTCGAGGATGCCGGCCCTGGCATTCCGCCAGACCAGCGCGAAGAGGTCTTCCGGCCTTTCGTCAGCAGCAAACCCCTGGGACTTGGCGTCGGTCTGGCCATCTGCCGCAGTATTGCAGCCGCACATGGCGGAAGCCTTGCCTTTGTTGATCCCGAAGCGGCGGGCGCCCGGATCGTGCTGACCTTGCCGCCGGGGGGGGCAAGGACATGAGTGTGGTCTGGCTGGTCGACGACGATGCGGCGATCCTGCGTGGGCTGGAGCGCCTGCTGAACGCCGAAGGGTTTGTGACCCGATGCTTTCAGGATGCTGCGACTTTCCTGGACGCGCATGATCCCGCCCTGGCCGGATGTGCGGTCATCGACCTTGGGCTGCGAGAGTCAAGCGGCCTGGCCTTGCAGGACCGGCTTGCAAAGGACGGCGGGGGGAGGCCGGTGATCTTCCTGACCGGACAGAGCTCGATCCCGACGGCAGTTCAGGCGATGCGCGCGGGCGCTGTCGATTACCTGACGAAGCCGGTCGAGGCTGACACGCTGCTTGCGGCAATCCGTTCGGCATTGGAACTTGACCATGCCAGGCGCCGTCAGCTTTCCGCCGAGCGGGATGTCCGCGCGCTGCTTGCCAGCCTGACCCCTCGGGAAAGCGAGGTGCTGCAGGAAATCGTATCGGGCAGGCTGAACAAGCAGATCGCCCATAGGCTGGGCGCGGCGGAAAAGACCATCAAGGTCCACCGCGGCCGGGTGATGCAAAAGATGGGGGTGCGGTCGGTTGCGGAACTCGTGACGCTGATGTCGCGGCTGCAGGATGCCCGGTCGGCATAAGACCCTTGTCCAACTTGGCCCGGCGTCCAGACGTGCAACTGTGAGCAAGAAGAACAAGCGGACGAATGATGGCACCGGGTTGCATCTTTGTCGTGGATGACGACGCCTCACTCCGGCGTGCCCTGCAACGACTGGTCCGGTCCCTTGATATCGACTGCGAGCTTAGCCCGTCGGGCGAAGACATGCTGGTCAGGCTGCCCGCCCTGCGGCCGACCTTAGTGCTTCTTGACATCCACATGCCCGAGAAATCCGGGCTTGAGACCCTGGCAGACATGCGGGCACGCGGCTTTGACGTGCCGACCGTGATGATGACGGGCGTCGAGACTGTGGATACGCGTGCGGCATGTCTGTCCGGCGGCGCGGGGGACATGATCTGCAAACCGATTGATGCCAAGACCATTTCCCGGATCTTCGACCGTCTGGCCGGCCGGCAAGGCGCGGATCCGGGGCACACTTGACCTGACACGGCACCAAAGCGTCGATCCGGCCACAGGCACCGCCGCAGTCAGCCCCTGCATCGGCAAAGGACAGCGCGCCGTCATGTTGCCTTGATGACAACAGCCACCTAACCTTTTGATATTATTGGCGCACCCGGAAGGATTCGAACCTTCGACCTCTGCCTTCGGAGGGCAGCACTCTATCCAGCTGAGCTACGGGTGCCAGAAGGGCTCTTTAGCGGATGGCGGCGGGGGTTTCAACGGGAAAGGACTCCGAATGCGCAGCGCATCGGGCGCGTGGGGGGTGCGGCGGAATTCTCGGGAAAAAGCCCCAGCTTGCCCTTGACCGAATCTTGAAATGACTGCGCAATTGGACCGTTAACCGTTTGCAATCCGGAGTGCGTCATGCCCGTTCAATCCACGCCAGGTCTTCGCCGGAAACCGGCCTTTCTTCTGTCGTTGCCCTGCCTGACGCTGCTGGCCGGTTGTGGCGGCAGCGGCGGTGGCAGTGGTTCGACGGATCTGTCGTCCTACCTGCCCGATTTTGCGGCGCCGGATCCCGTAGCGATCGTGGTGCTGACGACAGGGTTCGGCGGCATCACGAGCGGCACCGCCGCGGCGGCAGGGCTGCTTTTGGACAGCACGGAGTACGAAGGCACGCAAACAAGCCTTACCTGGCTGCGGAACTACATCGGCGATCAAACCGTCAGCGGTCAGCTTTACGCCATGAAATCGTCCGGGGCGGCCTTTGCCCATGCGGCCGGGGTGACCGGGGATGGACAACTTATCGCGATTTCCGATGAACACATGTCGCCGGGGCATGACGTGTTCGACGGCAAGACCGTTGTCGTGGACACCAACTTTGCCCCCGGCGGCGAGCATGGAACCTCGGTCGCTTCGGTTGCCGCGGGCAACCTGCCCGGGCAGTTTGTCGGCACCGCGCCCGACGCCGACATCCTGTTTGGCACCTACCAGACCGACCAGAACCTGATCGACCTTGGGAAAAGGGCGCTGAAGGACAAGGCTGTCGCCTGGAACAATTCCTGGGGCTATGTCACCCAGTCGCAAGAGACCGTCTTCGCAACCCAGTCCGCTTTCAACGATTTCTTTGGCGCGGGGTCGGGCGCTGCCTATCTTTCGGCGCTTCGCAACTATGCCGCCTATGGCGTTGTGGTCTTTGCCGTATCGAATGATGAAACCGACAGCAATTCCGGGCTGATGGATGCCCTGCCCGTCTACGCAAACGACCTGGAGGCGGGCTGGCTTGCCGTTGTGAACGGCGTCCCGACGTTCCAGAATGGCACTGTGAAGTCCGTCGACCTGATCTCGGCGTCATGCTGGGAAGCCGCCCGCTGGTGTCTGGCTGCCGACGGAACCTGGAACGCCGCCATCGGGGCAGGCAATTCCTTTGCCCCCACGACCGGATCTTCCTTTGCAGCACCCCAGGTTTCCGGTGCGCTGGCGCTGTTGGCCGAAGCCTTTCCCACCCTGTCTCCGCACGACCTGAGGATCCGGCTTCTGGCCTCGGCCGAAGATGATTTCTTCGAGGCGGATGGCAGGGTCGAACTCGCCGACGGGTTCTTCAAGGGCTACTCGGTCATCTATGGCCACGGCTTTCTGGACATCGAGGCGGCGCTGCGGCCAATCGGCGGGACGGCGATGGTGCTGGCCGACGGGGGCAGCGTGTCGACAGATGCGCCGGTCCTGCGGACGGGCAGCGGCTTTGGCGATGCGGTGGAACGGTCGCTTGCCGGCACCAATGTGGCCGTGCGCGATGCGCTTGCTGCCGGGTTTGCCATGCCTGCCGAAGCCTTGACGTCGGGTGCGCGGCCCGGATCGCGGGCCGGGGCACTTCTGGCCAAGGGCATCACCAGCAACCTGCAGTCGGAACGGCTGGCGGCCCCGCTTGCGCTGGCAGATCCCTTCGCGGCATTCACTGGCCCGGTTGTGACCCTTGCTGCCCCGGACGGTGGCACCAGCGCGTCGGTTCTGCTGCCGCAAGAGGGCAGCGAGAGCATGGGCTTTACCCTCAGCCGGGCGCTGACCGAAGGCGCCACCCGCATTGACGTCGGGATCAAGCTGGCCCGCGACGACGGCCAGATCATGAGCCTTGGTGGCGACGACAGCGCCGACATGGCCTCGGTCACGCTTGGGATCACGCAGGATCTTGGGGCGGGGGCCTTCCTTGCGCTGTCGGGCGAAGTCGGGATGACCGACCTTGGCGGCGCGACTGCGCTGGGGGAATCGGGGTCCGCCCGCTATGACGCAGTCAAACTTACCGCCGGGCGCAGCGGTGTCTTCAGTGCCGGTGACCGGCTGTCGGTGGGTGTCGGGATGCCGGTCGCCATCGCCTCGGGCGAGACAAGGCTGACCCTTCCCGTCCTGCGCCAGGGTGCCGCAGCTTTCGAGCAGGTGGCAGTCGATCTCGCTCCGGAGAACCGGCAGACGGACCTTGAGGTCACCTACCTGACCGCGCTGGCCGACGGGCTGGAAATGAAGCTGTCCATGGTCCATTCCGACGATTTCGGCAACCGTGCCGGAGTGACGGACACGGCCGGCGCGCTTGCCTTCACCTTCCGCTTCTAGGTCGGCACCGACGGTCTGTTGGTCAGGCGAAAAGCTCGCGGCAAAGTTCAAGGGCCGAGACCAGCGCATCAACCTCGTCCGTCGTGTTGTAAAGCCCGAAGGACGCCCGGCATGAGGCGGTGATCCCCATATGCGCCATCAATGGCATGGCGCAATGGGTTCCCGCCCGCACCGCGATGCCGCGTTTGTCCAGGATGGTCGAGATGTCATGCGCGTGGGCGGCGCCATCAAGCGTGAAGCTGAAGATTGCACCCTTGGTCGCAGAATTGCCCTGCATGTGCAGCCAGTTCAGCCCGGAAAGCCGGGCACGCGCATAGTCCCGCAAGACCCGCTCATGCGCGGCTACATTGGCCATGCCAAGGCCCATGAGATACTCCAGCGCCACGCCAAGGCCGATCTGCTGGACGATGCCTGGGGTCCCGGCCTCGAACTTCATCGGCGGGTCGTTCCAGGTGACGCTGTCGCGTGTCACCTCGCGGATCATGTCGCCGCCGCCCAGAAAAGGGCGCATCTCGGCCTGGCGGTCCGGCCTGATCCAGATCGCGCCCGACCCTGACGGCCCGTAAAGCTTGTGCCCGGTCACGGCATAGAAATCGCAGCCCAGGGCCTGCACGTCCACAGGCATGTGAACCGCCGCCTGGCTGCCATCCACCAGAACCGGCACGCCCTTTTCCTGCGCGCCCCGGCAGATCGCTGCGACATCAACCACCGTGCCCAGCACGTTCGACATGTGGGTCACCGCCACCAGTTTCGTGCGCGGCCCGATCGCGTCGATCACGGCCTGGGGGTCCAGATCGCCAGTCGCGTCCACCTCGACCCATTTCAGGACCACGCCCTGCCGGTCGCGCAGGAAATGCCAGGGCACGATGTTGGCGTGATGCTCCATGATCGACAGCACGATCTCGTCACCCGGACCAAGGCGCGGGGCCGCCCAGGCGTAGGAGACCAGGTTGATCCCTTCGGTCGTGCCCGAGTTGAAGATGATCTCGTCTTCCGACCCGGCGTTCAGAAAGCGGGCAATGGTGCCGCGCGTGGCCTCATAACGCTCGGTTGCGATGGTCGACAGGGTGTGCAAGCCACGGTGAACATTGGCATATTCCTGCGAATACCCCCGGATGACCGCATCAATCACCACCTGCGGCTTTTGCGCGCTGGCGCCGTTGTCCAGATATACCAGCGGCTTGCCGTTGACCTCGCGGCTCAGGATCGGAAAATCTGCGCGGATGCGCTGGACGTCATACACCTTGAAAAGCCTCCGGCCCGAAAATCAGCGACAGGATGATGACCAGCACAACCGCGACGGCAAAACTGGCACCGAAAATCCCGGCCAGCACGGCCCAGCGGGACGCAAAGCCTTGCAACACGGCGATGAAGCTGGTGATCAGCCAGAAGAACAGCACAAGGCCCGCAAGGTTGACGATCCCCGCCAGCGGCGGTGCCACGATCAGCGCCACAAGCTGCACGAACTGCACACCCAGCATGATGACCTGCAGCCAGACCACGACCAGAAGGGTGTCGGAAAGGGTCCCCGTGCCGCCCCAGGCCCGACCGACCCGGTAGATCAGGAAAACCGATGCGACCAGCACCAGCCACTGGATCAGCGCCGTGCGCAGCGGGCTTTGCATCATGAATTGTGCTGTCGGATCATCCGTCGCCGGCATCAGAAGAAAGCCCGCATGCATCAAGAGCGCCGAGCTGACCGCCATCAGCAAAAGCCCGGCGGTGCGGGCCGGCAACGGCACCCCCTGCGCCAGAAGGCTGCGGGCACCCGCGCGCGGGTCCTCCAGCGACTGCCGCGCCAGCCTGACAATCTGGTCCAAAAGCCCTGTCATCCGCGTTCCGCCTCGTGCAACATGGTCAACCAGAGCCACAGGAAGGCCGCGCCCACCCCGGCCGACACGGCCCAGACGGCCGGACCCGGCCCGATCATTCCGGCAACCATGCCTTGCAGCAGCATCAGGGGGCTGA
>JAPLPF010000152.1:18545-34917 GCA_026400325.1 Rhodobacterales bacterium
GCCAGCGCCCAGAACAGCGCCAGTCGAGAGGCATACCAGGTGCCCTGCCCGCCCACGACCCGCGCCACGATCCGGCCAAGGGCTGCAAGCCCGTACCACAGCGGGATCGTCGCCAGCACCGCCAACCCCCGGGCAAGGATGCGCGGCAGCGACGAAGGTTCACCGGCGAAATGGGCCTCGCGCGCGGCGGCAGGCCATTGACCGATGAAGGTCAGCGCCAGAAACACCAGCAAAAGCGCAAAGGCAAACGGCTCGGATTGCCCGCGTGCCAGATGTCGACGCAATGCCGCCCGGGGCGCGCGCCAGGTCGCAACCATGTCGGTCGTGACGGTCATTTGCCGCCCTTCGCCGCGTGCCGGGCCAGCCAGCCTTCCAGGCGGCCACGGATATCATCGGCTATCGCCTCGTCCTCGACCTCGTCGATCGCCTCGGCCAGGAAAGCCAGCACCATCAGCGCCTGTGCGCTTGCCCGGGGCACCCCGCGCGACTGCAGGTAGAACAGCGCCGTCTCGTCGATGGCACCGGAGGTCGAGCCGTGGCTGCACTTCACGTCATCGGCGTAGATCTCAAGTTCGGGCTTGGCAAGAAACTGGCTGTCGTCATCCAGCAAAAGCGCCTGGCTGATCTGATATCCATCGGTCTTCTGCGCCCCCGACTTGACCAGGATCTTGCCCTGAAACACCCCGGTCGCGCCGTTCTTCAGAACCTTCTTGAACACCTGCCGACTTTCGCACCGCTCGGCTGCGTGGGTCACGAAAACGGTGTCATCATGATGAAAATCGCCGTCGCCAACCGCAGCCCCCGCGATGTGGGCGCGGGCGTCCGGGCCGGCAAGTTCCAGCACCGCCTCGTTGCGGGTCAGACGGCCATTCGTGGTCAGGGTGAAGGACTTGACCAGCGACCCTGCCCCCAACCGGGCGAAAAGATGGGTGACCGCGCGGCGTTCGTGATCGCGGCCCTGCACGCGGATGTGGTGAAAGCGCGCGCCATCGCCAACTTCAACCTCCATCACCTTGGTGAAGCGCGCCGCCGCCGGGCCGCTTTCCAGGATGGTCAGTTCGGCCCCTGCCTCAAGCTTGATGCAGTGATGCAACGTGGCGTCCGAAGACTCAGACGCATGGACATAGACCAGCGCCACCGGTCGCGCGGCCCGTCCGGTCGCCCGGATCAGGATGCCATCGGTCGCGCAAGCGGTGTTGAGTGCTGCAAAGGGCCGTGGGACGGGGGACTGAGCACGCGCCTCCAGCACGCCAAAGACGCCCTGCGCCCAATGGATGTCCGATCCGGCGGCACTGGCAAGACGCTCGATCTCGATCCCGGCCATGGCCAGGTCGTCCGAGGCCGCCGGGTCGAAGACGCCATCGACAAACACGATCTTCAGACGGTCAACGGCGTCAAAGGTCGGGGCTTCGTCGCCGGGATTGAAGACTGCGGCCACTGCGGCCACGGGTGCGTTCAGGCTTGCCGGATCGGTATAGCGCCAGTATTCGTCACGCTTCATCGGCAGGCCCGTGGCCTGCAGCCGGGCCAGCGCCTCGCGCCGGGCCTGCCCCAGCCAGCCGCCCGCGTCCGGCACGTCCAGCGCCTGCAGCCGCGCGTCCAGGCCCGCGCCTTTGCCGGTGTCTTTTGTTGCTGGCAAGGCCATCAGCCCACCTCGTTCAGGATATCGGCATAGCCGTTGTTCTCGACCTCTAGTGCAAGCTCGGGACCGCCGGTCCGGATGATGCGCCCCGCCGCCATGATGTGCACGACGTCAGGGCGGATGTGGTCCAGAAGCCGCTGGTAATGCGTGATCACCAGGAACGACCGCCCTGCCGACCGCAGCGCGTTCACCCCGTCCGACACCAGCTTCATCGCGTCCACGTCAAGCCCGCTGTCGGTTTCGTCCAGAATGCACATGCGGGGTTCCAGCATCGCCATCTGCAGGATTTCGTTGCGCTTTTTCTCACCGCCCGAAAAGCCCACGTTGACCGGACGTTTCAGCATCTCGGCGTCGATCTTCAGGGTCCTGGCCTTTTCACGCACCAGTTTCAGGAAATCGGCTGCCGAAACCTCCTCCTCGCCGCGCGCCTTTCTTTGGGCATTCACGGCCGTTCGCAGGAAGGTCATGTTGCCGACGCCGGGGATTTCGACCGGGTACTGGAAGGCCAGGAACAGCCCCGCCGCCGCCCGTGCCTCAGGTTCCATCTCCAGCAGTTCCCGGCCTTCAAGTCTGGCGGAACCTTCGGTGACCTCATAGCCGTCGCGGCCCGCAAGCACATAGGACAGCGTCGATTTGCCCGACCCGTTCGGCCCCATGATGGCATGCACCTCGCCCGGGCCGATCTTCAGATCGACGCCGCGCAGGATCACCTTGTCCTCTTCTTCAAGCTTGACGTGCAGGTTCTTGATTTCCAGCATTGTTCTCTTCCGTTCGAATTCAGGTTCTTTCAGCGCGGGTCCGCAAACCAGCCAACCACTTCGGTCAGCATCTCGGGCGGGATCGGGCCAGGTGTCACGGTAAAGCGCACCATGCGGCCTATCGTGGCCTCTTTCTGCGCCAGCTTCTCCACCCCGACATAATAGGGGCGGTCTTCGTAATCATCGAACAGCACGGTTGTCGGACCCTTGGCCCGCAGCCTGACCGCCGCAAGGCAGGCCGCGCGGAACCGCCCGTCGATCAGCACAAGATCGGGTGTGCCGAGGTCAGGGCGGTCCCAGACGGACAGGGCGTACAGATGATAGCGCAGGTGATAGCGGGGACGAGTGGGGAATCCCCATTTTTCGGTAGGCCCGATCGAGACATGGTGCACGAGCGCGGTGTCGCCTTCGCTGGCCAGACGGACCGAAAGCGCGTCGGCCCAGGCCTTGTCGCTTTCGACGCTGATGATCGTCTTGCCCAGCTTTGCCGCAAGCAGAGTCGACCCGCCGCTGCCATATTCCAGTATGACCGAGGCCTTGGCATACATCTCCTTGACCAATGCCGCTTCCTTGGGGGGAAAGGTCAGGGCGAAATTCGGGGCTTTCGGCGCAACTGCTGGGGTTGCCACGGGGGTTTCTACGGGGGCTGCCTGACTGATGACCGCGGCGATTGCAGCGGGGGCCGCGGGTGGTCTTGCATCGGGCTGCGGTGCCGCAAAGACGTTTGCGTCGGCAAGGATCGCGCGCACAAGGCCGGCGGACCGATCCAGCGCCTGAGCAACCGCCGGGATCTGCCTCAGACGTGCCATTTCCCGGGTGACCTGCGCTTCCCAATGCAGGATCGACCGGTCCTCGGCTTCATTGCGATCATGCTGGGCGAAAAAATCCGCCGTGTGGCGCTGGTTCGCTGCACCGACAGCATCCGCTTCGTAACCGCGTCCCCGGGCCCGCTTGAGCGCGAAGAATTCGGGTGTGCGCACGACGTAATGGTTGATCTGGGCCAGGGCCCAGCCGAAATCCTCCGGGCCGACGAGGCTGGACCCGCCAAAATCTTCCCCCTTCATCCACCGCCTGTGTCGGCGGTTTTCGGGCGAGGCGGTCTTGCCGTTCCCCACGACGACATGGGCAAAGTCGATCGGTGGATTGAGCGACAGCAAGGGACGGTGAAGCCCCTTCTTGCCAAAACCACTGACCGCTTCGGATTTCTGAAAGACGGCCTTCTGCTCCAGATTGAGGGCACACTCCGGTTCCGAGGCTCGGACAAAACTCGGGGAAACGAAGCGTCCGGGAAAGACCGACAGGCCGGCGGAACCAAAAACACGCCAGTTGGCCAGCAGCATGTTCTTGCCGCCCAATCCGGAAATCAGCGCATCTGCAGTCCGGTCTCCGACATGCACGTTCAGGAATTCGTCAGCATCCAGCCACAAATACCAGTCGCCGTTCCTGTAGCCCACTTCGGCCTCAAACCGCTCGGCAGCAACGATCTGGGGCGACTTTCCGACAGGCACAACTGACTGCAAATGCCGAACCTCTCCGGCATCCGCCAGCGCCGCCAGCACCTCTTCCATCCCGTCGTTCGACGGGTTCGAGCAGATCACGATGTCGTCGAACCCGATCACCTTGTGATAGGCGATCCATTCCAGCACGAAGGGGGCTTCGTTCTTCATGGCGGAAAACAGCACCTTGCGCGCGGGGTGCTGGTCCGGGGCGGTCTTGACTGAAGGCGGGGTCACCATCCGGCACCTACCGTTTCAGCCGGGCCGGCATCGCGTCGACATAGGCGGCCGGCAGTCCGGCGTCGACGGAACCGCGGGCAACCAGAATGTCCAGCACATGCAGCGCAAGGGTGTGGCTGATGAAGACGCCTGCCGACAACACCGCAAGATGCTTCAACTGCTCGTCCGTCAGGCCGGGCAGCGTCTCGAGACTGCGCAGGTAGACGACATCTCCGTCAATCGCCTGATCGCGGATGCGCAGGGTCCGCAGACGCAGCGCCTGCGAATTCGGCACGATGCGGGTCGTCGTCTCAAGGAACTTGTGAAAGGCAAAGCCCTGGCGGCGAAGCTCGGTGTCGACGCCGCCCATCATCGGCTCGCCGATGTACATCGGATAATACCGCAGTTCCACGATGACCACGGTTGCGGCTTTCAATGCCGCTTCGGCCCCACGGAAGACGCCAACTTCACCGCCCTGAATGTCGATCTTCAAGAGATCGAACGGTCCGACGCGATCATCCGCGTCCATGGCGACGGTCTGAAGGTCCTCGGATCCCTCAAGATTGGCCCAGCGAAGCAGGTTCATGGCGCGCAAGGTGTCCCGGTTCGGCCTGAAGACCGAGGTCAGTCCCGACGCCCGGTTCAGATGCAGGGTTTGCGTGGTGCCATCGCCGACGGCAAAGGGCAGATAGGCCTCATCGGGGCCCTTGTCCCGCATCAGTTGCTCATAGGCGTCCTTCTGCGGCTCGAACCCCACGACCGCGCAACCGCCGGCCCGCAGCAGCGGCCCATAGGGCGGGTCACTCAGCGGGTTGGCACCGACGTCGACGATCCGGGTCTTTCGTTCCAGGTCGAACGTCCGAAGAAGCAGCTGCGCGCATCCCAGATCGAGAGGAGGAGTATCCATGATTGCTTGGTTACCTGGCCATCAGGATCAGGTCAGGCGAATGCGGGCAGGGTCCCGCCTGTCCATGGGTTTCTGGTCCATCACCCGACAGACCCTTCCAGGCTGATCGCGACCAGGCTTTGCGCTTCCATCGCAAATTCCATCGGCAGCGCTTGCAGGACCTCCTTGCAAAAGCCGTTCACCACCAGGGCGACGGCCTCTTCCTCGTCCATCCCGCGCGACCGGCAATAGAACAGCTGGTCATCATCGACCTTGGAGGTCGTCGCCTCATGCTCGACGCGCGACGAATTGTTCCGCACCTCGATGTAGGGCACGGTATGTGCGCCGCACTTGTCGCCGATCAGCAGGCTGTCGCACTGGGTGTAGTTGCGGCTGTCCTTGGCCTTGGGGTGCATGCTTACAAGCCCACGGTAGGTGTTTTGCGCCCGGCCGGCTGAGATGCCCTTGGACACGATGCGCGACTTGGTGCGCTTGCCAAGGTGGATCATCTTGGTGCCGGTATCGGCCTGCTGGGCGTTGTTGGCGATGGCGATGGAATAGAACTCACCCTGTGAATCATCCCCCCGCAGGATGCAGGAGGGGTATTTCCAGGTGATCGCCGACCCGGTTTCCACCTGCGTCCACATCACCTTGGCCCGGTCACCCCGACAATCGGCGCGTTTGGTGACAAAGTTGTAGATGCCGCCCTTGCCGTTCTCATCGCCCGGGTACCAGTTCTGGACGGCCGAGTACTTCACCTCGGCGTCTCTGAGGATCACCAGTTCCACCACGGCGGCATGCAACTGGTTGGTGTCGCGCTTGGGCGCCGTGCAGCCTTCCAGATAGCTGACATAGGACCCTTCATCGGCAATGATCAGGGTGCGTTCGAACTGGCCGGTATTCTCGGCGTTGATGCGGAAATAGGTCGAAAGCTCCATCGGGCAGCGAACGCCCTTCGGGATGTAGACGAACGAGCCATCGGAAAAGACCGCGCTGTTCAGGGTGGCGAAGAAATTGTCCGACTGCGGCACGACCGAGCCGAGGTATTGCTTCACAAGGTCAGGATGTTCGCGCACCGCTTCGGACATCGAACAGAAGATCACACCGGCCTTGGCCAGTTCCGCCTTGAAGGTCGTGCCCACCGAAACAGAGTCAAAGACCGCATCCACCGCCACGCGGCGGGGTTCGGCGTCACCTTCGACCCCGCCCTCGACCCCGGCCAGAAGCATCTGTTCCTTCAGCGGAATTCCCAGCTTTGCATAGGTAGCCAGCAGCTTTGGATCAACGTCATCCAGGCTTTTGGGCTTGGTCGCCATGCTTTTCGGCTGGGCGTAGTAGAACTGGTCCTGATAGTCGATCTCGGGATAGGTCAAGAGCGCCCAGCGCGGCTCGGACAGCTTCAGCCAGCGGCGATAGGCGGTCAGACGCCAGTCCAGCATCCACTCCGGCTCGTCGTTCTTGGCGCTGATCAGACGGACGATGTCCTCGGACAGGCCCTTGGGGGCATATTCTGTCTCGATGTCGGTTTCCCAGCCGTGCTTGTAGGCGCCGGACATGGCCTGAACTGTTTCGATCGTTTCGCGGTCCACGCCTTCGCGCACGTCAAGCGTGGCATCGGCGGCGGCGGCATCCAGCATGGCGTTCATCGACCCGTCACTCCTTAAACTGGCCCGAAGACCGGGCCTGGCCTTCAAGCGGCCCGCGCGCGGGCCTTGGCATAGGCGGCGGACCACGCTTTCGCGAACCGCCCCACGTCATCCTTCGTCACCCCCGGGCCGATCGAGACCCGGATCGCCTGTCCCGCCAGCGCGGCATCATGGCCCATGGCCGTCAGGACACGGCTGGACCGCACCTTGCCGCTGGAACAGGCCGACCCCGCCGACACGGCGAACCCGGCAAGGTCCATTGCCATCACCTGCGTCTCACCGCGCCACCCCGGCGCGATCAGACACACTGTATTCGGCAGACGCGGAAGCGCATTCCCGACGGAAATAGTCCTGTTTGCCGTGGCCGACAACTCTGATTCTAGAATATTTCTAATTTCGGCAACTTCGTCCCAACGTCCCTGTGCCAGGTCGCGCTGCGCGGCTTCGGCAGCGGCAGCGAACCCTGCGATCCCGATCAGGTTCTCGGTCCCGGCGCGCCGACCCATTTCCTGCCCGCCGCCTTTCAGTTGCGCGGGCACCTCCAGCCCCTGCCGTACCACCAGCGCGCCGATGCCCTTCGGTCCGCCCAGCTTGTGCGCCGAGATCAGCCCCATGTCACAGCCCAGCCAGTTGAACGCGAAGGGCACCTTGCCGAAAGCCTGGGTCAGATCACTGACCGCCAGCCCCGCCGGCAGCGCCTGCATCACCCCGGTTTCCGAGTTTGCCAGTTGCAGCGCCGTCTGCCGTGGATCGACCGCCGCCACCTTGCCCTGCCCGTCCACCGGCAACACCGCGTCGCACCAGGCGCTCACCGCCTCATGCTCGACTGCCGCACAACGATATCCGCGCCTTCCGCCCCCAGCGCCGCCGCGATCTGAGCCCGGCCTTTCTCGAGCAAGGCCTTTGCCGTCCGCCCTTCGGCGTGAACGGACGAGGGGTTGCCCACCACGTCCATCGCTGCCGCCATAGCCGCCTTCGCCTCGCTCCGCAGCGGGGCCGTCGCGTTCCAGTCGAGGTAAAGGCGCGTCATTCCTCGTCGACCACACGAAACAGATGCGGGACCGCCGGGCACGGCGTCAGGTCGTTCTTCACGACATCCGAAAGCCGTACCTGATGCAGGAACACATAGACATTTGCCGACAGGCTTTCCCAAAGCCGGTTGGTCAAGGACTGCGCCCGGCTGCCCGACACGCCCCCTGACGCCCCTGCCCCGCTGTGCATGGCGTCCACTGTCTCTTCTACCGCCTCCATCACCTCGCTGATGCGGATCTGGTCAGGCAAACGTGCCAGCCGATAGCCGCCGCCCGGGCCACGCACGGCCTCGACCAGACCGGCGCGGCGCAGCTTGACGAAAAGCTGCTCCAGATAGGGCAGGCTGATATCCTGCCGCTTCGAGATTTCGGCCAGCGACACAAGAACCTCGCTTCCCGCTTTCAGCCGGGCCTTGGCCCCCGCCCGCTCTTCGGCCAGCGCAAGGTCGGCCAGCGCTACCATGGCATAGCGACCCTTTGTCGAAAGCTTCATGTCCCCACCTGTCTGTCAAAGCGCGCGGTGCAATCCGATTGACGTCGCGCCCGTCGGGCATTACCTCAAACCGACCTTCGCAAGGCGGCCAGCCCGTCTTTAGAATGGTTCTATTTTAGTCGAGCGAAAGCGTCAAGAAACCGCGCGCTCCCCCATGAGATGAGGCCGATGCCCGAGGTTATCTTTGCTGGTCCCGACGGACGCCTGGAAGGCCGCTATCATCCGCAGAAGGAACGCGACGCACCGATCGCCATCGTGCTGCACCCGCACCCGGCCTATGGCGGCACGATGAACAACAAGGTGGTGTATAACCTGCACTATGCCTTTTACAACCTTGGCTTCACGGTCCTGCGCTTCAACTTTCGCGGCGTCGGTCGCAGCCAGGGCGAATATGACCAGGGCATTGGCGAACTTTCGGATGCGGCAAGCGCGCTGGATTACCTGCAGACGATGAACCAGAATGCCAAGGTCTGCTGGGTCGCGGGCTTTTCCTTCGGCGCCTGGATCGGGATGCAGCTTTTGATGCGGCGGCCGGAAATCACCGGCTTCGTGTCGGTCGCGCCCCCGGCGAACCTTTACGACTTTTCCTTCCTGGCACCCTGCCCGTCGTCCGGGCTGATCATCAACGGCACCGCCGACAAGGTGGCACCGCCCAAGGATACCCGGTCTCTGGTCAACAAGCTGCACGAACAGAAGGGCATCACGATCACCCACACCGAGATCGAGGGGGCCGATCACTTCTTCAAGGATGAGGAAGCCCATATGAAACCGATGATCCAGACGGTGTCGGATTACGTCCGCCGCCGCATGACCGAGGTGACGCGCTGACATGTCAAGGTTGCAGGAACTTGCCGACCAGCTGGCCGATGACGTGCTTGCCGCCGAGACGGAACTGGACGACGACCGCTTTTACGAAAAGATCTCTCAGGTCCTGCTTGCGGCGTCACCCACGTTTCAAGAGGCCTACATGACCTCGATCCGCGTTCGTCTGGCCGAACGGCGCGGGCGCGAGTTTCTAGTGAAGGCACTGGCCGCCAAACGGGGCGAGATCGAAGAGGCGCCAGTCGCCCCGATCGACATGGGCGGCATGGGCCATTGACCACCGCGGGCCGCAAGTGCCCGATGTCTGATGCAACAGGAGACTCAGCATGTCCCGAAGCCTGCTGATCACCGGCACATCTGGCGGCCTTGGCCTTGCCATCGTGGTCAAGGCAGCGAAGGCCGGGAACCGCGTCTATGCCACGATGCGCGATCCGTCTCGCCGTGCGGCTCTGGATGCGGCCCTTCTCCAGGCCGGAGCGACCGCCACCGTCCTGCAACTGGATGTGCGGGACCAGGCCTCGGTCGATGCGGCGGTGGCGCAGATGCTGGCCGAGACCGGGGGCATCGACTGCCTGGTCAACAATGCGGGTGCCGGTTTCGTCCGCACGGTCGAGCAGGCCAGCGCCACCGAGATTGACTGGGTTCTGGACGTGAACCTGACCGGCGTGATCCGCTGCACCAAGGCCGTTCTGCCCGCCATGCGTGCGGCCCGCGCGGGCCGTGTGGTCACCATATCGTCGGTCGGCGGGCTTGTCGGACAACCCTTCAACGAGCTTTACTGTGCCGCCAAATTCGGGGTCGAGGGCTTCATGGAAAGCCTGGCCAGCTATGTCGGCCCCGCGTTCAACATCCATTTCTCTCTGGTCGAGCCGGGAGGAATCGCGTCCGATTTCAATGCGTCCGTGATGCAGCAGTTCGCCGCTGGGGGCGGCATGCGGCAGGATGACTACCTTCCGCTGCTGCAGGCCTACATCGGCGGGGTCCAGTCGCGTGCCGGGGCCGGAGGCAGCTATCAGACCACCGACGAGGTGGCCGATGTCGTGCTGGACTGCCTTGCCGACCCGAAGCCGCCGGTTCGCTTGCGCACCTCGTCATGGGCCGAAGCGTTTACCGCCCTCAAGACCGCCGCCGACCCCGATGGCCGCAAGCTTCAGGCCGAGATGGTCGCCCGCAACTTCGGCACCTTGCCGTTGGTGCAAAAGTGACCGACCGGCTGGAAGCGCAGTTTGCTTTCCTGAACGAGGCGGACCGTCTGAAATCCGTCCTGCGCGCGACAACACTGGTGGACGGCAGCCGCCCGGAAAACTCTGGCGAACATTCCTGGCACCTTGCGCTTTATGCGCTGGTGCTGGCTGATCAGGCCGCCCCTGGGGTGGACATCAATCGGGTCATCCAGATGCTCTTGATCCATGATCTGGTGGAGATCGACGTGGGCGACGTGCCGATCCATTCGGCAAACGGCCTCGCCCACGCCAGCGCCGCGACCATGGCCGCCGAAGCCAATGCCGCCGACCGCATCTTCGGGCTTTTGCCACCTGACCTTGGCACCTCCCTCCGTGTCCTCTGGGAAGAATTCGAGGCCGCTGAAACGCCCGATGCCCGCTTTGCCAAGGCGCTTGACCGGGTGCAGCCGGTGATGGCCAACCTGATGTCGGGCGGCGGGACCTGGACGACCTACAACGTGACTTACGAGCAGTTGGAAAGTCGCGTCGGGGTCAAGATTTCCCGGGGCGCACCGGAGGTGTGGACTTGGGTAAGGGAAAAGGCAGCCCGTTTCTTCGCATGATCCGCCTGGCAGTCAGCCCCCTGCTGATTGCCCTTGGAGTGGCGTTGACCGCGCATTTCCTCGCTTTGGCATGGGCCGACTGGGCTGCCTGCTTCGAGGATGCGGCAGGTCAGACCTCCTTGGCTTACCGCAAGTATCTGGTGAACCTCCTGTCTCACCCGGGAATGGCCATCCTGACGCTGGGCGCCCCTTTCCTGCCATTCCTTCTGGTGGCTCCATTTCTTCGCGCACCGAAGCGGCTCGTGTGGCAATGGATCGGGATCGGGACCACAATCGCCGTTCTTGCACTCCTGTTGTCCGGCCTCTCGTCTGCGCAGACATGCCCCGACGAAGGCAACTTGAGCGAGTATGGCATCCCCGAACTCATTCCGATGGTCTTTGGCGGTGGCGTGGGCTTCACCATCTTTCTTGTCGTGACCTACATCGGCAGCATCCGGGACGCTCGGGGCAGCGCCTGCTAGATGCTTTCGGTATACAATCGCATACCGCACTTCCCAAGGCACCGCTTTTCCGCTATGACCTCGCCAACCGAATCCCCTGACCGGAGAGCCCCATGTCCAAGATCAAGGTAGCCAACCCCGTCGTCGAACTTGATGGCGACGAGATGACCCGGATCATCTGGGATTTCATCAAGCAGAAGCTGATCCTGCCCTATCTCGACATCGACCTGAAATACTATGACCTCGGGATCGAAGAACGCGACCGCACCAACGACCAGATCACCATCGACTCTGCCGAGGCGATCAAGACATACGGCGTCGGCGTCAAATGCGCCACGATCACACCGGACGAGGCGCGGGTTGAAGAATTCGGCCTGAAGCAGATGTGGAAATCCCCCAACGGCACCATCCGCAACATCCTTGGCGGCGTGATCTTCCGCCAGCCGATCATCTGCAAGAACGTGCCGCGCCTTGTCCCCGGCTGGACCAAGCCTATCGTCATCGGTCGCCACGCCGTTGGCGACCAGTGTCGCGCTAGCGACTTCCGCTTTCCCGGTGCGGGCAAGCTGACGATGAAATTCGTCGGCAATGACGGGACCACCATCGAACGGGACGTCTATTCCGCCCCGTCTGCCGGGGTCTACATGGGCATGTACAACCTGGATGACAGCATCATCGACTTCGCCCGCGCCAGCCTGAACTATGGGCTGAACCTTGGCTGGCCGGTCTATCTGTCAACCAAGAACACCATCCTCAAGGCCTATGACGGCCGGTTCAAGGACCTGTTCCAGAAGGTCTATGAGGAGGAATTCGCCGATGCCTACAAGAAGAAGGGCATCACCTACGAACACCGCCTGATCGACGATATGGTGGCGTCCTCGATGAAATGGGCGGGCGGCTATGTCTGGGCCTGCAAGAACTATGACGGCGACGTGCAGTCCGACCTTGTGGCGCAGGGCTTCGGCTCGCTGGGCCTGATGACCTCGGTCCTGATGACGCCAGATGGCAAGATCGTCGAGGCCGAGGCCGCGCACGGCACCGTCACACGCCATTATCGCGAGCATCAGAAGGGCAAGGCGACCAGCACGAACTCCGTCGCGTCGATCTATGCCTGGACCGGGGGCCTCAAGCACCGCGCGAAACTGGATGGTAATGACGCCCTGATGCGCTTTGCCACCACGCTGGAGAAGGTGACGGTGGATACGGTGGAGGACGGCTTCATGACCAAGGACCTCGCCCTTCTGGTCGGGCCGGATCAGAAGTGGCTGACGACCATGGGCTATCTGGAAAAGAAGGTCGACGAATACCTGAACAAGGCGCTGCAGGGGTAAAGGGTGCGCCGAAGCGCGCCCTACGCTACTTTGCAGGTTTGAGACGGGCGCGGGACTGGGTCCCGCGCTCTTCTATTTCATAGACCTTTGGTTGCACCTTGAACCACTCGATCCACGAGACGGACTTGGCGATCCCCGCTGCGGCTTTCGAGATATCCATCGCCTTGGCCCGCTGCTGCCCCAGCGCGGAAAACGCCACCCAGCCTTCGGTCGCCTTGCCTTCCGCGGCCATGAAGGCCCGCATGCGCTGATCAAAGGGGACAGACACCGCGCCATGAGCGGCCTTGACCGGCACCATCACGAATTTGCGGCAAGCCTTGCGATAATCCTCGGGGGCCTTGGCCTCGCCGATCCCTGTCACAGAAACGCCGAGTTCGGCCAGCCTGAGCGCGACAAGCGCCAGATCGCGATCGGACGTCGCGATCACAATCTCGTCGACCTGACGCGTCAACGCCAGTTCCAGCGCATCCAGCGAAAGCGCAAGGTCTGCTGCATCCTTCTTTGGCGGGACGTGAACCACCCTGAAACCCGGCGCGGTCGTCCAGCCTCCCAGCCGTGTCACCGCACCGAACACTCGCTTGATGGTCAGCGCACCACATTTGGCCGCTGTTGTGATCAGAAATCCGGCCACTTCGGCCGAAAGGTTCTCGCCATCCACCAGAAGGGCCACGCGACGCTCGTCCATCTTGCCCCATCCTTGAAAGCTGATGACCGCACTCAACCACAAGGCACAAGTTTTGCAAGGTGGGTCTCACTTGCGAAGGTTGACCGGCTTCTTTGCGAAAACGCTGCAGACAAGGTCATATATATTGACTTATTATAAGTCAGTATATATGACCTATAAAATCCCACTTTGCAGAGTCTTGCATGTCAGACGCCCAGCACCACACCCCGCTTGAAGACGCCCAAGGCATTGCCTTCGGGGTCACGATGGCGGCCTTCGGCATGCATGTCCTGACTCACATGGGCTTTGTCACCGGGCAGACCACCGGCATTGCCGTGCTTCTGGCCCATGTCACCGGCCTGCCCTTTCCGGCGGTGTATTTCGCGGTGACCCTGCCTTTCCTCAGCCTCGCCTGGCGGCGGCTGGGCGCAAGGTTTGCGATCAGGACACTGGTCACGACGGCGGCGCTGTCGCTTATGGTCGCCCTTCTGCCCCGCTGGGTTGACCTTGGCCGGATCGAGCCTGGCTTTGCCGCCATCCTTTTCGGCCTGATGTTCGGGATTGCCGCGCTTGCCACCATCCGGCACGGCGGCAGCTTCGGCGGGCTTTCCATCCTGTGGATCGAACTGCAGGATCGCACCGGTTTCCGCGCCGGCACCGCACAGCTTTTGTCCGATGTGGTGATCTTCGGCCTTGCGGCCCTGATCTTCCCGGCCGACACCCTCGCCTACAGCTTCCTTGGTGCGGCGGTGTTCTCGCTGTTTCTGGCCATCAACCACCGCCGGGACCGCTATGTCGCGGCATAGGGGGTTTCCCCTGCTGCCAACTTGGGCTAGCCCCGCGCCATGACTGACCCCGCAAGACATACGCTGATCGAGGATGCCCAAGGCATCGCCTATGGCGCGACGATGGCGGCCTTCGGGATCGTGATCCTGACGCATCTGGGCCTTGTGACCGGGCAAACGGCAGGCCTTGCGGTTCTGATCTCCTACGCCACCGGCTGGGGCTTTGGCCCGGTGTTCTTTGCCATCAACCTGCCGTTCTATGTGCTTGGCTATCTGCGGATGGGGCTGGCCTTCACGGTCAAGACCTTCATTGCGGTGGCGATCTTGTCGGGCCTCAGCCTCTGGCTGCCGTCACAGATCAGCTTTGCCACGCTGAACCCCTGGGTTGGCGCGGTGCTGTTCGGGTTTCTTTCCGGCTCGGCCCTGCTGGCGCTGTTTCGCCACGGGGCCAGCCTTGGAGGTGTGGGGATCGTGGCCCTCATGCTGCAGGACCGGCTTGGCTGGCGCGCGGGCTGGGTACAGCTTGGTTTTGACGCGGTTCTCTTCACCTTGGCCTTTGCCGTGATCGAGGCCAGGCTGGTCATCATCAGCTTCCTCGGTGCGCTGGTGGTCAACCTTGTCATCGCCATCAACCACCGCCGCGACCGTTACGTCGCGACCTGACGCAGGTTCCTCTGGCCTTTCCCCGGCACATCCGCTATCGCCGCCGCAAAACCGCCAAATGAAAGAGATCTCTCCGATGGAGCTTCGCAACATCGCCATCATCGCGCATGTCGACCATGGCAAGACAACGCTGGTGGATGAGCTTCTGAAGCAGTCGGGGGCGTTCCGCGACAATCAGGCCGTGTCCGAACGCGCGATGGACAGCAACGACATCGAGCGTGAGCGCGGGATCACCATCCTTGCCAAGTGCACAAGCGTGGAATGGCACGGCGCGCGGATCAACATCGTCGACACCCCCGGCCACGCCGACTTTGGTGGCGAGGTGGAGCGTATCCTGTCGATGGTAGATGGTGTGTGCCTGCTGGTCGATGCCGCCGAAGGACCGATGCCGCAGACGAAGTTCGTGCTGGCCAAGGCGCTGGCCCTGGGCCTGCGCCCGATCGTCGTCCTGAACAAGGTCGACAAGCCGGACGCCGAACCCGACCGCGCCCTGAACGAGGTGTTCGACCTGTTCGCCAACCTTGGCGCCGATGATGACCAGCTGGATTTTCCCCACGTCTACGCCTCGGGCCGGTCCGGCTGGGCGGACGCGGAACTTGACGGCCCGCGCAAGGACCTGTCGGCCCTGTTCGACCTGATCGTCCGCCACGTTCCAGCACCAAAAGTGCTGACCCGGGTGAACGAGCCGTTCTCGATGCTGGCAACCACGCTGTCCGCCGACCCCTATCTTGGGCGCATCCTCACGGGGCGCGTCGAATCCGGTCGCATCGGCACCGGCACCACGCTGAAAGCCCTGTCGCGCACCGGCGACCGGCTGGAGCAGTTCCGCGTGACAAAGATCCTCGCCTTTCGCGGACTGACCCAGACCCAGATCGACGAGGCAGTTGCGGGTGACATCGTCACCCTTGCCGGCATGACCAAGGCCACCGTGGCCGACACCCTCTGCGCGCTGGAGGTGGACGTAGCCCTTCCCGCCCAGCCCATCGACCCGCCGACGATCACCGTGACCTTCGGGATCAACGACTCGCCGCTGGCGGGCCGCGATGGCAGCAAGGTGCAGTCGCGCGTCATCCGTGAGCGGCTGATGAAGGAATCCGAGGTCAACGTCGCGATCAAGGTTGCCGACACCCCCGGCGGCGACGCGTTCGAGGTCTCGGGTCGCGGCGAACTTCAGATGGGCGTCCTGATCGAAAACATGCGGCGTGAGGGGTTCGAGCTTTCGATCTCGCGCCCACGGGTGATTTTCCAGGACCTCGACGGTGTCCGCAATGAACCCATCGAGGAAGTAACGATTGACGTCGATGACGAATACTCCGGCGCGGTCATCGACAAGCTGACCGGTGAGCGCAAGGGCGACCTGGTCGAAATGAAACCTGCAGGTGTGGGCAAGACCCGGATCATCGCGCATGTCCCGTCACGCGGACTGATCGGCTATCAGGGCCAGTTCCTGACCGATACGCGCGGCACGGGGGTTCTGAACCGCATCTTCCACGGCTGGACCCCGCACAAGGGCCCGATCCAGGGCCGCCGTCAGGGCGTGCTGATCAGCACCGAATCCGGTGTCTCGGTGGCCTATGCGCTGTGGAACCTCGAAGATCGGGGCCGCATGTTCATCGGCCCGCAGGAACAGGTCTATGTCGGTATGCTGATCGGCGAACATGCCCGCGAGAACGACCTTGAGGTGAACCCCCTGAAGGGCAAGAAGCTGAC
>JAPLPF010000213.1 GCA_026400325.1 Rhodobacterales bacterium
ACCTTCTGCCCGGCGAGGTGGTCGAAACCGGGGCCATCACCACGATCAAGCTGGAAAACGGCGGAACTGCCCGGTCCGCCGTGGCGACGCAAGCCGCCGACAAGGGGCTGAAGGTCAAGATCGGTGTCCGCCCCGAGGATTACGTCGAGACCACGGGCGAAGCCATCCACGCGGGCGAGGTTGACTTTACCGAAGCCCTGGGTGAGGTGACGTTGCTGTACTTTCGCAAGGATGGTGACGCGGCGGCGATGGTGGCCAAGCTGCCCGGCATCCGCGCGGAATTGCGCCGCACGACCGTCAAGCTGACCGCCGACCCGAAGAAGGTGCATCTTTTCGCGGGCGGCAAGTCGCTGCTTTACCGCTGAAACAGGGCCAGAAGCCCAAGCCAGACAAGGCACAGCGCAACGGCAAGGATCACCGGCACCCACAGCGTATAGCGCGGGGCCGGGGCCGGTGATTTGCGCAGCGAAACCCGTTTCATGGCGGAGATTAAGATCATGGAAACCTTGTTCAGGCGTTAATCGCCCGATGGTCAGGTGCCAGAATCCAGACGAATTTCTGCCGTTGCAGCAATCGGTGGTCTATGCCGATGCGGTGAAGGCTTGCGGCGCAAAGGTGCGCTGGCTGACACTGTGTTGCGGGGACGCGCTGGCGGTGGAACGCGGGCGCATGCGGCTTGTGTCGCGCGGGCCGGTCTGGGACGCAGGGGCAACCGCGGATGACAAGCGCCGGGCGTTGCGGCAGCTGGCGCGCTGGCCTGGGCTCACGCTGGTGACGCCCGAGGAACCGATATCGGGGTTGGGGCTAATCCCGCTGGTCACCCCGATGCACCATGCGATCTGGGACCTGTCGCCGGGTCTGCGCCCGGGCATGGCGGCCACCTGGCGCAATCACCTTGCCACGGCGCTTCGGGCGGGGTTGCGCATCGAACCTGGCGGCCCTGGCACCCTGCACCACCTTCTCACCGCCGAGACGGCGCAACGCCGATCCCGCCGCTATCGTGCCTTGCCCGTGGCCTTTACCCACGCGCTTGACCCCGGCGCGTTGCGGCTTTGGCAGTGGCGGCAGGACGGCCAGCTTGGGGCCGCGATGGCCTTCATCCGGCACGGAACCTCGGCCAGCTATCATCTGGCCTGGGGATCAGACGCGGCCCGGCAAGCCTGCGTCCACACGGCGATGCTGACCCGGGCCGCCGAGGCGCTTTTTGCCGAAGGGGTGCGCTGGCTGGACCTTGGGTCGGTGAACACCGAGGCCGCTCCCGGCCTTGCCCGCTTCAAGCTGGGGACCGGGGCAACCCTGCACCGGCTGGGACCGACGCTGCTGGTCCTGCCCTGATGGCCTTGCTGTAACGGCTTTGCCGGGGCAGGGTGGCGCCAAAGCGGGGGACAAAATGGTCACTGTGACGGATGAAATGGTCGCGGACTATCAGCGCGACGGTGTGGTGCTGGTCAAGGGCCTTTGGGCCGACTGGGTTGACATGTTGCGCGCCGGTGTGGCGCGCAACATGGCGGACCCGACGCATCAGATGCCGACGCTCAAACCCGGCGAGGTCGGGGGGTTTTTCGATGATTACTGCAACTGGCAGCGCATTCCCGAATTCGGCGCCGTGATCCGCCAGTCTGACGTGGCCGAGGTGGCAGGCCGGCTGATGGGGTCCGCACGGGTGCAGCTTTTCCATGACCATGTGCTGGTCAAGGAACCGGGCACCGCAAAGCCCACGCCCTGGCATACCGACGGCCCCTACTACTTTGTCGAAGGGCGGCAGACGGTGTCGTTCTGGTCGCCGCTGGACCCGGTAACCGAGGCGTCGTTGCGTTGCGTCGCGGGGTCGCACCGCTGGTCGAAGGACGTGCTTCCCACCCGCTGGATGGCCGAAACGAACTTCTATCCCGGTGATCACGATTACATCCCTGTCCCCGACCCCGAGGCCGAGGGCATGGTGATCCGTGAATGGGCGATGGAGCCGGGCGACGCGGTGGCCTTCAACTTTCGCACCCTGCACGGCGCGCGCGGAAACCTTGCCGCGACCAGACGGCGGGCGTTTTCGCTGCGACTGGTCGGCGACGATGCGCGCTATGTCGAGCGGCCGGGCCCGACCTCGCCGCCCTTTCCCGGCCATGGGATGCAGGCCGGAAATCGGCTGCGCGAGGACTGGTTCCCCGTCCTGCGCGGGCAGGAGTGACGCAAACCGGACTGCGTGGCGTCCGGACCGGATGATCACCGTTCTGTCAGCGGCAGGCGCCCCCGGGGTCGCGACGCCCGAGGCAACCTCGTGTCCTGTCGATTTTCATGCTTGCCACGTGCGTCTTGCCTTGGCCTTGCCGTGGTTGAAGGCTATCTGACCCGCAGGAGACCGACATGCCCCCGCCAGAACCTCTTGACGCCCGCCCGAAACGCTATCCTGCGCCCGAGTTTCCGCCGCGCAAGATTGCGGCCTTTGCCCGGACCCCGCCTGCGATCTTTCCACCGATCCTGGGGCTGCTGGGTCTTGCCGTCGCCCTGCGGCTGGCCCTGGATCGGCTGGGCCTTGACCGGGGTGCGGGCGACCTGCTGGCCGGGGTGGCGGTTGCCCTTTGGGCTTTTGCGGCGGTCGCCTACGGCGCAAAAGTCGTGCGGCGGCCTGCCGTCGTGATCGAGGATCTGCGGGTTCTGCCTGGGCGGTCGGGGTTGGCTGCACTGACGATGGGCGGGATGGTCGCCGCCACGCTGGTGGCAGCCTATGCGACCGGCCCGGCGCTGACGTTGCTTGCGTTGGCGCTGGCGGGCCACGCGGTGCTGGCGATCCTGCTGATCCGGCTTCTCTTGACGCTTCCGCCACCCGGCCGCGAGGTGAACCCGACCTGGCATCTGAGCTTTGTGGGCTTCATCCTGGCCGCCCCCGCAGCGCATGCGCTGGGATGGGACGGGGTGGCCACGGGGCTGTTCTGGGTGACCTTGCCGATAGCGGTGCTGATCTGGACCCTGAGCGCGCTGCAATTCATTCGCAGCGTGCCTCCGCCGCCGCTGCGACCGCTGCTGGCGATCCACGTTGCACCAGCGGCCGTGCTGGGGACGGTGGCAATGCTGCTGGGCCGGGCCGATCTGGCAACACCCCTTGTGCTGTTGGCGGGGGTCTACACCGCCGCGCTTGCAGTGTCGGCGCGCTGGGTAACGGTTGCGGGGGTATCACCTCTGTGGGGGGCCTTCACCTTCCCCCTGGCCGCATTGGCGACGGCCGTGCTGTTGCAGGGCGGCTGGCTTTGGGGGGGGCTGGGGTTGACGGCGGTTGGACTGGTGGCGATCCCCGCCATCCTGTGGTGGGTCCTGAAGCGTTGGCCGGGTGGCAAGCTTGCAGCGGTTACCAACGCAGCCGAGGCTTGAGGGTGGCCCCGATCAGAACCTGATCAGATCGACCCAGGCGCGCGCAAGGGCAAGGCCATGGGCATCAGCGGCCCTTCCCTGGGTTTCGGCCAGGTCTCCGTGGCGATCGGCCCAGCCCGGGGCGATGCGGTCAACACTCTCAGGGAAGCGGCGCAGCCAGTCCGCGACGACCGTGCGGTTCGCCTCGAAGTGAAACTGGGTGCCATAGGTGGCCCGGCCGATGCGAAAGGCCTGATGCGCGGCCGTGGCGCTGGTCGCAAGGTGGATCGCGCCTTGCGGCAGGGTGAAGGTATCGGAATGCCACTGAAAGACCGGAAAGCTGGCGGGCAGACTGGATAGCATCGGGTCGGTGCGACCTGCGTCGGTCAGGGTCACGTCCACCCAACCAAACTCGGGCGCCGTTCCAAGCTGGTTTTCCGCCCCGAAAGCGCGGGCGAGCAGCTGCGAGCCAAGACAGATGCCAAGAACTGGCTTGTCGGCGGCGGTGTAGGCCGCCATCAGACGGGCGAGATCCGGCAGGTAGGGATGAATGTCGTCATCGCGCGCCGACTGCTCCCCCCCGAAGACAACCAGCGCGTCGGCGTCGGGATCGGCGGGCAGG
>JAPLPF010000135.1 GCA_026400325.1 Rhodobacterales bacterium
CCTGAGGCTTTTCCGATGCGGGATGAGATCGCGCCATCGAACCGTCTTCCGGATGCCAAGCTCGTCATTTGTACCGACTTTTTCACACGCCAGTTCATCAATGACGGCGGTTCAGTGAAGGGTCTCATGCAATATGAGACGGTTCACGTCTTCGATCTATGCGAGGGTTCCTGAAATGCGCCTGACATGCCCCCTTTGCGGTGACCGGGACCGGCGGGAGTTCTACTATTACGGGGCGGAGGACTATCTGCGCCGGCCTGCGGAGGGTGCTCCCTTGGCCGACTGGGATAACTATCTGCACCTGCGGGACAATCCGGCGGGGGTGACGAAGGACCTCTGGTATCACGAGGCGGGGTGTTCGCAGTGGCTGGTCGTCACGCGAAACACCGTGACGCATGAGATCACCGGCGTCGAGTTAGTGGCCGAAAGAACTGTGGGGCAGGCGAAATGAGGATCGACGGCAAGGGCCTCATTGACCGGACGAAGCCGGTCCGCTTCCGCTTTGATGGCAAGGATTACGCGGGCTACAAGGGCGACACGCTCGCCTCGGCGCTGTTGGCCAATGACGTGCGGCTGGTCGGGCGGTCGTTCAAGTATCACCGGCCTCGCGGGGTTTTGACCGCGGGATCGGAAGAGCCCAATGCGCTGGTCGAGGTCATCGGGGCGAAGAACCAGACGCCGAACGTGCGGGCCACCGTGCAAGAGGTGTTCGAGGGGCTGGACTGCCGCAGCCAGAACCGGCTGGGAAGCCTGCGGTTCGACCTGCTGGCGGTGAACGACTATCTGTCGCCGTTCCTGAGTGCGGGGTTCTACTACAAGACCTTCATGTGGCCGCGCGCGTTCTGGGAGGGGCTTTACGAACCGATCATCCGCCGTGCTGCGGGGCTTGGCAGCCTGTCGGGCAAGCATGACGAAGGGGTCTACGAGAAGGCCTTTGCGTTCTGCGATGTGCTGGTGATCGGCTCGGGGCCATCTGGCCTGATGGCCGCGCTGACGGCAGGGCGGGCCGGGGCGGATGTGATCCTGGCCGAAGAAAGCCATGCCTTGGGCGGGCGTTTGCTGTCGGATGCCGGCACGATCAGCGGGATGCCGGGCGGGGAGTGGGTGGCGCAGGTTGTGGCCGAATTGACCGCGATGCCGAACGTGCGGATCATGTCGCGGACCACGGTGACCGGAGCCTATGACCACGGCACCTATGGCGCGCTGGAGCGGGTGGGGCTGCACAAGCCCGCGCGTCCGAACCTGCCGCGTGAATGTTTCTGGCGGATCGTGGCCCCGCATGCGGTGCTGGCCTCGGGTGCCCTGGAGCGGGTGGTTGCGTTCAAGGACAACGACCGTCCCGGACTCATGATGGCATCGGCGGTGCGGACCTACCTGAACCGCTATGGCGTTGCCCCCGGCAAGCGCGTGACGCTGTTTGCCAACACCGACGCGGCGCGGGCCACAGCGCGCGAACTGATGGCAGCAGGGGTCACGGTGGCCGCGATCATCGACCCGCGCCCCGATGCTTTCAGCGTCGAGGATTGTCCGGTCCATGTGGGGGCCGAGGTCATCGGCACGCGCGGGCGGCTGGGGGTGTCGGGCATCACGGTCCGCAAGGGGTCCGAGACCTTCGAGGTCGAGACCGACTGCCTTGCCATGTCGGGCGGCTGGAATCCCACGATCCACCTGACCTGCCACATGAACGGTCGCCCGCGCTGGAGCGAGGAGTTGGCGGCTTTCGTGCCGATGGAAGGGGCCGTGCCGGGACTGGTCGCGGTTGGGGCGGCGAACGGGTCGATGTCGACCCACGGCGCCCTGGCGACGGGCCGGGCGGCGGCGCAGAAGATGGCAGAGGCCCTGGGGCGGACCGTGCAGGTCGATCTGCCCGAGGCAGAAGACGTGCCGTACCAGATCAAGGCCTTCTGGGCAGTTGAAGGCAAAGGCCGGGCCTGGCTTGATTTCGCCAATGACGTGACGACCAAGGATGTGAAGCTGGCCGCCCAGGAAGGGTTCCGGTCGGTCGAACACATGAAGCGCTACACGACGCAAGGCATGGCGCCCGATCAGGGGAAGAACTCCAACGTTGCCGCGTTGGCGGTGCTGGCGGATGCCACGGGGCGCGGGATCCCCGAGACGGGGACGACAACGTTCCGCCCGCCCTATGTGCCGGTCTCGATTGCCGCGATGGGCGCAGGGGGCCGGGCCGAGGGGTTCGCGCCACAACGGTTCCTGACCAGCGACCAGGCCAGCCGCGACCGGGGCGCGCCGATGATCGAGGCGGGGCTGTGGTATCGTCCCAGCTATTTCCCGAAGCCGGGCGAGGCGACCTGGCGCGAGGCCTGTGACCGCGAGGTCGATATGGTCCGGCAGGCGGTGGGCATCGCCGATGTCTCGACGCTGGGGAAGATCGACATTCAGGGCAAGGACGCCGGGCGGTTCCTCGACTTCGTTTATACCAACACCTTTTCGACGCTGCCGGTGGGCCGGGTCCGCTATGGGCTGATGCTGCGCGAGGATGGGCTGGTGCTGGATGACGGCACCTCGGCCCGGCTGGCAGAAAATCACTACCTGATGACCACCACCACGGCGGCGGCGGGGCTGGTGATGCGCCACCTCGACTTTGTGCATCAGGCCTTCTGCGCGGACTGGCAGGTGCGGTTCATCTCGGTCACGGAAAGCTGGGCCCAGTTTGCCGTGGCAGGGCCGAAGGCGCGGGCGCTGGCCAATGCCTTTGTGGAAACCCCGGTGGAGTTGCCTTTCATGGGGGTCACGCCCGTGCGGGTCAGGGGTGTTGACGGGCGGCTGTTCCGGATCAGCTTTTCGGGCGAGGAAGGCTATGAGATCGCCGTGCCGACCCGCTTTGGCGAGGCCCTGTTCCGTGATCTTGTGGCGCGGGCGGAAACCCTGGGCGGCGGACCCTACGGGATGGAGGCGCTGAACGTCCTGCGGATCGAAAAGGGGTTCATCACGCACGCCGAGATTCATGGCCGGGTCACGGCACATGACATCGGCATGGAGAAGATGGTTGCCGCGAAAAAGGACTGCATCGGCAAGGCAGCCGCCATGCGGCCAGGACTGTGGGGGCCGGAACGCGACCAGCTGGTGGGATTGAAAGCCGCAGAACCGATCAGCGCAGGCGCGCATCTGTTCGTGCCGGGGACAGAGGTGCACCGCGAGACGGATCAGGGCTATGTCACGTCGGTCGGTTTCTCGCCGACGCTGAATGCCTGGCTTGGGCTTGCCTTCCTGAAGGATGGCCGGGCGCGGATTGGCGAGCGGGTGCGGCTGGTTGATCACCTGCGCGGGCTGGACGTGATCTGCGAGGTCTGCCATCCGGTCTTTCACGACCCTGAGGGGGAGAAGCTGCGTGCCTGAGCTTATCGCGAAATCGGCCCTTGACGGGCGAAGCCTGACACTTGGCGGGGTGACCCTTGCCGAGGTGGCGATCGGGCCGATCACATCGGTCGCCGTCTTGCCGGGGGGGGCCAAGGCGGTGGCGAAGGGGTTGAAGGCATTGGGCCTCACGTTCCCCGCACCGAACACATTCACGGAAAGGAAAGGCGCGCGGATCGTCTGGACAGGGCGGGACCAGGCGTTTGTGCTGGGTGTCGATTGCCCAACGATGGAGGGCGCTGCCATCACCGACCAGTCTGACGGCTGGGCCGTGCTGGCGGTCAGCGGCGTGGCGGCGGTGGACGTTCTGGTGCGTCTGGTGCCGCTTGACCTGCGGCTGGGGGCGTTCCCGGTGGGCACGGCGGTGCGGTCGGGCTTGAACCACATGAACGCAGTCATCCTGCGGACCGGGGACTACGCCTTTGAGGTGATGGTCTTCCGGTCGATGGCGCGAACGGCGTGGCATGAGCTTGAAACCACCATCAGTATGGTTGCGGCCCGTGCAGGTGTGAAAATCTAGGCGGAAAGACGCAAAGAGAAGAATTTGTCACTGGCGCGTCATGGGCCGGGTGTTTACACCTTTCCTGAACATGAGTTTCAGAAAAGGTGCATGATGGCCCCCGATGGTCAGACCCTGGCCCCGAATGTCTATGACGCCGAACCCATCCCCGAGGCCGCTCGCGCCGAGATCGACCGCCTTTTGAGCAGCGGCGATCTGTTTCGCTACACAGCCCCCGCCGATGCCCCCGTGGCGCTCTTGGAAGCCGAGTTTGCGGCCCTTCTGGGTTCTCGCTATGCGCTGGCGGTGTCGTCATGTTCGGCGGCGCTTTTCCTGTCGCTGAAGGCTCTGGACCTGCCGAAGGGTGCCAAGGTTCTGATCCCGGCCTTCACCTTCGCCGCTGTGCCGTCGTCGGTCGTGCATGCCGACTGCGAGCCTGTTCTGGTGGAGGTGGGCGAAAACTATCGTGTCGACATGGGCGACTTTGCGCAAAAGCTGCCGGATGCGGATGCGGTGATGATTTCCCACATGCGCGGGCACACATCCGACATGGACGCGATCATGGCGCTTTGTGATGCAGCCGGGGTGCCGGTCATCGAGGACGCCGCCCACAGTCTGGGCACAGTCTGGGGCGGGCGGAACATCGGCACCATCGGCCGCGTCGGCTGTTTCAGTTTCCAGTCCTACAAGCTGGTGAATGCGGGCGAAGGCGGCATCCTGATCACCGACGATCCCGAAATTGCGGCCCGGGCGATCATCATGTCGGGCGCCTATGAGACGAACTGGAAAAAGCATCCCGGGCTGACGAATTCCTGCGCGCACTGGCAGAACAAGCTGCCGCTTTACAATCTGCGCATGCAGAACCTGTCGGCAGCGGTGATCCGTCCGCAACTGCCGCTGGTCGCGGATCGGGTGGAAAAGGGGCGGGCCGGGCATGACCGGGTGGCCAAGGCGCTGAACCGGTCGGCGCATCTGGTTGTGCCGGACGCCCTCGGGCCAGAGGAACGCGCGCCGGATTCGATCCAGTTCAACCTGACGGGCGGCTGGTCGGACGCCGAGGCGCGGGATTTCCAGACAGCCGCCAAGGCGCGCGGCGTGGCGGTTCAGGTCTTCGGGCTAAGCGAGGGCAACGCGCGGGCCTTCTGGAACTGGCAGTTCCTGGGCGAAGTGCCGGAGCTGCCGCAAACCCGGGCAATGCTGATGCGGGCCTGCGACGTGCGGTTGCCGACACGGCTGACCGAGCCCGAGCTGGACTATATCGCGGCGGCGATTGTCGACGCGGCAGCCGAGGTGCGGGGCTGACACAGCCGGTCCGAACCGACCGTCAGAGCACCCGAAGCGCAGGGGCAAGCCACGGGCAGTCCGCCA
This sequence comes from Rhodobacterales bacterium, assembly GCA_026400325.1. Classification (GTDB taxonomy): domain Bacteria; phylum Pseudomonadota; class Alphaproteobacteria; order Rhodobacterales; family Rhodobacteraceae; genus Tabrizicola. The sequence goes on from JAPLPF010000135.1 coordinate 5,243, forward strand.
GCGCGGGGGTGATCACCTCCTGAGCTATAAGCGGTTTCAGCCGCGCGGCGATCTGGGCCGGAACTTCGCGCAGGATGCCGGCACGCGCGGTCAGCGACAGCGTGCGGTGCAGGGCCGCGAACGGCAGGGGGCGCACTTCCACCAGCGGTCGAAAGGCGCGGGCCTGGTGCAGGGCAAGGGGGGTCAGGATTGTCCAGCCCTCACCCCCGGCGACCATGGCAAGAATGGCTGCGTAGCTGTCCAGTTCAAACCGGTGCGCGGGCTTCATCCCCAGGCGTGACAGATGGGCAGCGATCTGGCGGCCCATCAGGTGCCGCGCAGTGTACAGGATCAGCGGCAGGTCTTCGATGGCAGCACCCGGGGGGGTGACGGCCACAAAGGGTTCCGTCATCAAGGGATGAACCTCACGCCAGTCGCCTTCGCCTTCCAGTCCGGAATCGGCGGCGACGATGACGTCCAGCGCCCGGGCCTCAAGCTGGTCCAGCAGGCGATGACTGGCCCCGGTTTCCAGAAGAAAACGGCAGCCTTTCAACTCGCGCGACAGCATCGACAACAGCTTTGGGGTCACGTCGCTGTCGAAATCCTCGATCACGCCAAGGCGCAGCGTCGTCATGCCCGCAAGGTCGGCCATTGCAAGTTCGGCCCGCGCCTCGGAGGCGGCATTCAGGATGGTCTGGGCGTGACGGCGGAACATCGCGCCCGCCGGGGTGACCTGCATGGGTCGGCCCGACCGATCCAGAAGCACCGCCGCAAGCGCGGCCTCAAGTCCGGACAACTGCTGGCTGACGGCGGAAGGGCTGACCCCCAGCCGCCGTGCAGCCGCAGAGATCGACCCTTCTTCCGCTGCGGCGACGAAAGTCTCGATCCCCCACAGCGTGACGCGGCCTTCGGGTTCGGCCATGGGTCAGAGCTTCGACAGCTTCTTCCGCAACTCGGCCAGCTGCTTCTTGATGTCGGCAAGATCGTCAGAGGCAGGGGTGGGTGCATCGTCCTCACGTGTGGGGCCGGACGCGGCCCAGCCGGGCATCCCGCCCATCACGGTCTTGAGGAACGCCTCTTGCTGCTTCCTGATCGCATCGAACCCCGGCACGGCGGCCATCGGGTTCGGGAAGGTGGTCAGGTTTTCCATCATCTTGGTCTGGCTTTCGCGCAGCATCTGGAAACTGGAGGCAAGGAACTGCGGCACGATCGACTGCACGCCCGAGGTGTAGCTGCGGACAAGGTCAGTCAGCACGTCGACGGGCAGGACGCTTTCGCCCTTGGATTCGTGTTCGGCCACGATCTGCAGAAGGTATTGCCGGGTCAGGTCGTCACCCGATTTCAGATCGACAATCTGCACTTCGCGACCCTGCCGGATGAACCCGGCAATGTCTTCAAGCGTGACGTAATCCGACGTTTCGGTGTTGTAGAGCCGTCGGCTGGCATAGCGCTTGATCAAGAGTGGCTTGTCGGTAACGGCCATGGTTCCCCCCGGATCACTTTGCACCCGCAGAGAAGCTTAAGGGAGGGCGCAGCAAAAGGAAAGAGCGGCGGCCTTACGTTGCCGCGCGGGCTGCGTCGGCTGCGGCAAAGTGGTCAAGCTGGTCCTGCAGCGACTTGGCGAAGGCCGGGCGATCCAGGACACGGTCGAGATAGGCACCAAGCGCAGGATACGGGTCAAGCTGCCGGCGCAAGGTGGACACGCGCAGAATGTCGGCCATCAGGATGTCGGCAACGGTAAAGCGCCCGGCCGCAAGCCAGTCGCGCCCGGACAGCACGTCCTCAAGCCGCTGCAGCCGCTGACCCAGCCAGCCCGCCATCGGGTTTTCCGGCGGCTTCTGAAGCCCGATGAACCACCAGGGCACGGTGACCATTTCGACCGAGTTCAGTGCAGCGATCACCCATTGCAGCGTATCGGCCCTGCCTTGCGGGTCGCTTGGCATGAGGGTTTCGCTTTTCTCGGCGAGGTGCAGAAGGCAGGCGCCGCTTTCGAAAAGCCGGATGTCGCCGTCTTCCAGAAAAGGGACTTGCGCGAAGGGCTGGCGGGCGACCAGCTCTGCCCCTCTGTCGGCGATTGGCACGGTGCGGACCCCATAAGGCAACCCGGCCTCTTCAAGCGCCCAGCGCAGGCGAATGTCGCGGACATGGCCACGCGGGCCGTTGGGGACCCAGTCCCAGGTCCAGATGATAAGATCGCTCATGCAACCGATCCTAACGCAACGCGTCGAAAACGCAAAGGGCCCGGGACATTATCCCGGGCCCTGCCACCCAGTAGGGTGGAACGTTGTGCGCCAACAGCTTACTTCGCTGCTGCAGCGGCTTTCTTGGCCACCGAGGTCACTTCGGCGGTGGCTTTCTTGACGGCGGCGGTCGCGTCTTCCGACATGTCCTTGCCGGCAGCCAGCATCAGTTCGACCGTTTCCATCTGCACTTTCTTCGCGACTTCAGCGAAGGCGGCCAGGTTTTCGGCAGCCATCTCGGCAGCGGCCGAAGCGAAATCGGTTGCGGCTTTGGTGTAGTCGGTCGGTTCGGTCTTGGCCTTGGACACGTCCGTCAGCTTGGAGATCGAATCCTTGGCCCATTTCGAGGTGATCTCGGTGGACTTTTCGGCAGCTTCAAGGGCGACCTTCGAGAACTTCTCGGCAAAGGCAGCCTGGGTCTTGAACGCGTTCTGGAACGCCGAGGCGTCAACCGGGAACGAGGCCATCATGTCCTGCATGGTCTTGGCGAAATCGGGGGTCTTGGTCATGTGAGTTGCTCCGCTATGTGCGGGCACCGGCCCGCTTTTCCATGACCATGATATACGTGCTGCGGTGCAGCATTTCAAGTCTCTTTCTGCATTGCAGCAAAACCGGCGGTTGCGAATGGTTAACCATAGGGAATGGTGCTGAAATGTCAGGGTGCCGGTCGGGCCACGACATAGGTTCCCGGCGCGGGGGCCAGCGAATCGACAGGATGGCGGGCCTTGACCATCGGCCCGGAATGCCCTGCCAACCACTTGCCCCAGCGCGGCCACCAGCTGCCCTGGTGGAAGGTCGCGGTCTGCCGCCAGTCATCCGGCGCGCCCGTGACGGGGGCGTCATTGGTGTAGTGGCCATACTTGTCCTTCGAGGGCGGGTTGATGATCCCGGCGATATGGCCGGACTGCGACAGGATGAAGGTCTTGTCGGTCGATCCCATCTGCTTGATGCTGTTGAAACTGCCGCGCCAGTGGGCGATGTGGTCCGTCTCGCAGGCGATGGCGATCAAGGGCAGGCGAACGTCCGCAAGGCTGACGGGCTTGCCGAAAACCTGAAACTCGCCCTTGGCGAACCCGTCGTTCTGACACAGGCCACGCAGATACTCGATCGCCATCGTCGCGGGCAGATTGGTGCCGTCGCCGTTCCAGTACAAAAGGTCGAAGGCAGGCGGTGCCTCGCCCAGCATGTAGGATTTGATTGCCGGCGCGTAGATCAGATCGTTCGAGCGCAGGAAGCTGAAGGTCCGGCCCATGAACACCTTGGACAGGATGCCGTCCTGCGCGGTCTGGCGCTCGATCCCGTCGACGAAATCGTCGTTGAGGAAGACGCCAACCTCACCCGGGTCCGAGAAGTCGGCCAGCGTGGTGAAGAACGTGGCGGTCTTCACCGTCGCGTCGCCCGCCTTTTGCAGATGGGCAAGCGTCAGGCCCAGCGTGGTGCCTGCAATGCAGTAGCCGGTGGCGTTGATCTGCGCCTCGCCAGTGATGCGCCGCACTTCGGCCATCGCGCGAAGGAATCCGTCGCGGATGTAATCGTCCATGCTGGTGCCGGCATAGGTCATGTCCGGATCGACCCAGGACACGACGAAAAGGCTAAACCCCTGGTCCACGATCCACTTGATCAGCGAATTCTGCAGTTTCAGGTCCATGATGTAGAACTTGTTGATCCAGGGCGGGAAGATCAGCAGGGGCGTCTTGTGGACCTTTTCCGTGGTGGGCGCGTACTGGATCAGCTCCAGCATCCGGTTGCGAAAGACCACTTCGCCCGGTGTGGTGGCGAGGTTTTCGCCAACCTTGAACGCGTCCCGGTCGGCCAGAGTGACCAGCAGATCGCCCTGATTGCCTTCGATGTCGCGGACCAGATTTTCCAGCCCTTGCACCAGGCTCATCCCGTCGGTGGCCACGGCCTTTTCCAGCGCGTCCGGGTTGGTTCCCAGAAAGTTGGTGGGGCTGAGCATGTCGACGATCTGGCGGGTGAAGTAATCCACCCGGCGGCGATCGGCCGGGTCCAGCGTCTCCATGTCACCGACGGCGGTGGTGATCGCCTCGGAGTTCAAGAGGTATTGCTGCTTGAGGTAGTTGAAGAACGGGTGGGTTTCCCAAAGCGGGTTCTGGAACCGGCGGTCTTTCGGCCCCGGGTCCGGTGGTGCCTTGAATTCGCCCTTGGCAAGGGTAGCTTGCGCCTCGACGTAATGCTTCAGCGTCTTGCCCCAATAGCTGACCTGATGTTCGACCACCTTTGCCGGGTTCTGCATCATCTCGGCCAGATAGGCGGCGGCGGCCTTCATGTAGACATCCGGCGCTGGCCCATTCAGGGCGCTGTCGGTCTGGCGACGATGGCTCAGCGCGTCGGTCAGGCGCTTTGACAACTCGTCGACCCGGACAAGATTGGCGTTCAGCCGGACGGCGCGGGCCGCGGCGTCTTCCGCAGATTCGGGACCGGGGGAATTCTCTGGTGTTGTCATGCTAACGTTTCCCCCCTATCGTCGCCGCTGTGCAGCATCGCGTCGCCCCGCCCTGGTCGGCCATGCCACATCGGCCCCCCCGCGGGCAAGGAGATGGTATGAAGTATATGTTCACCTACGACCTGATGGAAAGTGCCCGCAACACCAATGAGTGGTTGGGCGCCTCGGCCAGGGCCTTTGCGAGTTACCCTGCCTTTGCAATGTCGATGAACCCGATGCTGCCGATCATGGCCGCCTGGGGTGAAGTGGCGGAACGCAGCTTCAGCCGGATGATTGCCAAGCCCGACTGGGGCATCCGGTCCATCGTGGGCCCTGATGGGCAGGACCATCTGGTCGACGTGACGCCGGTGGTGGAAAAGCCTTTCGGCAACCTGGTCCAGTTCTTCGTCCGCCGTCGCCCGCCGATGGCCCGGAAGATCCTGCTGGTGGCACCGATGTCGGGCCATTACGCCACGCTTCTGCGGTCAACCGTCGCGTCGCTTTTGCCGGACGCCGATGTCTACGTCACCGACTGGCACAATGCCCGTGACATTCCCGTCAGCGCCGGCAAGTTCGACGTCGAGGATTACACGCTGTATCTGGCCGAATTCATGAAGGCGCTTGGCCCTGAGACGCATGTCATTGCCGTCTGCCAGCCGGTGCCGCTGACCCTGGCCGCAGTTGCCTATCTTGCGGCTGAGGACCCCGAGGCGCAGCCGAAGTCGCTGGTGCTGATCGGCGGCCCGGTCGACCCCGACGCCGCTGCGACCGAGGTGACGGACTTTGGCCGCCGGGTCACGATGGGCCAACTGGAACATCTGGCGATCCAGCGCGTCGGGTTCAAATACAAGGGCGCGGGGCGGCTGGTCTATCCGGGGCTTTTGCAGCTGCAAAGCTTCATCACCATGAACGCCGAGCGCCACACCAAGGCTTTTTCCGAACAGGTGTTCCGCGTTTCGCGCGGCGAGGCGTCTGACCATGACGCGCACAACCGGTTTTACGACGAATACCTGGCCGTGATGGACATGACTGCCGAGTTTTACCTCTCGACCGTCGAACGCATCTTCAAGAACCGCGAGATCGCGACCAACAGCTTTGTGGTGGCAGGTCGTCGGGTTGACATGGGTGCGATCACCAGGGTCGCCGTCATGACAGTCGAGGGCGCGAATGATGACATCTCGGCCCCAGGTCAATGCGTGGCCGCATTGAACCTTCTGACCGGGTTGTCCGACGACAAGAAGGCCCAGCATCTGGAACCTGGTGCCGGGCATTACGGCATCTTTGCCGGGAAAAGCTGGCGTCTCAACATCCGCCCGCTGGTGTTGAACTTCGTCGACAGGGCTTCGGGGACCAGGGCTTCGGGCTCCGGGCGCAAGCCGAAGATCGCGCTGGCGGCGGGGCAGTAGGTCTCAGGCCAGCATCAAGGTTGGCAGGCGACCCGACAGGAACGTATCCAGCGCCCGGGTGACTGCCTCGGGTTGTTCCAGTTGCGGCAGGTGGCCTGCGTCGGCAATCACCTCAAGGCAGCCTTGCGGCATCATGCCGGCCATGAACTCGGCCCGCCGCCGGGGGACGATGGTATCTGCAACGCCTGCAAGGATCAGCGTCGGCACATTGGCCTTGCGCAGGGTCTTTTGCTGGTCCGGACGGCGCTGCATGGCGCGCAACTGGCGTTGGAACTGGTCGGGGCCAAGGGTTGCGGCCATATCCTGGACCAGAGCGAGGATTTCGCCCCGCCAGGGTGCAGCGTGCAAGGCCGTGGCCGGCAGCATCTGCGCAATGCAATCGGCCATATGGCCGGTCTTGGCCGCAACCAGAAGCGCCTCTTGCGCTGCGGCCAGTTGCGGGGGTTCAGGCAACGGGTCAGTCGCGATAAGGGCGATGCGGCTGACAGCCTCGGGGCGGCGGCGCAGAAGTTCGATCGCGATGTTGCCGCCCAGACCGTGGCCAAGCACGGCAAACCTAGCAGGCAGATGCGGAGCGGCTTCGGCCGCGACCTTTTCCACCGTGTCAGCCAGCCCCGGGGTCAGGACGATCACCGGCCGAGAGGCCCCCAGATGTGCAAGCTGGGGCATGAAGCTGCGCGCGTCAGCCATGAAGCCGGGGATCAGGACAAGAGGCTCGATCACGGGGGCGCCTTCTTACCGCGGTTCAGGGAAACCGCCGGGGCGGACATTCCCACATCTGTACAGCCTATCCTACAAGTGAATGTAATCAATCGTGGATTCCGAAAACCTCCAGCTTGTCGGGAAACTGTGGCTTTTCTATCTGACGTTTGATTTCTGCAAATCCTGGTGCTGGGCTGCAGCGGTTCTGGAAACTTCGGCCAAGAGATCTTCGACTGTGCGGCTGAGCAGGGTCAGGCAGGAAAGGCTGGAGAAGCGATGATCGGCGCCCTGTACCAGCGTCAGTTGCAGATCGGGGCTGGAGATATGGTCCAGCAGGTGCAATGCCACCGCTTGCGGCACGTCGGTGTCGGCGGTTCCCTGCAACAGGCGCACTGGCGCGGGCAACAACAGCGGGCGGTTCAGGACGAGGTTCTGCTTGCCGTCCTCGATCAGGCGGCGGGTGATCGGGTAGGGCTCGTCCGAGTAATCCGACGGGCGCAGGACCAGGCCCTCTTCCAGCAACCGGGTGCGTTCCGCCAGCGTGAACTCATGCTCCCACATGGTTTCGGTAAAATCCGGCGCCGCGGCGATGCCGACCAGCCCGGCCACCCGTTCGGGCATGTCGCGGGCAAGCAAAAGCGCAATCCAGCCGCCCATGGACGACCCGACCAGCACCTGTGGCCCCTCGGTCAGGGTCTCGATCACGGCGGCAGCATCTTCGCGCCAGTCGCTGATCGCCCCATCCTCAAACGCCCCGAGCGACTGGCCATGGCCGGAATAGTCAAAGCGCAGGAATGCCCGGCCGGACTCGGCAGCCCAGGCCTGCAGATGCATCGCCTTGGACCCGGTCATGTCCGACCGGAAACCGCCAAGAAAGACCAGGCCCGGTTCCTTCCCGGGCAACTGATGGTAGGCAATGTGGCGGCCTTGCGGGGTGGTCAGGTAGGTTGTCATGCGCAAAGGATAGCAGGCATCACGGGCAACCGGCAGGCCGGGTGCAACCCCCGGGCGAAGTTTCGCGCATGGCTTGACTTCACTCCGGGGCCTTGGCAAAAGCCGCCGACATAACCCGCAACCGGGCGCTTCGTAGGCGCCAAACCGACGAGGATCAGGCCATGGCCCAGATTTCCCTGACATTTCCCGATGGCAACGTCCGCCAGTATCCCGCCGGGGTGACGCCTGCCGAGGTGGCGGCTTCCATCGCGCCGTCGCTGGCCAAGGCTGCGATTTCTGCGCAGGTCGATGGAAAGCACTGGGATCTGGCATGGCCGATCAACGGTGATGCGAAGATCGCGCTGAACACGCTTAAGGACGAAGGCCAGGCACTGGAGTTGATCCGGCACGATCTCGCGCACATCATGGCGCGTGCAGTGCAGGAAATCTGGCCCGAAGTTAAGGTCACCATTGGCCCGGTGCGGGACTATGGCTGGTTCTACGACTTTGACCGCGAGGACCCCTTCACCCCCGAAGACCTGGGCCAGATCGAAGCGCGCATGAAGCAGATCATCAACGCCCGCGAACCGGTGCGCACCGAAGTCTGGCCGCGCGCGAAGGCGGTGGAATACTACCGGGGTCGTCACGAACCCTTCAAGCTGGAGCTGATCGACCGCATCCCCGAAGGCGAAGACCTGCGGATGTACTGGCACGGGAACTGGCAGGACCTGTGCCGTGGGCCACACCTGCAGCACACGGGGCAGGTTCCGGCAGATGCCTTCAAGCTGACGCATGTTGCAGGGGCCTACTGGCTGGGCGATGCCAGCCGCCCGATGCTGCAGCGCATCTATGGCGTGGCGTTCAGGAACCGTGATGACCTGAAGGCCCATCTGACGATGCTGGAAGAGGCCGCGAAGCGCGACCATAGGAAGCTCGGCCGCGAGATGGAGCTGTTCCACCTGCAGGAAGAAGCCCCCGGCATGGTCTTCTGGCATCCGAATGGCTGGACGATCTATCGCCAGCTTGAGGATTACATGCGCGGGCGTCTCAAATCCGCGGGCTACAAGGAAATCAAGACACCGCAGGTCGTGGACCGGGTGTTGTGGGAACGGTCCGGCCACTGGGAGGCCTACCGCGAGAACATGTTCATCGTCGAAGTTGACGAAGAAGGTGCCAAGGAAAAGCGCATCAACGCGCTGAAGCCGATGAACTGCCCCTGCCATGTGCAGGTGTACAATCAGGGCCTGAAATCCTATCGCGACCTGCCCTTGCGGCTGGCCGAGTTCGGGTCATGCCATCGGTATGAATCGTCGGGGTCCATGCACGGGCTGATGCGGGTGCGCGGCTTTACACAGGACGACGCGCATATCTTCTGCACGGTCGACCAACTTGAGCAGGAGTGCATCAATTTCATCGCGCTTCTGTCCAGCGTCTACAAGGACCTGGGTTTCGAGAAATTCGAGATCAAGTTGTCCACCCGACCGGATGTGCGGGTCGGGTCGGACGAGGTCTGGGATACGGCGGAAAACGCGCTGGCAAAAGCCATTGAGAAGGGGGGATACCCCTATTCCATCAACCCCGGCGATGGCGCGTTCTATGGCCCGAAGCTTGACTTCAAGCTTACCGACGCGATTGGCCGCGAGTGGCAATGCGGGACGTTTCAGGCGGATTGGAACACCCCTCTGCGACTGGGGGCGGAGTATGTCGCCGAGGACGGGATGAAGCATACGCCGGTCATGCTGCACCGGGCGATCCTTGGCAGCTTTGAACGCTTCATCGGCATCCTGCTGGAGAATTACGCAGGCAAGATGCCGTTCTGGCTGGCCCCGCGTCAGGTCGTGGTGGCCAGCATCGTCTCGGACGCCGATCCTTTCGTGCGCGAGGTAGTGGCGGCCCTGGTCAAGGCTGGTGTGCGGGCCGAGGCTGATACCCGCAACGAAAAGATCAACTACAAGGTCCGTGAACATTCCGTCGGCAAGGTTCCGGTGATCCTCGCCATCGGGATGCAGGAAGTTGAGGCGCGAACTGTTTCAATCCGCCGCCTTGGCGAGGCGCGCACTGAAACGATCAGCCTTGAATCTGCGATCGCCACCCTTGGCTTTGAGGCACTTCCGCCGGCCGGAAACTGACCCAACCCCTTGATCTGCATGAATAGCCCCCTGTCTTGCGCAGGGGGCTTCCTGTTTTGGCTGCGGGGTGTCCTGATCACGAAACCGTAGAGTCGGCAGGTTGAGGAGTAACATCGGCCGCGAGGCACCGAACTGTTATCCGTGACGCGATGAAGCGGACACACCGAAATCGACCACACCAACCCGAAACGAAGCCAGAGAAGGATGCTTCCATGTCTTACCAGTCCAAATCCCTTGTGATCGCCGGCGCCTTGATGGCCGCCCTGTCGGCCACGGCAGCTATGGCGCAGGAAAACGAAAAGTGCTTTGGCGTGGCGCTGGCCGGGCAGAACGATTGTGCGGCCGGTGAAGGCACCACCTGTGCCGGGACCTCGAAAGTCGACTATCAGGGCAATTCCTGGAAACTGGTCCCGGCAGGCACCTGCATGACCATGGAACTTCCCGCTGCCGCAGATGGGATGGCCCGGACCGGCTCGCTGGAAGCGCTGACCCGCGACGTACCCGCTGCCTGACGCCATGGGCCCCCCGGTCTGTCGGTCCGGGGGGCGCCGCACGAGGGATGCCCCATGCTTGACCAGATCACGAACCGACTGCCCACATGCCCCGGCATCGGCTACAAGCCGCAGCACTTCGCCGCGATCATGGCTGATGCAGGCCCGGTTGGCTGGCTTGAAGTGCATGCCGAGAATTACATGGGCGCGGGCGGTCGTCCGTTGGCGCAATTGCGCCACCTTGCCGAACGGTTCCCGATCTCGGTCCACGGGGTTGGCCTGTCGATCGGCGGCGAAGGCCCGCTGGACGCCGACCACCTTGACCGCCTGCGCCAGCTTGTCGGCTGGCTGAACCCGGCAAGCTTTTCCGAGCATCTGGCCTGGTCCACCCACGACGGGGCCTATCTGAACGACCTCTTGCCGCTGCCGTACACGCCCGCGACTCTGACCCGGGTCTGTGACCACATCGACCGGGTGCAGGAGGTGCTGGGCCGCCGGATGCTGTTGGAAAATCCCTCGACCTACCTCGCCTTTGCCGAAACGGCGATGAGCGAGGTCGATTTCCTGGCCGCAATTGCGCAACGCACCGGCTGCGGCCTTCTTCTGGACGTGAACAACGTCTATGTCTCTGGCATCAATCAGAATTATGATCCCGCGGCCTACCTTGACGCCTTTCCCATGCATCATGTCGGCGAGATTCACCTTGGCGGTCATGACGAGGACCGCGACGACCATGGCAATCGCCTTCTGATCGACAGCCACGGGGCCGAAGTGGTCGACCCGGTCTGGGCCCTTTACGCCCGTATGATCGCGAAGTCCGGCCCGCAGCCGACGCTGATCGAATGGGACAATGACGTGCCGGACTGGCCGATCCTGCAGGCCGAGGCCGCGCGCGCGGCGCGGATCCTCGGGCCTGTCGCATGAGGCAAGCCGACTTCGTCCGCGCACTGCTTGACCCGGAAGCCGCTGTGCCTGCCGGGCTGGTCGATCCGAAGGGACGCCCCGCCCCCAAGCGGTTTTCCGTCTATCGCAACAACGTGGCCGCGTCGCTGACGCGCGCGCTTGAGGCTTCGTTTCCCACCGTGCGCAAGCTGGTTGGAGAGGCGTTCTTTGCCGCAATGGCCGGCGTTTTCCTGCGGGCCCATCCGCCCCAGTCACGTATCCTGATGCTCTATGGTGATGAGTTTCCCGGGTTTCTTGAAGGCTTCCCGCCTGCGGCCGGGCTTGGCTATCTGCCCGATGTTGCCCGTCTGGATCAGGTGATGCGGGAAAGCTACCATGCAGCCGACAGCCAACCCTTGCCCGAGGCAGAGTTCCAGCACCTGCTGCGGTCCGACATTGCCGCGCTGCGATTGGAGCTGGCCCCGTCCCTGCGGCTGGTCCGGTCGCGCTGGCCGGTGGTGTCGATCTGGACCGCAAACGCCGAGGGCGGACCGGCACCCGGCCCGGACGCCGAGGACGCGCTGATCCTGCGCCCCGACTTCGATCCGCGCCCGCATCTTCTGCCCCGGGGTGGCGGCGCCTTCGTCCAGGGCCTTCTTGACGGACTTCCCCTGGGAGAAAGCCTTGATCTTGCGGCTTCGGCCAGTGACTTGCCGGAAATCCTGTCTCTGCTGATTTCTGGCAGGGCTATTGTGGGGGTGAAGGAATGAACCTGCTTCTATCGCTTTTGGACCGTATTGGCGCCTGGGTTGATCGTCAGGCGGACTGGCTTTTGCCAAGTGCCGCCCGGCTTGTGTTTGCGGGTGTGCTGATCGGGTACTTCTGGGCCTCGGCCAGCACCAAGCTGGACGGCCTGTTCACCCCCTCTCTCGGGGCTTATGCGCAGATCTTTCCGAAGGCCTTCGAGGCGGCTGGCTATGACGTGGCGGCGATGGGCCTTTGGCAGCGGCTTGTGGTGCTTGTCGGGGCCTGGTCGGAGTTTGTGCTCCCGTTGCTGATCGTCCTTGGCCTGTTCACCAGACTGGCGGCGCTGGGCATGTCCGGGTTCGTCATCGTGCAAAGCCTGACCGATATCTTTGGCCATGATGTCGCTGCCGGGGCCTGGTTCGACCGCGCTTCGGACGCGCTGATCCTTGACCAGCGGGCGTTGTGGATGCTGCTGTTTCTTGTGCTTATCGTGAAAGGTGGGGGCCCGTTGTCGTTGGATCGCGTCTTGCGCGGTCGATTGTCCCGCCTTGCAACTTGATTTTCGCTGAATCATTGGCATCATCACGTCAGTGACGACAGAATTCCTGACCGCCTCTCGTACCCGAAGGCCCTGGAAGACCTGATGCCACGGCCCGCGGCAATGGCGCCACGGGGGGTTCTGAGAGGAGAAGCGGCATGCCGACAGGCACCGTGAAATGGTTCAACTCGACCAAGGGCTACGGTTTCATTGCGCCGGACAATGGCGGCAAGGACGTGTTCGTGCATATCTCGGCGGTTGAACGTGCCGGGCTCAAGGGCCTGAACGACAACCAGAAGATCGGCTACGAACTGCAGTCGGGCCGTGACGGAAAAGAGTCGGCGGGCGACCTGCGCATTCTTTGACCTACCTGGTCAGCGCGGCTTCGGTCGCGCTGTCCCAGCCCAGATACCAGCGATCCGCATCCTGGATGACCGGCCGTTTCATGACGGTCGGCTGGGCCATGATCTGCGCCTCGGGGTCAGAGGCCTTCAGGAAATCGTTGAACGCGCGGTAGGTGGTGGACTGCCTGTTCACCGCGAGGTCGCCGAATTCATGGGTGATCGCCTCGATCTCGGCGGGGGTCAGGGGGGTGGCCCGGATGTCGCGGAAGGTCACGTCCTTCCCCGCCGCCTGCAGGGTCTTCAGCGCGCGCTTGCAGGTGTCGCAGGTGGGGATGCCGTAAAGGATCATCGTCTCTCCTTGTCCACGGTGGACATTTTCGGATTGTCTTGCTTGTTCAGATAGTTACGCGCGGTCGTTTACCGATTGGTAACACATGCCCGCAGCCCCGCAAAGGGTGTCACCCGTGGATCGCCCTGGTGATCGCCACCCCTGCCCAGGCGGAGAGGGCGGTCAGCGTCCCACCCCAGAGCGTGTCGGTCGCGACCATCGTCCAGTGCCAGTCCTTCATGATGGTCCAGGACGTGAACTCGTAGGTGCCATAGGCCATGAGCCCGATGATGAGCGCCGGGATGATGATCGGCGCGCCGGTTCTGATCGCGGGGAGGGAGACGAGGTAGACGAGGCCCGCGACGTAAGCGAGGTAGAAGAGGGCGGCGGGGGCAAGGCGGATGGGCTCGGCCATCAGGGGGCCGATGTGGCGGGTGAAAAGGGGTTTCATCACCAGGGTCAGCATGATCGCGTCAAGGATCAGGAAGACGGCGGCGGTGGCGATGTAGAGGGTGAGGGTCATTGGGCGGCTCCTTTGACGGAAGGTAGGGCGGCGCGGGGCAAGGGGTAGGGGGCGTGATTTCACGCACCTCTTGCCTTGTCGCGCAGCCAGTCGGCGAGGTCGCCATCCTCCATCAGCCCCTGGGCGCAGCGGATGATGATCTGGCCGATGTCCTGTGCATCCCAGGTGATCTCGATCCCGTTCAGCGTCAGGCAGGTATCCATCGACTGGTGGGCGGTGCGCTTGTTGCCGTCGTTGAAGCAGTGGCCGCGCGCAATGGCCATCGCATAGGCGGCGGCCAAGTCGAAGGCATCCGCGACCATGCCGTAGGCAAGGCGGTTGTCGACGCGGGCGAGGGCGGCCTCCAGCGACTTGTCCCGCGCCCGACCGGGAAGTTCGCCGGGGTTCAGGATCGCATCGTGGATCGCCTCGACCAGGTCTGGCGAGAGGAGCCGCAGATTCATTTGTCTTTGAGGTAATCCAGAACCGGCTGGTTGACCGCACGGCGGCGCTCCAGCGCCTCCATCACCTCATCCAGCGTGGCAACGCGGTGATTGCCTGTGTCCACCGCCTCTTCCGGGACGAGGTAGGCCACCACGGCGGAGTTCTTGAGGATCGCCACCGGCTTGCCGCCCGAGCGTTCCAGGACTTTGTGCGGCTCACGCAGTTCGGTCATCGTGGCGATGTGGGGGGTGAGAAGGCGGGTCATTGGGTCATGTCCTGTGATGTGCGTTGGAGTGTATATTGTAATGTGGGTTTTGGCAAGCTGTGGGCGGGTAACGGGGTGTTAACCATGCGGTAGGCATGATGTGCCGATGTCCGTGTATGTTCGTCCCAAGGTGCCCGGCGCTTGCGTTTTCTTCACGGTCAATCTGGTGGACCGGGGGGCGGATACGCTGGTGCGGCATGTCGATGTGTTGCGGCAGGCGGTAGCGGTGACGCGGGCGAAGCGGCCGTTCGGGATTGACGCGTGGGTGGTGTTGCCGGACCATATGCATTGCGTGTGGACCTTGCCGGAGGGGGATGCGGATTACTCGATAAGGATGGCGTCGATCAAGGCGCAGTTTACGCGCGACGTCCGTAGGTCGGGGTTCACCCCGACTCCGATCCCAAGGAACGGATATGGCGCAAACGGCGGGCGTGTGCGCCGGGGTGGGGCGTATGAAGAAAGAGTCGGGGTGAACCCCGACCTACGGGGCGAGGCCCCCATTTGGCAGAAGCGGTTTTGGGAGCATCACATCCGGGATGACCGGGATTTCACGGATCATGTGCGGTATTGCTGGATCAATCCGGTGAAGCACGGGTTGGTCGGGCATCCGCGGGAGTGGCCGTTTTCGTCATGGGTGAGACCCGACCCCGCATTTGCGGGGTGAAAACGGTCCAGTGGACCGTTTTCAGGGTCGAACGCCCGCGCACGCTTGCGCGGGCCGGGCGATGCGGGCGGGGCGGTGTGGTAGGGCGGGGCGTGGGCCGACGGCGGGAGGTGGGGCAGGCGACGAGCTACAGGTGCTATGAGTGCTAAAACAGTCCTCTAGTAAACGGACGCCGGTATGTAGGAATTGGGTTCAAGTGATCATAAAGATCCGCCGCTTCGTCTATTGAATGATTAAGTTCAGAAAAGGTCCGCCGGATTTGCGTTTTGTGTTTCTTATCTAGTTCTATCTTGTCGTATATCTGCATCAAATCGCGCTGAATTTCTAAAATTTCAATCAATGAAATCAACTTAATGTTTCCGTGGCTTTTCTGGTAGTATGGAACTTCACAAACTAAGTCTTGACCTACTTCTTCTAACTTTCCACCTCTGTCAGTCAGCAGGCCACTTGAGTACCTTTCCAATCCGGTATCCTTCGAATTCATCGTCACCCCCTGTAGGTCAAAATAGCGTGGTGAACTATATCTGAAGAAAGAGGCGGACCAGTTTGAGGTAAAGTTTCTATAATTTATTGCGTTAGAGACAAGAAGCTTTCCCATGTTTCCGTCGATGAACTGGAAGTCTTTACATAAACCCATCTTCCGCTGCAAAAAACCGGAGGTGGACACTGATAGAATAGCAATATCACGGACGAAAATCGTAAGCGCTACTGGATGGATCGCAAATGAAAGAGTGTCTGAACCCAATAGGCCAATTCCTGTGGCGTCAGTTTCATATCGGAAG
>JAPLPF010000228.1:0-13851 GCA_026400325.1 Rhodobacterales bacterium
GCATGGCGACCGAGACGGTGCTGAAGATGTATGCCGACCGGCCCTACGACGAAGTGGCGCTGGACGGGATGCGCAGGACGGTGGCGGCCCGGCTCACGGAGGCGAAGCAGACGATCCCGCATTTCTACCTGCGGCGCGACGTGCGGCTGGACGCGCTGATGGCGTTCCGCGAGACACTGAACAAGCAGCTTGAAGGGCGTGGGGTGAAGCTGAGCGTCAACGACTTCATCATCAAGGCCTGTGCCATGGCGTTGCAGGCGGTGCCTGCGGCGAACACGGTCTGGGCCGGCGACCGGATGCTGCGGCTGAAGCCGTCGGATGTGGCGGTGGCTGTGGCGGTGGAGGGTGGCCTTTTCACCCCCGTCCTGCGCGATGCCGACAAGAAGTCGCTTTCGGCGCTTTCGGCCGAGATGAAGGATCTTGCCGGGCGGGCCAAGACGAAGAAGCTGGCCCCGCATGAGTATCAGGGCGGCAGTTTCGCGATCTCGAACCTGGGGATGATGGGGATCGAGAACTTCGACGCCGTCATCAACCCGCCGCATGGGTCGATCCTGGCAGTCGGGGCCGGGATCAAGAAGCCGGTTGTCATGGCGGACGGGACGATTGGCGTGGCGACGGTGATGTCGATGACGCTGTCGGTCGACCACCGGGTGATCGATGGGGCCTTGGGGGCCGAGTTCCTGAAGGCGATCATCGAGGCCCTGGAAAACCCGATGGTAATGCTGGCCTGATCTGGAGAAGCGGGGGTTTCACACCCCCGCACCCACGTGGGATATTTGGAGCAGGGAATTGGGGGGCTTCGGCCTCCCATTTCTTATCGTGAGTTTAAACTCCCGATCAGGGTCAGCGAACGGCGCAAGATTGTGACCACGGTGCCGGCGACGATGATCCAGAGCGTGGCCTCCAGGGTCCATTCGCTGGCATAGAACGCGGCGAGGACTGTGCCTGCCGTCAGCACCGCCATCCGCTGCGGCTTGGCAAGAGGGCCGGAGAAGTCGGGGGGAAATCCCTCAGCCCGGCCAAGCTCACGCACATAGGCGGTGGCGATGGCAAGTGCAGCGGCCAGCGTCCCGAGGCCGGGGTTGTCGGTAGCGATCCCGGCTCCGATCAGGAAGAGCAGGTCTGACAGGCGGTCCGGCGCCTCGTTCCAGAAGGGGCCGTCCTTGGTGCCCTGCCCGCCTTCGACCGCGACCATTCCGTCGATCAGGTTGCATACCAGCCGGGCCTGGATGGCGGCGGCGGCGAGGAGCAGCCAGAGGGATTGCAGAACCCCGGGCCCAAAGGGCGAAAGCGCGTAGAAGACAAGGCCCACTGCCGCAAAGCCGACAGAGGCGCGGGAAATCTGGTTGGGGGTGTAGCCATTTTTGATGGCCCAAGTTGCAAGCTTGGCGGCCCAGCCCGATGTCCGCGAGGCGAGCGGGCGGCGGGTCGTTGTATCTGCTGCGGCCGGGGACAGGTCGGGCGGAAGATCGTTCATGTGAGCGACCAGTAATAGCGTGTGATGTGGAAGAATATCGGGGCCGCAAAGATGACGCTGTCCAGCCGGTCGATGAACCCGCCATGCCCTGCGATCAGGTGGCCCCAGTCCTTGATCCCCTTGTCACGCTTGACTGCCGACATGACCAGACCGCCGAAGAAACCCATCATCGTGATCACCAGGCAAAGAACTGCTGCCTGAAGTGGCAAGAATGGAGTCATCCACCAAAGCGCTGTTCCGGCAACCGTTGCAGTGAGCACTCCGCCAATCATGCCCTCCCAGGTTTTTGACGGCGAAAGCTGGGGTGCAATCTTCCTGCGCCCGACAAGCCTGCCCCAGACATACTGCATCACGTCCGACAACTGCACCACGAAGATAAGATAGGCGATGAGGATGACATTGCGCCCCTCGAACCCGGGAATCTGAAGAAAAAGCAACGCCGGAACATGGCTGACGCAATAGACGCAGATCATCAAGGCCCACTGCGTTTCAGACACCCTGGTCAGGAACTCGCGCGCAGTTCCCTGAAACGCCGACAGAACTGGAAGAAGCAGAAAGACATAGACCGGGATGAACACCGCGTACATTCCGTACCAGTCGATCATCACAAGGTAATACTGCAGCGGCAGGATCAGGAAAAATGAGGCAACGAGTGACCAGTGATCAGCTCGGTCATAGGCGGTCAGGGTCAGAAATTCGCGCAGTGCCGCGAAGGAACAAAGTGCAAAAAGAACCACCACGCCGACCTTGCCGGCCATGAAGGCAATCGCAAGAAGGCCGACCATTACCCACCACGCAGCAATGCGTGCGTTCAGGTTCTCGATCACAGGATTTGTTCGGTCAGGAGACAGCCGCAGCCGGAGCATCTCTCCAACCACTGTTGCAATCACCAGAATGCCGCCAACTCCGGCAAGCAGCCAGATGAGGTTTGGAGCCGTCATGGCGCCGATGGTCTTGCGTTTTGGCCAAGCGCAAGCAGGCTGGCCGAGGCACGTGCCAGGAAGACATCCTTCGTCTCTCCGGGGAGAAGCCGTAGTGGAGCCCCAAAGGTCAGAATGCACAAAAGCGGCACGGGTACGACATGGCCCTTGGGCAAAACCTTGTTCAGATTGGCAATCCACACTGGCACAAGGTCCACGTCCGGCCTGCGTGTGGCAAGATGATAGAGGCCCGACTTGAATGGCAAAAGCGCGTCTTGCGAGATGTTGCGCCTGCCTTCAGGAAACAGGATCAGAGAAAAACCATCGTCGAGTGCGGAAACCATTTGCGTCACAGGGTCCTCGGTTCGCGCCTCGGGTCGTCTGTCGATCAGAACGGCATTGAAGACGTAGCAACCGATGAAAGCCCGCAGCGGTGAGGAGAGCCAGTAATCCAGCGCGGCGACCGGCCTGGTCCTGTGCCGGATGGGCCCGGGCAGGACCGTCCAAAGCAGAACGAAGTCGCCGTTCGAGGTGTGGTTGGCAAAATACAAGCGTTGGCGCTGAACGGGCTCTATCCCCAACCAGATTGCCCGAGGAGCCGTCACAAAGCGGGCAAAAAGCGAGATGACCTGGCCCACTACCCGTGCAAGAAGATCACGAAATGAGCGGATCATTCGCGACCGATCATTCGGCCTTCAGGATCTGGTCCATGCTGAGAGAGGGTTGTGCGCAACCCGCCTTGCCCACCACACGCGCCGGAACGCCTGCAACGGTCGTGTTCTGCGGCACATCTTCCAGCACCACCGAGCCGGCCGCGATCCGTGAGCACCGGCCAACATGAATGTTGCCAAGCACTTTCGCCCCCGCCCCGATCAGGACACCATCCCCGATCTTTGGATGGCGGTCGCCATCCGCCTTTCCAGTTCCGCCAAGCGTTACCGAATGAAGCATCGATACATTGTCCCCGACAACCGCGGTTTCGCCGATGACGATGGAATGGGCGTGGTCGATCATGATCCCCTTGCCCAACTTTGCTGCAGGGTGGATGTCGACGCCAAAAACCTCGGACACACGCATCTGCACGAAATATGCAAGGTCGATACGTCCGGTCCGCCACAGCCAGTGTCCGATCCGGTACGCCTGAACAGCCTGATACCCCTTGAAGAAAAGGATCGGCTGCAAGAACCGGTGGCAAGCAGGGTCACGTTCGAAGACCGCCATAAGATCCGAGCGCGCTGCAGCCCCGATCTCTGGATCTGCATCAAAGCCCTCGTCCGCAATCTCTCGCAGGATCTGCTCGCTCATCTCCCCTGACGCAAACTTCAGCGAAAAGCGGTAAGCCAGCGCCCGTTCCATCGTGCTGTGGTGCAAAAGGCCAGAGTGAATGAGCCCACCCAGAAGCGGCTCGTTGCGGATAGCGTCCACAGCCTCTTCGCAGACCCGTCGCCAGACCGGATCGACAACGGATAGACTGGGCTTGATCTCGATCATTGGGAGGCTCCTAGGAAAACCATTCCATAGCATAGCATAGCGCAAAGCCTCTACCGGGCGCAAATCTTTGTCCATTGCCAACATGCCATGGACCCGTGCTGCAATGCTTCGGCAACCACGACAAGTGCATGCAGAAAGTCCGGATCGTCAGCAAGCGGCTCTGCCCGTGGGCAAAGCCGGTGGCAACGGTCCATCAGGCTGCCATCGCCGTAATCCGGGTGGGGCCGACAGGTCGCCAGACGGTGGCGTTCGGCGGCAACAACCTCCTCTAGGATGGCATGCGCTTTCCTTTCCCTTGCGCACTTGGGAAAACACATGAGGACCCTTGCGAACAGCAACACCTCCGCGGCAATCGGTGGCCGCATCTCAGCCCGCAATCTCGAGACTTCGGTAAGGGCCCGGACCGTATTGCATCGACATCTGTGCGATGTCGATCCGGAAGGGGCCGGGCAGAAGGTCAGCCAGCCGCATCTGCGCGGAATAGCTGAAATGCGGGACGGGCGACGTGTATTCCGCCTTGGTCACTGTTCCCTGCACGATGCGCAGCAAATAGCTTTCCGAAGCCTCACCCAAGGGCACTTCAATGGCTTGCCAACTGTCGCCATCCACTCGGGTTCGTCGCGTCCAACTCGTGCTGATAGCCCCGTCGCCCTCGACTGTGTATCGGGGATGAGCAACCGGATAGGGTCGCAAGCCGGCCCCGTCAAACGCTTCGGCGCGCAAGACGACATTGATGTCGTCAAAGCCTCTGGCGGCCTGACCAAACCGATAGAAGCGGACAAGACCTCGCGAGGACAGCGGCAAGTCGATCTGCGTCAAACCAGTGTCAAGCAGCACCACAGTGCTGCCGACCGGCCAGCTGTCAGGCATCAAACCATCTGTGCCCAACTGCCCGCGAAGACGCAAGGAGACATCATAGACTTCAGGTGCAACAATCTGGGCGCTGGCAAACTGAAACACCTCCCAGTTTGCGCCGCTTCCATCACCGATCGCCATGGCATTCCGCCCGTTCAGCACCGAAAGCATGTCCGCCGAAGCCAATTGTCCACCGGACAAACTGACACGCAAGGGGGCACCTCTGTCCCAAACTCCAACTGGTGCCCTGTGCAGCACGGTTTCAGTCAGACCAATCACGCCAGGCCCTGCAACCAGGCGGTTCAGAACATAACCCGCATCCTGACTTGCGGACCAAACCCCAACAGACCCGGCCCAAGGGTCGGCAGCGACGGTAACATAGGGCGCGTGTGGAACTTCGTCACCAGTCAGAAGGGGCAGATCCAACATCACTGGAAAGACCGGAACCGGAGAAAGTTTCTCCCGTGTCACTATTCTTTCTCCGTTTGCGTCGGACGGACGATAGATCCCCGCCTCGACGCGAACTGCGTCCAGAAGCTGCGCTTCGGCCTGCTCTACCCTGTCGATCCGATACCGGCGCCCTTCGTGCATGACTACATCGCCCGTTCCGATTCGAAGCCGCGACTTCGGCAGCGCAAAGCGCGCCCCGTCACGCGCCACTCTCGCTTCCGCCAACCAGCGTTCGGCCGTGTTCAGTGCTTCATTCCGGGTCAAGGCAAGCGGCACGTCCGTCTGCGAAACGCCCTTGGCCTCCTCGTCAGGAAATCTCGCTTCGGCCGAGCGTACCTCATAGCTTGACTGTGCCTCGATGAAGCCCACCCGAACGACACCCGAGGTTTCAACCTCGGGCGCTCTCGTCGTCTCAAATCGCCCGTCGACATCGGCCAGAACGGCAAGATCTTCCTCAGCGATCGTGTCCACCGCCCGCCCGTCTCGCGTGACAAAGCGTATGCTGCCGTCACGCTCGACCACATCAAAACCGAAGGCAAGCATGAGTGGTTGAAGCGCCGCCCGGGCAGTCGAGATGTCCGACTGCAGAAAGCCGCGGACGATTCCGTAAAGCCTATCTGTGTCAATCTGGTCCACTCCGGACCTCTGACAGAGCTCTCGGACCACGGCAGACAAGGGTTGGTTTGTCGCCCGGCCGTTCAGCCAATGCCCCAGCGTGTAGTTGTCCCCGTCGTTCCAGACCTCGACCTGGCCCGGAAAATCGGGAAATGGTCGCGCATCCCATGCCCACACATGGGCATGATCCATATCCACCATGGGCGCGCCATACAGATGGGACACCGGATTTCGGGTTGCATCGGACCAGTAGGATGTGACGGCAAGCAGATACTGCATCTGTATCGCGTCGTCACGGCGTCCGTTCGACCATAGCGGCAGTCCGGATTCTGATGACTTCGGGTCAATGAATTTGTTCGGCTGGTTGGTTCCCTTGTCGACCGCAGGCGCGCCGAACTCGGTGAATCGGAACGGCTTTGATCCCGGCACCCAGGCCGTCGGATTGGCCAACCGAACCCCGCCCACCCGAGCATGGTGCACGTTCGACCACCAAGACCGCAGATCCTTGTAGCGGTAGACCCAGGGTTCCTGAAATGCGCCGTCTTCGATGGGCAAGCGCCGCTGCGCAAGGGCGCCTTCCAGCCCATCGTAGTACCAGTCGAAACCCTCGCCGCCTTCGATGTTTGCCTTCAGGTAGTCCAGGTTGTAGACCGACCCCCACCCTGCATCGGCATGATCGTCACCATCCCGCCAATCGGACAGGGGCATGTAATTGTCTATTCCGATGAAGTCGATGTTCGTGTCAGCCCAAAGCGGATCAAGGTGAAAATAAAGGTTTCCACCGGACTGAAACCCGAAGTATTCCGACCAGTCCGCAGCATAGCTGATCTTCGTGGACGCCCCGAGGATCGTCCGCACATCTGCTGCCAGTTCGCGCAGCGCATCGACGGCCGGAAAGCTGTCTCCCGCTGCCCGGATCTGGGTCAGCGATCGCATTTCCGACCCGATACAGAAGGCGTCTACCCCACCGGCAAGTGCGCAGAGCCTGGCATAGTGTAGAATGAATCGCCGGTAACCCCAGTTGGATGGGCCCGAATAGCTGACGTTCTGCCCGCTGACCGTAAAGTGCGACGGTTGGGCTTGTCCAAAGAACTCGGCCACTTCCCCGGCTGCCAGCGCGGTCCCGTCCGGACTGCCCGCAGTTCCCGGAGCAGCTGACAAGGTGATGCGGCCTCGCCAGGGCAGCTTCGGCTGGGTTGGCGCGCCGGTCCACGGGTCCGTCTTCGCATTTCCTTCCAGCTGATCCATCAGAATGAAGGGGTAGAACATAACCTCTTTGCCAGAGGCCTTGATCGCCCGGATCGCCTCGATCACCGACTGGTCCGACGGCGTTCCCCCATAGACAGACGCGCCGTCGAGTTTGGGCACTTCAAGTGCCGCCGAACGTGTGATCCCACCCGCTCGCCAGGGCATCCTGGCGCCATCGCGCAGCGTCTGCTCTACCTTGGGCCTGACGTCACAGTTGCCACAGCGCAAGTCATTGCCAAACCATGAAACCACAAGCGACACAGACCCGACTGCAGGAAGTTCCTCGCCCAACTGGTCCAGGCTTGTTGCAAAGTCGGTCACCCCCGAAGGCGAGTGAACATTGGCCGACCGGTTGCGACCTCTGCCCTCCGGATAGTATACCGGAGTGGTTGCAAGCCCGTATTCCCCGGTTCCAGGGATCAGCGCGACTGCCCGGACTGCGCCGGACAATGTGCTTTCGGGTTCTACCGATGCTCCCTGTGCAGCGCGCACGACCTCAAAGGTGAATTGTGGCACGCGGTTGCCGAAGGATGCCAGTTCAAGATCTTCGATCACCACATAGGCCAGCCCGCGATAGGCCGGAACCAGGCCGGCCCCCTGTACCGCCTCCATCCGCGGATCGGGAAGTTGGGTCTCTGTGCCTGCATAAACCCGCAGGTTCAGGTCCCGCGGGGCAATTTCGTTTCCGTCCGCCCAGATCCGGCCTACACGCAGAATCTCGCCCTCACACAGCGCAATCGCAAGACTGACGGAATAGCCGTACTGGTTGACAGTGGGGCGCGGCGCCCCCTTGCCCGACCTCTGCCGCCGGACTGTTTCGGAAAACTCGGTCGCCCAGATGACCTGCCCCCCAATCCGCATCCGGCCCCAGACCTGACCGATCGGCGCGCCCTCGCTGGCGCCGGTCAGACGCAGGCGGTCAATCCGACCGGACTCAACCGGATCGGAACCTGCACCCAGCAGCCTTTGGTCGATGGCACGCCCGATTGTCGCGCCGATTGCCCGGCCAATCACGGCCCCGGACAGCCCCAGGACCGCCCCTCCGAATCCCGCACCGATGGCGGCTCCGGCGACAGACAGAACAAGCGTTGCCATTCACTTGGCTCTTTCAGGAAAAGAAAATCGTTCTGCAATCCGGTGCAGCCATGGCCGGGAGAGCGGGCTTTCCACCATTCCAACCCCGCTATAGGCGTGGATGAATGCAGCCGCGTCGCGGGTTTCGGACTGGATGCCAAGGTGCTTTGCAATGCTGCCCTGGCGCATTCTGAACAAGAGCACGTCGCCCCTTTCGGCCGCACCCAATGGCTTTTTGACCAGCCACTGGTTGGCCGCCTCCAATAGGACTTCATGCTGCGACGGTTCGGCCCAGTCCTCGGTGTAGGGCGGAACATCAACCGGCTCCGCGCCAAGAAGCGCACGCCAAACCCCGCGCAGCAGGCCAAGACAGTCCGTCCCGGCCCCCATTGCTGACGCCTGGTGCAGATAGGGTGTGCCGATCCATCTGCGCGCCTCAAAAACAACGGCATCCGGCCGGGTCATCTCGCGGCGTCTCGCACCCGCGCCCCACCCGAACCGGCTCGGTCAGGCGTCGGATAGGACGTCAGCCAGTCATCGCCGGGAATATGTGGAAAGCCGCGAAAATTGGGGAAGTTCGCGAATTTCGTCCGGCAGGTAACAGCTGCCTTGTCGCACCCCGCGATTGCGCGAAATCCGTCACCCCTTGTTGCCGGCGCACCAAGGGACTGCCAAAGCTCGATCCGCCGCCCGGTGGATGTGCGGCGGTCTGACTTGACCACCCCCACAAGGCCTTCAGCACCGCCAGTCAGCATCTCGAAACGACCGTTCTCGAACCAACGGTCATCAAACTCGGCAAATCCCTCAAGGTGAAAGATCTGATCGTCCTCAACCCGGTCCACCACTCCGTCGGCACGGTATCCCTGGGTCGCAGTTTCAAACCGGCACCGGCGGTCACCCAGAACGGCCGAGCACCGCGGTTGAAAGGCAAGGCCCTGCGGCCGGTTCAGAACTTCCGTCAGGCCGCGAAGCTCGGCCCGAAAACTTCCGCCCGACCGGGTGATCTCGCCAAAGCTGCCGCGGAACTGCAAAAGCCGTTCCTGCGGTGCCGCCCAGTTCACAAGGTAGGCCCGAACCTCTGCCCCATCAAATCGGCCGGCCAGAACGTCCGCCTCGGTGATTGCAGCGTCACTCAGCGCCCCAAAGGCTTCCGAGTTGTCAACCGAAAGGCCTGTGGTCTGCTGCAACGCCCGCGCAGTCATCCCGGTATCCGCCCGGCAAACCACACCATCCACCACAAGGTCGCGGTCATGGTCGGTGAATCCCATCACCAGCCCATCCTGTCGTGTGACAGTCCACGCCCGGCAAACGGTGGTCTGCCCTGTGGCCAGGTGCGCGTGCAGCGCTTCGCCCGTCATATCCGGATCTCCACGATCGGTACGTTCGGCACATCACCTGCCTGAAACGACGCAACCGAGGTCTGGATCAACTCGGTGTCGAACCGCACCGGAACGTCAAACTCGAACCCTGCTGTCACCCGCGTTCCCACCTCAGGCGGCAGGATGAACGTCACCTCGCCAGTCTCGGCAAAGACGCTGAACTCCACCCCCTCCACCTTGGGGTCTTCCGCCACAGCGACCAGCACAGAGCCGACCACAGGCTTCAGGATCGGCCGCGTATAGGTCTGCAGCCCGGACACATAGGTCTTTTGCAAGTTGAACACAGTGGAAACACCGTCGCCGATGCCGATCAACTGATCCAACGGCCCCGGCACAGCCCCAGGCGGGCATGACTTGTGGTCAGACCAGTCTTTCCAGCGAAACCCGTGCAACTGCCCTGACCGCGCCTCGAAGAACGCAATCAACATTTCACCGTCGTTGAGGGATCGCAGCCCGACCCCCGCATCATAGCGGCGGCGGGAATGGACCCAAGGTGTATTGCGCTCTTCAAAGCCGTTGGCAAGCGTGACGATCTCGGTCCGCCGTTCGGGGCCACCAACCGACCCGAAGCTCAGGTTTGCGGGAAAGCGGATGTCGTGAAATGCCATGGTGTGTCCTCACCGGTTGCGCTGGCCGCGCGACAGCGCGCGGGTGACCTGGGCCGCGATCTGGCTCTGGCTGCGTTGAAAACCCTGCACGTCGGGCGTCGAGATGTTCATCACCACGCTGACTCCGCGCCCGCCCGCCGAAGCCACGCCCAGCCTGCCGTCCGGCCCACGTGCCAATGGCATGATCGCCTCCGGCCCCGCCTCGCCCATCAACCCTCGCCCGCCACGCATGGGAAAGCTCGTCGGCGAAGACACGATCCCGCCGCGTGCAAACGGCATCACCCGACCCTGGGAAAAGGCACCACCTGCGGCAAAAGGCATTCCAGCACTCATCACCGAAGAAAGACCCTGTGCAATGAACCCGCCAAGCGCCCCCGTGATCGGCCGCATCGCGATGGAATAGATCGTGTCGGTGATCGTGTTCGCCACCGACTTCAGCGCATCACTCAGCTTCATCCCGTCGAAGATCAGCCCATCAAAGGCCTTGCGCAGCCCCCCGCCAACGCCACTCGACAAGGTGTTCACTTCACGGCCGGTGAAAAGCATCGTCTCCCGCATCCGGGCAAGTTCGCCGTCGAAACTCGCCACCATCGACACGGAAGACCCCAACTGCGCGTCAAGCGCCTGCAGTTGCTCCTGCATCGTTCCGATATCCGCCATCACCCTGATCCTTCCTTACATCGGGAAACGCAGCGGCCAGTTCGGCCAGCCGCGCGCGCGTCAGGGGCGGGACCATCTGCTCCCGCCCCAGCATCATCCGCAATTCGACCGGCGTCAGCCGCCAGAAGGCCGCCGGTTCAAGCCCCAGCCCGTGCAGCCCCGCCTCCATCAGCCCGCGCCAGTCGATTCCGCTCACGGCTCACCCGGCAGCGAAAAGGCCCGCGCAAGAAGCTCTGCCGCCGCACGCGCCGCCTCGACCGGGCCACCCCTGATCTCGACGGTCCGCAGATCGGTGGCGGACCCTTGCCAGCCACCGCCCCGCAGACCTGCGACGATCAGCGCAAGCACATCGCGCGTGCTGAACCGGCGGTTCTCGAAGCGCTCCACCAGGTCGACCAGCGACCCGGCCTCCAGCGCATCCTCCAGCTCTGCCAGCGCCCCGAGCGTCAACTTGGCCACATGGCGCTGGCCATCCAGCCAGATCGCAACCTCACCCGTCCAGGGGTTCACCATCACAGCGCCGTAAAGGTCAGCGCCCCGGCCGAGGCCATGGCAATCTCGTAGGTCGCCTCGTCGTTATGGCTTCCGGAATAGTCGATCGAGGTGATCTGGAACGGGCCTTCGATCACGCCAAAGCTTGGGATCACGACCTGAAAATCCGGGATCTCGCCATTGAAGAACACCTGCCGCGCGCGCTCGTCGGTGCCCTCGTCACGAAACACCCCCGAGCCCGAGATTGCCGCAGACTTCACCCCGGCTCCGGCCAGCAATTCGCGCCAGCCGCCCTGGCTTTCCAGACTGGTGACATCCACCGATTCCGTGTTGAAACTGATCCGCGTCGCCCGCAGGCCCGCGATGGTGACGAACTGGCCGTCCCCGGTCTGGTCGATCTTGATCAGCAGATCCTTGCCGCTTTGCACAGCCATGTTCACTCTCCGTCATGCGATGATGGGTGGCGTCCTGCGCCTCCCCTCCCCCGTGCGGGGCGGGGCTGGGTGTGTGGGGCCTTCAGGTTACAACTGAACCCGCGCCCGGAACGTCAGGTCGATCCGGCGCGTTTCACCTTCTTCGATCCGTCGGGCACTGGCCCGCAGGAAAAGGAGGTTGACCAGCACCCCTCGCGTCAGCGTCAGAGGCGCTCCGATCAGCGCGTCCGAGATGCTGGCCGCGATGGTCTTGATCGACAGAAACCCCGTCGCATCGGTGATCACGCTGATCACCATCTGGTGCTCGGCCCCGGCACCAGACTTGTCGGACTGATCCCGCACCTCTTCCGGGCCGATCAGCACGAACGTCCCCGTAGCGTTCGGGGGCACCGCGTCGTAGGTGGCTACACCGGTCAGGGCCGGAAATCCGGTCAGCCGCTGAAAGACCGCCTGTTGCAGGGCCGGCGCTGCTGCATAACTCATTTCGGCACCTCTTCGCGGACAAAGCAGGTCAGGTAACGCCCATCCTGGTCGCGCTCGGTCACCGCCTGGATCAGGAACAGACGCGCGTTCTCGCGGAACCGCTGCCCCGCCTTCGGTCGAGACACGGCACCGACCGGGGTCCCCCGAACCAGCACCCGGTAGGGCACGGCCGAAAGCATCCGCTCCTCGCCCAGAACGTCGCTTCCCGACCCAGGCTGCACTTCGGCCCAAAGCGTGCCAAGCGCGATCCAGGCTTCCGAAAAGCCGCCCGCACCATCCGGGGTGCGCACGACACCTTCCAGGACCAGCGTCCGGTTCAGATGCGGGGCGTTCATGTCCGACCTCCACCCAGGATACGCACCGTCCGCCAGCGTTCGATCAGCGTCACCACACCGAAAGGCAGTCCTGCTGACTGAACGCCATCATCGTGGCGATGCTCGTAGAACTCCCCCGCCAGAAGCAGCACGGCTTGCCGCAGATCCACCGGAACATCCGTCCAGGTGGCGCCGAAGCCCGCGTCGAACACCACCTCGACCTTCCCCTCGGACGGAATTGCCGGCAGCGACGTGCCCTTCCCCGCAAGTCTCGGGCGGTGCAAATCGGGGATCAACCGGTAGGTCGATGGCTGAAGCAGGGTTTCCACCCCCGATCCATCGACAAGCGTCACGCTTACGATGCCGGAAACCGGTGCCACCGGCAGGGCCTGCTCGTCATTGCGCCAACACCCAAGCTCCCAAAGAAACCGACGTCGAAACAGCATCTTGCCGATCCGACCCTCGATTGCAGCCAGCGCCGCCCGCAGATAAGTTTCAAGCAAACCGTCCTGCAGGCTGTCATCGGCAAAACCGCTGCCAAGACGCAAATGGTCCTTCATCTCGTCCACCGGCAAGGCCGCTGTCGGCACCGGGATCTCTTCGGTCAACATCATGGTCAGAACTCCGCCCGCGTTTCGGGCCTGAAGGAATGTGCAGGCACGGCTGTAGGCCCGACCCCACGTCAGGGGTCGGGCCCGGGCGTCATCAGACCGAGACGCGCAGCAGCTTGATCGCGTTGAAGTCGGTGACATCGCCGCCAACCCGCTTGTTGGCGTAGAACAGCACATGTGGCTTGGCCGAGAACGGGTCGCGCAGGATGCGCAGATCGGGGCGTTCCGCGATCGTGTAGCCGGCGCGGAAATCACCGAAGGCGATCGGGAAGGTGTTCGCCCCGATATCGGGCATGTCCTCGGCGATCAGCACGCGGTAGCCCATCAGACGCGCAGGCTCACCCTCCTGCAGGCCATCGACCCAAAGGAAGCGCCCGGTCGAGTCCTTCAGGCGGCGCACCGCAGCCGTGGTGCGCGAGTTCATCAGGAAGGTCGCATTGGCGCGGTAATCGGCCCCCAGCGCATAGACCAGGTTGATCAGGCAGTCAGCCGGGTTCGTGGTGGCAAAGTCCGCAGCTGCACCCGTGGTCACAAAGCCAAGGTTCCCCCAGGTCCAGGACGCGTTCGCCACCTTGGGCGGCAGCAGGATACCCTTCGGCTTGTCCACCCCGTCACCGTTGATGAACGCCGCAGCTTCGGCGCGGATGAAGCGGGTGGCGATCTTCTCGGCCAGCCAGCCCTCCACGTCGAATGCGCTGTCGTCCAGGATGCGCTGGCTTGCCTTCGGCATCGCCGCCAAC
>JAPLPF010000228.1:13869-21138 GCA_026400325.1 Rhodobacterales bacterium
GACCGTCGCCGGGGTTTCCTGCGCCCAACCCGAGCCCACTTCGCTGCGGTCGATCAGCACGTCATACGAGATTGCGTCGACCTGCACGACATTCGACACCGTCCGCAGCGACGATGTCGCAAGCAGCATCGACCGGATGCGGTCGGCGGTCTGAGGGTCCACCAGGACGCCGCCGTCGGCGACAACGTTGGTTGACAGCGCCTTGCCCTCAAGGGTCAGGCCGCGCAGGCCATCGTCATCGCCATTGCGCAGATAGGCGTTGAACGCCTTCTTGTGCGGGGCCTCGACCTCGGCCTGCGCCGAAAGGGCCGGGCGGCCATAGCTCATCGTCTTTGCGTTCAGCATGGTCAGTCGCTCTTCCTGATGTTTCAGCGTGGATTTCACTTCGTCCTGAAAGGTGCTGAATTCTTTCAGAAATCCTGTCATGGCGGCCTTGGCCTCCGCGGCCGGAGTTTGGGCCGGGGATGCACCTTCCCCGGCCCGAGACTTGATCTCGGTCATCGTCATCTTTCCTTTCGCTCGTATTCGGACGCCGCGCGCTAATGCCCGGCCAGACTGCGGCGCGCGCCCTCAAAGACCGCCGCCATATCGCGCCAGTCATCGTCCATGGCATCCGCCTTGGCCGAAACCCGCGCTTCGGGAAGCATCGGAAAGGTCACCAGCGACACCTCCCAAAGCTCCAGCTCCGACAACAGGCGCTGCCCTTTGCCGTCGCGTTCCGCCTTCACCGTGCGATACCCGATGGACAGCCCATCAATCGCCCCGGCCTGCAGAAGGGCGGCGGCTTCGCGGCCCTTCTCGACTTCCATCAGGATGCGGCCCTTGACCCAAAGCCCGGTCGCATCCTCGCGCACCTCGTCCCAGATGCCGATCGGCTGACCCGGGTCGTGCTGCCACAGCATCTTGACGCGGCCCCCGCGTGCGGCAAGGCGCTTCAGGCTGGCCGCATAGGCCCCCTTCTGTACCACGTCACCGCCCTGGTCCTTCTTGCCGAAAAGTGAGGCATATCCTGCCACGACATGCCCGTCGGTCACCGTCGGACCTGCCTCAGGGCGGGTGTATTTCCGCTCTGGCGCGCCATGGTCGCCTGTCATCGCTTCACCTCGTTGCAACATTGATCACCGCCTGGGCCATCTGCGTCAGCAGATAGGCCGCCACTCCGTAAACCCCCAGCCACATGCGCTTTTCCAGCTGCTCCAGCATCCCCTCGATCCGGCCAAGCCGGTAGTCGAGTGCCGTCCACCGTTCTTCGGCCACCCGCTCGTTGGCCTCGATCCGCGCCGCTGCCACCGAAAGGTTGTCGTGCAAAAGGCGTGTGCCTACTTCTGCCTTGCGGACTGTCATTCGTCCTCCGCCAGCTTCGGCAGACCCAGCAGACTGCGCTTTTCCGCAACCGTCAGGAAATCCGCCGCCCCCACGCGCGTCCATTGCTGGTCCCGCTCGACCGCCAAAGCCGGCACCTGGTCAAGGTCAGGCCGCAGGTCCACCTCGCTTCCGGCAAAGACCGACAGCCAATGTGCCAGATCCGCCAGCACCTTCGTCGCCAGGGGCAGCACGGTCAGCCGATAGAACGCCCGGTTCGCCTCCTGATAGTTGGCATAGGTTGCGTCGCCCGGGATCCCCATCAGCATCGGCGGGATGCCGAAGGCGATGGCGATCTCGCGCGCGGCCGCTTCCTTGGTCTTCTGGAACTCCATGTCCGAGGGCGAAAATCCCATCGGCTTCCAGTCAAGGCCGCCCTCCAGCAGCATCGGCCGCCCGGCGTTGCGCGCGCCCTGATGGTGGCTTTCCATCTCGCTCACCAGCCGGTCATACTGGTCCGAGCTGAGCGAAGACTGCCCGTCCGCCCCCTTGTAGACAATCGCGCCCGAGGGCCGCGCCGCATTGTCCAACAAGGCCTTTGACCACGAACTTGCACTCGTATGCACGTCAATCGCCGTGGCCGCTGCTTGCAAGGGCGAAAAGCCATAGTGGTCGTCCAGCGGATGAAAGCTGCGCAAATGGCAGATCGGGCTTGCCGCCCCTGCCATCTGATAGCGATGCGTTCGCCCGCTGACGGTATAGTCATAGGCCACCGGCCAGCCGTCCGTTCCAGGCACCAGGCTCATCCGGTCGGCGCGCAACACATGCAGCTCGCCCGGCAACTCCGCCGCACCGGGAACCGCCTCGACATAGGCGTTCCCCGCCAGCAACAGATAGCCATAGACCGCTTCCAGAAACTCGGCCCGCCCCTGAGCGCCGTTCGGGCGACGCATCAGGTCAAGCAAGGGGTGCATGTCATAGCGCCGCTCGCCATCCTGGCAGATCAGCGGCAACGCCGCTGCGGCCTCGGCAATCAGCCGCACGGCGCGAAACCCGATCGGATTGCCCTGATAGCCCGTCCGCATCAGGGACATCGCGTCACGCGGGCTCCACGCCACGCGACCGCCAGAGCCCCAGGCCACGACCCGCCCAACCGCGCTCGCCTTGCGCTCGGGCACCGCGGCCACCTGTGCCGGCTTTCGCAGAAAATCGAACACCATCTTGCCGCTCCTTCATGCCCCTGGGCAAACCTCACCCACGCCCGGCCGACCCGGCC
Organism: Rhodobacterales bacterium; assembly: GCA_026400325.1. Lineage (GTDB taxonomy): Bacteria > Pseudomonadota > Alphaproteobacteria > Rhodobacterales > Rhodobacteraceae > Tabrizicola. The sequence continues at coordinate 16,448 of JAPLPF010000228.1, forward strand.
GACCTCAGCGCCCCAAGGGGGCGCGTCATCTGATTTCATCTGTTGTGGGCAGTATCCCTGCCCTGGGCTGCGAAACTCTAAAGCGACCGTACGGTGGGTCGCCCGACCTTGCCGACAGGGTTGACCATCAGGTCGCTCAGCGCCCAGACCAGGGCGTCCAGCCGGTCGGGCGATCCCCGGCCTTTCCAGCCTGTGGTCGTCATCTGGCACATCTGCTCTTCCAGCGCCTGAAGACCCCGGACATGCGCGACCCGGCCTTGCTCGTACAAGGCTGCCACGGGTTCGGCCCGCAACATCTTCGACCGCGTCGCATGCACCGCCCGAAACGGCACCTGCGGGTCAATCATTCGCACCACCCGTTCCACCAGATCGCCGCCCTGGTTGACCTCGGCGACCATCCGGTCTGCCCCGTGCCGCTCCATTGCCGCAAGTGCCGCCCGCGCCCAGCCTTCGGGCGTTGCCCCCTGCACCGAGGCATCCTCCAGCACCACCGCGCGCCAGTCCCTGGGGTCGCCCCGACTGTCCACACCCACCACAACGATCCCGCAGGCGTCGCTCGTCTTCATCGACGTCACCGGCGGATCCACCGCCACCACGATCCGGCTTGGCACCGGCTGGTCCGCAGATTGCGCCCGCTCGATCATCGCCGCCGACCAAAGCGCGCCTTCCTCGTCCTCGACAAGCTGGCCCTCCAGCTCCTGCCTGCCAAGGCGTGTGCCGCCATAGCGTGCCGAAACCTCAGTCAGGAAACTCTCGGCCAGATAGGCCCGGTTTGCCGCCGTCGGGGCATGGGTGATGACCGTCGAGGGGTTCTTCAGGATCGCTTTCAACACCTCGACCGACCGGGGCGTGGTGGTCACCACGCAGCGCGGGTTGCGCCCCAGCCGCAGCGTGAACTGCAACTGGTCCCAGGCCTCGCCACCCTTCTTCCACTTTCCCAGCTCATCCGCCCAGGCCGCATCGAACTGCGGACCCCGCATCGCCTCGGGCTGATGCGCTGAAAAGACTTGCGCGACTGCCCCGTTCGGCCAGACAAGCTGCTGGCGCGTCGCCTGCCAGTCCGGCCGCCGGTCCGGGGGTGAGCAGGCCAGGATCCCGCTTTCCCCCATAACCATGACCTCGCGCACCTGATCGACCGTCTCGCCCACCAGCGCCACACGCCGGGCCGCACCCGGATCAGCCGGCGTTGCACCTTCGACCTGCGACCGCACCCATTCCGCCCCGGCCCGGGTCTTGCCGGCTCCGCGTCCGCCCATGATGACCCATGTCTTCCAGGCACCCCGCGGCGGCAACTGATGCGGCAAGGCCCAGAATTCGAATATCCAGGGCAGCGCCAGAAGCGCGTTCTGGCTCAGGGACCCAAGGAAGTCATCCACCTCCCCCGGCGTCGCGCAAGCAAGCCAGGCGGCGCCCGATTTCAGCTCGGGCCCCGTCGAAGTCAAGGCATCCGCTGGCGCCGATCTGGCCGGCAATCTGCTTTCGGAGTTTGTCAACTCTGCTCCTTTCCTCCAGCGCCTGCAGCGCTGTCGCACGAAGTTCGCGGATAACCGTCTGGGCCGCCTTCACTTCGCTGAATTCACCTGCCCGAACAGCGCTGATCGTGCGGTAAAGCTCGACCGCCGCTTCCCGGTACAGCCCATCCGCCACGATCAACACATCCTCACCGGTCGTGCTGCCGCCCGCTGTCCTGTCTGTCATCTAGGTCAACCCACTCCCATGCCCCCGCCCCCGTCTATTCCCATGCCCCAGAACCGGCGAAATGGAAAAGCGGCCAGCGGGGTTGCCCCCGGGCCGCTTGCACACCTCTTTCATCATGCCGGAAGTCCTACCCTGGACCGTTCCGAAAGTCAAGAATAAAACTCATCCTTATCAACGCCTTGCAGAACGCACTCTTCACCAGACGTTAACCACTCATTCGCCCTGGACGCCCGTTTCTCCATCAACACCCCGTTCCGCCTCGATCGCCCGCCAGCGGGCCACGTTGTCGTTGTGTTCCTCCAGGGTCCGGGCAAAGGCATGTCCGCCCGTGCCATCCGCCACGAAAAAGAGGTAGTCGGTTCTGTCCGGCGCCATCGCCGCAAGGATCGAAGCTTCCCCCGGGTTAGCAATCGGCGTCGGCGGCAGCCCGTCGATCACATAGGTATTCCACGGCGTCTCGCGGCGCAGCTCGCTTTGCCGCAGACCCCGGCCAAGGATTCCTTCGCCCTTGGTGATGCCGTAGATCACCGTCGGATCGGTCTGCAGCCGCATGCCCTGCTGCAGGCGGTTGACAAACACGCTTGCCACCCGACCGCGTTCTTCCGGGACCGAGGTTTCCTTCTCGATGATCGACGCCATGATCAGCGCCTCTTCCGGCGTGTCATAAGGCAACCCCTCGGCGCGCCCGGCCCAGGCGGCTGCCAGAATGGCCGCCTGCCGTTCCGTCATCTCGGCGATCAACGCCCCCCGCTCGGTCCCGCGCGCCACCTCATAGCCGCCGGGGGCAAGGCTGCCCTCGGGTGGAACCGTCTCCAGGGATCCGGCAAGGAAATCCTTCGGCGACCGTGACCCGGATGACCAGCGCCGGATCGTCCGCCACCTCCAGATACTCGGGCGGCAAGGTCTCCACCCCGACATCAAAGCGCACGACCTCGACATAGTCGTTGGTCGCAAGGTCCAGTTCGCTCAGCACGAAATCACTGCGCGCAATCCCGATGCGGAAGTTCAGATCGCGCCCACATGTCGACTTCCCACCTTGCGTGATCGCTTCCAGCACCTGCTCCATGCTGGCCGCCGCCGGGAGCATGTAACTTCCAAATTTCAGGTCTCCGGCCCGGTCCGCATACTCGGCACCAATCCGGAAAATCCGGGCATCGCTGATGGCCCCGCGTTCCTCAAGGTTCCGGCTGACCCCACTCAGCGATGCCCCCCGTTCGACCTGCAGACAGATTGGCTCGGCCAGCGGCCCGGGCCTCACAAACTCGTTGCGCCCCCAGGCCACAAGCCCTGCCGCCAGAACAAGGATCACGATGAACAACGTCAGCGCGTTCGAGGCGATGGACCTCCACATGCCTCAGCGCACCTTGCCAAGGACAAGGCTGGCGTTCGTGCCGCCAAAGCCGAAACTGTTCGACAGTGCCACGTCGATTCTGCGCTTCACGGCGCGGTGCGGGGCCAGATCCAGCTTCGGTGTGACGGCCGGATTGTTCAGGTTGATCGTCGGCGGCGCCACCTGATCGCGCAGCGCAAGGACGCAGAAGATCGCCTCGACCGCCCCGGCTGCACCCAGAAGGTGCCCGATGCTCGACTTGGTGGAACTCATCGTGGCCGTCGCCGCCGCGTCGCCCATAAGCCGCTCCACCGCGCCAAGCTCGATCGTGTCGGCCATGGTGCTCGTGCCGTGTGCGTTGATGTAATCCACCTGATCCGGCCGCAGTCCCGCCCGGTTCAGCGCGGCCTGCATGCTGCGAAAGCCACCGTCCCCGTCCTCGGATGGCGCGGTGATGTGGTAGGCGTCCCCCGACAGGCCATAGCCAAGCACCTCGGCATAGATCTTCGCACCCCGGGCCTTGGCATGCTCGTATTCCTCCAGCACGACCACGCCCGCGCCTTCACCCATGACAAACCCGTCGCGGTCGGCGTCATAGGGGCGGCTGGCTTTGGCCGGATCATCTGCGCGCTTGGTGGACAGCGCCTTGCAGGCGTTGAAGCCTGCAATCCCGATCTCGCTGATCGGGCTTTCCGCCCCGCCCGCCACCATCACATCCGCATCGCCCCACATGATCAGCCGCGCCGCGTCGCCAATCGCATGGGCGCCCGTCGAACAGGCCGTCACGACGGCATGGTTCGGCCCCTTGAACCCGAACCGGATCGACACCTGACCCGAGATCAGGTTGATCAGCGCGCCGGGGATGAAGAACGGCGACACCCGTTTCGGCCCCTTCTCCTTGATCAGAACCGCGGTCTCGGCAATCGAGGTCAGGCCCCCGATGCCGGACCCGATCATCACCCCGGTGCGCAGCTTTTCCGCTTCGCTGATGTCATCCCAGCCGGCATCACGCACTGCCTGAACTGCAGCCGTCATGCCGTAGATGATGAAGTCATCCACCTTGCGCTGGTCTTTCGGTTCCATCCAGTCGTCGGGGTTGAATGTGCCGTCCGTGCCGTCGCCTCGAGGGATTTCGCAGGCATACTGCGTCACAACATTGACCGCATCGAACCGCGTGATCGGCCCGGCACCTGATTGTCCAGCCAGAAGCCTGCTCCAGGTTTCCTCGACCCCGCAGGCAAGAGGGGTGACCATTCCCAATCCGGTGACCACGACACGCCGCATTCTGCTCTCCCTCGGGACAAGGCTTTTTCCGGGTGATACACGCCCCCCCATGACCGCGCAACCATCCGGACAGGCGGGCGGCGGGGATCAGGAGTTGACCATGCCACGCCCTGCCTCACCCCTTGCGGCAATCCATGCCCCGACAATCCACGTTCTGAAGGGCATGATCCCGGGTCTGCCACGCGTCAGAAATATGTTGACGGAAGCACCCCCCGGGGGTGTTCTCAACTCTTCTGGCTTGATCCGGGCCAGTACCCGGAGGATTCCCGATGAAATCGACCTTGCGCAAATCTGTCGCCAGCCTGCTGCTTGGCGTTGCGCTTGCGGCCTTGCCGCTTTCGTCCCTTGCCTGCACCTCGATGATCTTTCAGGCGCAGGA
>JAPLPF010000079.1:0-17857 GCA_026400325.1 Rhodobacterales bacterium
GCCCTTGCTGGCCGACCAGATCTCGGGTTTTCCGCCGGCGCCGCACTATGCCGATCTGGATTTCTGACCTTGACCGGGCGGGGGGCCAGCCCCCCGCACCCCCCGGGATATTTCTGGACAGATGAACGGATTGACGAAAGAGCGGATGGTGGCTCGGGCCCTTGAGGAGGGGTTTGTCAAGGTGGGCATCTGCCGCCCGGATGCGGTGCCCGAAGCGGCGGGGCGGCTGCGGGAGTTTCTGGCCCGGGGGCGGCATGGGCAGATGGGCTGGATGGAGGCGCGGGAGGGGTGGCGCGGGAACCCGGCGGCGCTTTGGCCCGAGGCGCGGTCGGCGGTGATGCTGGCTGAGGCATACACGCCCGAAAGCGATCCGATGGCAGGGTTGGCCAAGCGGGATCGAGGGGTGGTCAGCGTCTATGCGCAGGGCAAGGATTACCACGATCTGGTGAAGCGGCGGCTGAAGCGGCTGGGGCGCTGGCTGATTGACGAGGGTGGCGGCGAGATCAAGGTCTTTGTCGATACCGCCCCAGTGATGGAAAAGCCGCTGGCGCAGGCTGCGGGACTGGGCTGGCAAGGCAAGCACACCAACCTGCTGGGGCGCGATCTGGGGAACTGGGTGTTCCTGGGCGCAATCTTCACTACGCTGGAGCTGGAGCCGGATGCGCCGGAGCTGGACCATTGCGGCAGCTGCACCGCCTGTCTGGATGCCTGTCCGACCAAGGCCTTTCCCGCGCCGTATCAACTGGACGCACGGCGGTGCATTTCCTACCTCACCATCGAACATCGCGGGCCGGTAGACGCCGACTTGCGGGGGCTGATGGGCAACCGGATTTACGGATGTGATGATTGTCTGGCCGTCTGCCCCTGGAACAAGTTCGCTGTTGCCGCGCGCGAGCTTGGCTATCAGCCGCGTGTCGGATTGCCAGAGCTTGCGGACCTTGCCAAGCTGGACGACGACGGGTTCAGGGCGCGGTTCTCGGGGTCGCCGATCAAACGGATCGGGCGCGACAGGTTTGTGCGCAACGTGCTTTATGCCATCGGGAATTCGGGGCTTTCGGCGCTGGGTGGGGTTGCGGCGGGGCTGGTAGAAGACCCTGACCCGGCAGTCGCGGACGCCGCCGCCTGGGCCGTGGCGCGGCTTAGTCTGGCGACACCTGGCTGAACCCGCCGAAAATCATGCGCTTCAAGTCGGCAAGGCCTGCAAGTGCCAGTTCCTTCATCCGTGGATCGGCCATGATCCTGGCATTCACCGCATCGCGATGCGCGCGGTCGCGGTAGGTTGCGAAGGCCAGGTAGATTATCTCGTCGGGTTCCAGATGCAGGGCCCGGGGAAAGGAGGTCACCTTGCCCAGTGGCACGTCTTCAGCCCTTGTCTCGAGATAGGAGAGCGCGCCGTGGTCGGTCCACATCTTCTGGCTGACAGCGACCCAGTCAAGATACTCGGCCTCGCGCGGCAGGCGCACGGGTGTCACGAACACGTCGACATAGGCCATCCGCGCCTGCCTTCCCTGTTGTGAGGCGAGCTTAGCACGGATGCCAGCGTGACGCGACTGTCGCAGGTCCCGCGTTGGTCGCCCGACTTTCGACAAAACCGGATTCCTCTTTTGTCGGGCAGGCTCTAGGCTTGCAGGGCATGGCCTTGGGGGACAGGATGACAAAACCGCGTTGGGGGTACAACCAGACCGTCCGGTTGACGCCGAGCAACACCCGCGACCCGTTCATCAGGGTCAACGGTGGGGGCTTGCAGCGACCGTCGACCCCGCTGCGTCGCGTTCAGGTTTGAGGGGGATGTCATGACAGACAGACTGAAGGGCAAGACCGCAATCATCTCTGGCGGGGCAACGGGGATGGGGGCTGCCTCGGCGCGGCTTTTCGCAGCCGAGGGCGCGGCGGTCGGGGTGATCGACCGGAACCACGCTGCGGGAAAGGCGCTGGTGGCAGAGTTGGTGGCGGCGGGACATCGGGCGCAGTTCGCGGCGGCTGATGTGGCGTCGAAAGCCGAGGTAGAGGCTGCGGTGGCCAGCGTTACGGCGGCGCTGGGGCCGGCGAACGTGCTTTTCAACCATGCCGGCACCATCGTCATCAAGCCGTTCCTGGAGACGGAAGAGGCCGACTGGGATTTCCTTTTCGATGTGAATGTGAAGTCGATGTACCTGATGACCCGCGCCGTCCTGCCGGGGATGCTGGCGCAGGGCGGGGGGGCGATCGTCTGCACCTCGTCGATCTCGGCGGTCTATGCCACGCCGAACGAAGTACTGTATGACGCAACAAAGGGCGCCGTGCACATGTTTGCCCGCGCAATAGCAGTCGAGTTCCGCGACCGTGGCATACGCTGCAATGCGGTTTGCCCCGGGTTCATCCAGACCCCGCACGGTGACCGCGAGGTCGAGGCGCTGGCGCGGCTGGGGGTGGATGTATCGGATGCGGCGATCAAGGCGGCACAGGGGCGGATGGGCAAGCCCGAGGATGTGGCGCGGGCGGCGCTGTATCTGGCATCGGACGAGTCCGAGTTCGTGAACGGGGTGCAGCTTTTCGTGGACAACGGATTTTCGGCGGTTTGACGCGACCGCCCTTGCGACAGGGTTGGAGCCGGGTCGATTCGGGCGCAAGGTAGTAGGAGCCGTCAACCAAGGGAGACCACGATGACACGTCATCTTGCCGATCACCGGACCCCGACCTCTGGTGGGCGTCTGAAGCATTTCCTTCGGCTGGCAAAAGCGCCGCGCGAAACCTGGCACCGGTCACAGGCCAGTTCTGGCGCACGTGCAGGAAGCACAAGGCTGGCACAGTTCCTGCGGATCGAGCGCGGGCACAGGGCCTGACCTGACGCCGGTGTCAGAGATAGCCCTGGGCGCGGAAGCTGAGCTCACGCTCCTTGCCGATGATGAGATGATCGTGAAGCACAAGACCCAGCGCCTGACAGGCATCCTGCACCTGTGCAGTCATCGACAGGTCCGCCTCGGACGGGGTGGGGTCGCCCGAGGGATGGTTGTGAACAAGGATCAGGGCGCTTGCGTTCAGTTCCAGCGCGCGCTTGACGATTTCGCGCGGGTAGACAGGGACGTGGTCGACCGTGCCTTTGGCCTGTTCCTCATCCGCGATCAGATGGTTCTTTCGGTCAAGGTACAGGACGCGGAACTGTTCGGTTTCGCGATGCGCCATGGCGGTGTGGCAATAGTCCAAAAGCGCATCCCATGACGACAGGACGGGTTTCTGCATCACCCGGGCACGCATCAGGCGCTGGGCGGCGGATTCCACCAGCTTGAGTTCCAGGATGACGGCGGGACCGGCACCCTTGACCATCTGCAGCCGCGCGGGAGAGGCAGAAACCACGCGGTTGAAGTCGCCGAAGGTGTCCAGAAGCAGCCGGGCGAGCGGTTTGACATCCTGCCGGGGAATGGCGCGGAACAGGACAAGCTCCAGCAGTTCATAATCCGGCAGGGCGCCACCACCGGCCTGCATGAAGCGGTCGCGCAGGCGCTGGCGGTGATCGGCGATGTAGGACGGCAGGCGCCCGATCAAGGGCTGGGGGTCAGCCTCGTCCGGAGCGGACACAAGGGGCAGAAAGGGTTCTCTGAAGGAATGGGTCATGCAGCCATGATGCAGGCAGCATGGTTGAGGAAAGGTTAATCATCTGCCAGCACGGTCTGCACGGCGAAGATGTCAGCCCTTCATCCCGTCCCAGAAGCTTTTGACCTTGGAGAAGAACGAGCTTGCCTCGGGGTTGTTCTCTTCGGACAGCTGTTCGAACTCACGCAACAGCTCGCGCTGGCGGCTGGTCAGGTTCACCGGGGTTTCAACCGCCAGCTCGATCACCATGTCGCCGGTGTTGTTGCTGCGGAGCGCGGGCATCCCCTTCATCCGCAGACGCATCTGCTTGCCGGTCTGGGCGCCGGTGGGCACCTTCACCCGCGCCTTGCCGCCGTCGATCGTGGGCACCTCTACCTCGCCACCCAGTGCAGCGGTCGGCATGGAGACGGGGACGCGGCAGAACAGATGGACGCCGTCACGCTGGAAGATGGCGTGGTCCTTCACCTCGATGAAGATGTAAAGATCGCCGTTCGGGCCGCCGCGCATCCCGGCCTCACCCTCACCCGCAAGCCTGATCCGCGTGCCGGTTTCCACCCCTTGCGGGATGTTGACGGCAAGGGTGCGTTCTTTCTGCACCCGGCCGTGGCCGCCGCAATTCTTGCAGGGGTTCTTGATGATCTGGCCCATGCCGTTGCACTGCGGACAGGTGCGTTCGACGGTGAAAAAGCCTTGCTGGGCGCGGACCTTGCCCATGCCGCCGCAAGTGGGGCAAGATACGGGTTCCGCCCCACCTTCGGCGCCGGTGCCCGTGCAGACCTCACAGGTCACGGCCGTTGGCACTGAAATTGTCTTTTGCAGGCCTGAATAGGCTTCTTCAAGCGTCACGCGCATGTTGTAGCGCAGGTCCGACCCACGCTGCGCACGGCTGCGGCCACCACCGCCGCCACCGCCGCGTCCACCCATGAAATCGCCGAACAGGTCCTCGAACACGTCCGAGAAGGCGCTGGCAAAGTCGCCCTGATTGCCATAGCCCTGCCCGGGTCGCGGGCCGCCGCCCATCCCGCCTTCAAAGGCTGCATGGCCAAAACGGTCATAGGCCGCCTTTTTCTGGTCGTCCTTCAGAACCTCATACGCCTCGTTCACTTCCTTGAACTGCGCCTCGGCCTGCGGATTGTCCGAGTTGCGGTCAGGGTGAAGCTCTTTCGCCTTCTGGCGATAGGCTTTCTTCAGCTCTTCTGCAGAAGCGCCCTTGGCCGCCCCCAGAACCTCATAGTAGTCGCGCTTTGCCACCGCAAAACCCCCAAACCGAACCGGAGCGGGGCGGTCCGTTGCCAGACCGCCCCCTGTTCCGGTTCATGCGGCGTTACTTCCGCTTGTTGTTGCCCAGATCTTCGAAGTCGGCGTCGACGATATCATCGTCGTCCACCGGACGCGGGTCATCCCCATCCGCCCCTTCGGACTGGCTGGCCTTGTAGATCGCCTCGCCCAACTTCATCGCGGCTTCGGTCAGGTTCTGGATCGCGCCCTTGATCTTGCCGGCATCCTCGCCTTTCAGCGCGTCTTCCAGCGGGCCCATTGCAAGCTCGATTGCCTCGACAGTGGAGGGGTCGACCTTGTCGCCATGGTCGGCCAGCGATTTCCTGGTCGAATGCAGAAGCGATTCGCCCTGGTTGCGGGTCTCCACCAGCTCGCGGCGTTCCTTGTCGGCTTCGGCATTCGCCTCGGCGTCCTTGACCATCTTCTCGATCTCGTCGTCCGACAGCCCGCCCGAGGCCTGGATGGTGATCGCCTGTTCCTTGTTGGTGCCCTTGTCCTTGGCTTTCACCGACACGATGCCGTTGGCGTCGATGTCGAAGGTCACCTCGATCTGCGGGACGCCACGCGGGGCGGGCGGAATCTGTTCCAGGTTGAACTGGCCCAGCATCTTGTTGTCGGCGGCCATCTCACGCTCGCCCTGGAAGACACGGATCGTCACCGCGTTCTGGTTGTCCTCGGCAGTCGAGAAGACCTGGGACTTCTTCGTCGGGATCGTCGTGTTGCGGTCGATCAGGCGGGTGAACACGCCGCCGAGGGTTTCGATCCCCAGGGACAGAGGGGTCACGTCCAGAAGGACCACGTCCTTGACGTCGCCCTGCAGAACACCGGCCTGAATGGCCGCGCCCAAGGCCACGACTTCATCGGGGTTCACGCCCTTGTGGGGTTCCTTGCCGAAGAACTTGGTCACTTCCTCGATCACGCGGGGCATGCGGGTCATGCCGCCGACAAGAACGACCTCGTCGATGTCATCCTTGGACACGCCAGCGTCTTTCAGCGCGGCCTGGCAGGGCTTGATCGACTTCTTGATCAGGTCCTCGACCAGGTTTTCCAGCTTGGCGCGGGTCAGCTTCATCACCATGTGCAAGGGCTGGCCGGTGTTCCTGTCCATGCTGATGAAGGGCTGGTTGATTTCGGTCTGCGAAGCCGAAGAAAGCTCGATCTTGGCCTTTTCGGCCGCTTCCTTCAGGCGCTGCAAAGCCATCTTGTCGTTCGAAAGATCGACGCCATGCTCTTTCTTGAACTCGTCCGCCAGGTAGTTGACGATCCGCATGTCGAAATCTTCACCGCCAAGGAAGGTATCCCCGTTGGTGGACTTCACCTCGAAGAGGCCATCGTCGATTTCAAGGATGGTGATGTCAAACGTGCCGCCGCCAAGGTCATAGACCGCGATGGTGCGCGCCTCTTTCTTGTCCAGACCATAGGCCAGCGCGGCCGCCGTCGGTTCGTTGATGATGCGCAGCACCTCAAGCCCGGCAATCTTGCCCGCGTCCTTGGTGGCCTGACGCTGTGCGTCGTTGAAATAGGCCGGGACGGTGATCACGGCCTGGGTAACGGTTTCACCCAGGTAGCTTTCCGCCGTTTCCTTCATCTTCTGCAGAATGACAGCCGAGACCTGCGCCGGGGAATACTTCTCGCCCCGGGCTTCAACCCAGGCGTCGCCGTTGCCGCCGTTGACGATCTTGTAGGGCATGTTCTTCTGGTCTTTCAGGATCACCGGATCATCATACCGGCGCCCGATCAGACGCTTCACCGCAAAGACGGTGTTGGTAGCGTTGGTGACGGCCTGCCGTTTGGCAGCCTGCCCGACCAGACGCTCACTGTCGGTGAAACCGACGATCGAAGGCGTCGTGCGCGCGCCTTCCGAGTTCTCGATGACGCGGGGTTGCGAGCCGTCCATGATGGCAACGCAAGAGTTGGTGGTCCCGAGGTCGATGCCGATGACTTTGGCCATTTCCGTATCCCTTTCTTACAGGCGATCATGCGACCCGGCGCCCGGAAACGTCGGCACGCGGGGTCGGGGGTTTTTCGGCAGCGGGACACAGGAACCCGACGCCGGACAGAGGCTATATAGGCAGGCGACTGGCGGGCTGCAACGGCTGCCACGCGACGTATGTGGTGAATCTGACCACCACGGCAGCCGGGTCAACCGGATCACCGGCGGCTGCTCCAGCTTGCCGAGGCGTATTGCCGGGTGAAGAATTCGGCCATCAACCCGATCATGATGCAGACGATGCCAACCTTCACGGCATATTCGATCGAGGTGTAGCGCGGCGCATAGTTCAGGAAGATGAACCCGCGTGATTGGTCGATGGTGTGGAAAAGGGGGTTCCAGTCGAACAATCCGCGCAGCTTTGGCGGTGTGTTGTTGGCCAGAAGCATCTTGCCCGACGCAATCATGTTGGCGCGCTGGTAGACCGTGCGAATGATCTTGACCACGTCCGGCTGCCAGGGGGTGGCAGACAGGAACATCATGCCGATGCCGATCCCGCAGAACCACGACAACAGCAGCATGCCCATCATGCCGACCGGCTGGTCGATCGTGATCGGATTCCAGAACACATGGTACACGAACAGGATCACCGAGGCGGAAAGGACCTGCTGGTACAGCGAGGAAAGAGCCGCCCCGCCGATCGAGATGATCGGGTTCATCGGGGCATGCATCATCATGGCCGAGGTCGGCCCGTCTGCCGAGCCCACGGCCCCGATCACCTTGACGTGAGTCATGAACATGAAGACGCCCGACATGACGTACAGCATGAAGTCGCCCCGTACTGCGACCCTGCGCGCGCCCAGAAGGTTGAACATGAAATACATGATCACAACCATGATCACCGATTGCACAATCGACACGACCAGCCCCAATACGGCATTGGAATGCGACTTGCGCAGGTTCCGGGTCGCGGTATGAAAGATCAGCTCCAGCGTGTCGAACGCTGTGCCGAACTTGTTCTTGTGAATCGGCTTGTGGCGAAACACGCGGCCTTCTCCTGCGGTTGCGGCACCTTTTGCAGGGAAACCTTGCCGTTCCGTTAGCGTCGCAGGATAAGGGCGTCCGTGGAAGAATTCAATCGCCGCCGTGTCGGCCATGGGAAAGACGTGATGGCTTGATCATCTGGTGCGCCTCAGCCGCCGCCTTGCACTGGAGGCGGGAGACAGCATCCTGCAGGTTTACAACAGCCCGGCCTTCGACGTGCGCGCCAAGGCCGATGCAAGCCCGGTCACCGAAGCGGACGAAGCGGCCGACGCAGTGATCTCGGCCGGGTTGCGCACGGCTTTTCCCGAGGTGCCCCTGATCACCGAGGAACAGGCGGCAAGCCATGCCCTGTCGGCGCAGACCTTCCTGATCGTCGATCCACTGGATGGCACCAAGGAATTCATCCAGCGCCGGGGGGATTTCACCGTGAACATCGCCTTTGTGCAGAACGGCGTGCCGACGCACGGCGTGGTCTATGCCCCCGCCAAGGGGCGGCTGTTCTACACTCTGGCCGATGGCACCGCCGTCGAAGAAAGTGGCGCCTTCGACAAGGACAGCTCCGGCCCCCTGCGTGAATTGCGCGTGTCGCGCCCCGACAATGCGGCCCTGATGGTGGTAGCCTCAAAGTCGCATCGGGACGCCGCGACCGACGATTACATCGGGCGGTTCCAGGTGCGCGACATGACCTCGGCCGGATCAAGCCTTAAGTTCTGTCTGGTGGCGACGGGCGAGGCGGACCTTTACCCCCGGCTGGGCCGCACGATGGAATGGGATACCGCCGCCGGTGACGCCGTCCTGCGCGGGGCGGGCGGGCAAGTGGTGCGGTTCGACGACCATCAGCCGCTCGCCTATGGCAAGCCCGGTTGGGACAACCCTTTCTTCATCGCGCTTGCCCCGGGTGTCGTGCTGAAATGACGGTGTTGATCGCCATTCCTGCGCGCTATGCCAGCACGCGCTATCCGGGCAAGCCCCTGGTCACCCTGCGCGGCCCGGATGGGGAAAAGACCCTGATCCGTCGCAGCTGGGACGCGGCGATGGCCGTCCGCGGGATCAGCCGGGTGGTCGTGGCGACCGACGATGCCCGCATTGCCGACCATGCGGGCGGGTTCGGGGCCGAAGTGGTGATGACCACGTCCGACGCCCGCAACGGCACCGAACGTTGCGCCGAAGTGGCGGCGTTGATGCCCGGCTTTGACATCATCGTGAACCTGCAGGGCGACGCGCCGCTGACGCCCGCCTGGTTCGTCGAGGATCTGGTGGACGGGCTGAACGCTGACCCCGATGCCGACATCGCCACCCCGGTCCTGCGCTGTGATGGCCGGGCGGTCTCAGGGTTCCTTGCCGACCGCCGCGCGGGCCGCGTAGGCGGCACCACGGCGGTTTTCGGCGCGGGGGGGCGGGCGCTGTACTTCTCGAAGGAAGTGATTCCCTACACCGGGAAGGACTATGCCCCCGATGATCCCACGCCGGTCTTTCACCATGTCGGGGTCTATGCCTACCGTCCCGCCGCGCTGATGGCCTATCCATCCTGGCCCATCGGCCCGCTTGAGACGCTGGAGGGGCTGGAACAACTGCGCTTTCTGGAAAATGGCCGCCCGGTCCTGTGTGTCGAGGTGCAGGCAAAGGGTCGGCAGTTCTGGGAGTTGAACAACCCCTCGGATGTGCCGGTCATCGAGGCGATGCTGTGCGGCGGCTGATCCGCCACAGATTCGGTTTCAACCGCCCGCAGTTCACGGTGCGGAATCTTTTTTAGTGCATCGGATCAGAGTCCGGTGCAAATTAACGAAGTTGCCGCGGTGCTGCCGGGATAAGGCCAGAATTGGCGGCAATAGCGCAGCGACGGCGGATCTTCGGGGCGATGCCTGCCGGCAGGATTGGAAGTGAAATGCGCGTCAGGAAGATCACCAAGGCCGTCTTTCCCGTGGCCGGACTTGGCACGCGCTTTCTGCCCGCGACCAAGTCGATCCCGAAGGAAATCCTGACGCTGGTTGACCGCCCGCTGATCCAGTACGCCATCGACGAGGCGCGCGCCGCGGGCATCAAGGAATTCATCTTCGTCACCAGCCGGGGAAAATCGGCGCTTGAGGATTACTTCGATCAGGCACCCGAGCTGGAAAGCGAGCTGCGCCGCAAGGGCAAGACCGACCTGCTGGAAGCTCTGAAGGAAACCAACATGGACAGCGGCGCGATTGCCTATGTCCGGCAGAACCGGCCGCTGGGCCTCGGTCATGCCGTCTGGTGCGCGCGCCGCCTGATCGGTCGCGAACCCTTTGCAGTTCTTCTTCCCGATGACGTGATTGCCGGCGAACGCCCCTGCCTGCTGCAAATGATCGAGGCTCATGCCGAGACCGGCGGCTGCGTCGTTGCTGCGATGGAAGTCGCACCGGAACAGACCTCAAGCTATGGTATTCTAGACATCAGCGAGGATATGGGCCGCATCGTGCGGGCCCGCGGGCTGGTGGAAAAGCCTTTGCCCAAGGACGCTCCGTCCACCCTTGCGGTGATCGGGCGCTATATCCTTACGCCCCGGGTGCTGGTCAACCTGAACCGGATCAGGCAGGGCGCCGGGGGTGAAATCCAGCTGACCGATGCCCTTGCAATCGAGGCGAAAAGCAAGGCCGGTGTCTTCGGCATGCGCTTTCAGGGCCAGCGGTTCGACTGCGGATCGAAGATCGGCTTTTTGCAGGCGACGGTTGCGTTCGGGCTGTCCCGGCCCGACCTTTCCGATGAGTTCGGAGCCTTTCTGCACGACCTCATGGCGATGCAGAAAGCCGCACAGTAACCCTTGGCACCCCTGCCGCACGCCTGCCCGATCGGGACCCTTCCGGCCCGGATGGACCAGGGCCTTGGCGGGCTTCTGCGCGCCGTCAGACTGCGACACCGCCGGCAGGTGCTTCTGGCCCGGGCAGTTCACCGCCGCCGCCATCTTGCAGTGGTTGCCGACCGCAGCGCAGCAATCAGACCGGGCGACATTCTGGGCTTTCTCTGTGTTCGCAACGAGGCTGAGCGCTTGCCATTCCTTCTGGCACATCACCGAAAGCTGGGGGTGTGCCACTTTCTGATCGTGGACAATGCCAGCACCGACGGCACCTGCGAGCTTCTGTCCGCGCAAACGGATGTGTCCCTGTGGCAGACCGGGGCCAGCTACAAGGCGTCACGCTTTGGCATGGACTGGCTGACCTGGCTGATGCTGCGGCATGGTCACGGGCATTGGTGCCTGACACTGGATGCAGACGAGATCCTGATCTATCCGCATTGGCAGACCCGCTCCTTGCGCGCCCTGACCGACTGGCTGGATACCCAGGGACAGGTGGGTCTGGGGGCGCTGACGGTGGACCTTTATCCCCAGGGGCCGGTGTCGGGGTACGATGATGCTGGTGGCGATCCGCTGGCCCGGCTGCAGTGGTTCGACAGCGGCAACTATCAGGTTCAGGTCCAGCCCCGGATGCAGAACCTGTGGATCCAGGGCGGCGCGCGCGCGCGCGCCTTCTT
This sequence comes from Rhodobacterales bacterium, assembly GCA_026400325.1. GTDB lineage: Bacteria > Pseudomonadota > Alphaproteobacteria > Rhodobacterales > Rhodobacteraceae > Tabrizicola. Next base: position 11,315 of record JAPLPF010000079.1, read on the forward strand.
TGCCGATCAGCCGCGTCGCGCGCCGACACTGAACAAGATCCCGCTGGTGCGCTGGCACTGGCGCTATGCCTATGTCAATTCGACCCACGCGCTTTTGCCAGCCCGGCTGAACCGGGCCTATGCCACCGACGGGGGCATGCTGACCTCGGGTGTGCTGCTGCATACCAAGTTCCTGCCCGGCATCATCGACCGCTCGGCCGAGGAAAAGCTGCGTGGCGAACACTTTGGCGACGGGGCGCAGTATGCCAGCTACTATGACCGGCTGACCGCCGACCCGGTCTTGCACTGCGCGGCATCGACCCGCTACACCGGCTGGCGGCAGCTCGAGGCGCTGGGCCTCATGTCGCGCGGCGGCTGGGTATGAGGAGGGGCAGGGCATGAAAGGCGGGGCATGGGCCTGATCCAGCTTTACCGGCTGCGCCTGCGCCGCAAGCGCCTGCTGCTGCGCGCCTTTCGCAAGCGCCGACAGCTTGCCGCGGCCTCAAATAGGATGGAAGGGCTGCGGCAGGACCCGATCCTGCTGTTTTCGACGATCCGCAACGAACGGGTGCGGCTGCCCTATTTTCTGGACTATTACCGCAGGCTTGGGGTCGACCATTTCCTGATTGTCGACAACGCGTCCGATGACGGCTCGGCCGCGTTTCTGGCGGAGCAACCCGATGTCTCGGTCTGGTCGGCAGAAGCGGGCTATAAGCAATCGCGCTTTGGCATGGACTGGATCATGCACCTTCTGCGCCGTCATGGCGCGGGCCATTGGTGCCTGACCGTCGATGTCGACGAATTCCTGGTCTATCCCTTTTGCGAGACCCGTCCCCTGCGGGCATTGACCAACTGGCTGGACAGCGCCGGCACCCGCACCTTCGCGTCGATGATGCTGGACATGTATCCCAAGGGGGCGATGCACGAACAGCCTTACCGCGAAGGGCAGAACCCCTTCGAGATCGCGCAGTATTTCGACAGCGGAAACTACATGGTCAGCCGGAACTGGCCCTATCTCAACCTGTGGATCCAGGGCGGACCTCGGGCGCGCCTGTTCTTTGGCGAGCAGCCGAAGAAGGCCCCGGCGATGAACAAGATCCCGCTGGTGAAATGGGATGCGTCCTATGCCTATGTCAGTTCGACCCACATGCTTTAAAGCCGTCCGGCTGCCTTCTGCACGCCAAATTTCTGGATACCTTCGCCCTGAGGGCCGAGCAAGAGGCGGCGCGCGGCGAGCATTATGGCGAAAGCCACGAATACCGGGCCTACCGCCGTGGGATCACGAATGAGCGCGACCTCTGGTGCAACTGGAGCGAGAAGTACATCAACTGGCGCCAGCTTGAGATTCTGGGGCTGATGTCGAAGGGGAACTGGGCGTGACGCTGGGGGTGGTGATGCTGTGTCACACCGCACTGGACCGGGCGGCCCAGGTCGCGCGGCACTGGGCGGTCAACGGCTGCCCGGTCGTCATTCACCTTGACCGCCGGGTTCCCGATTCAGACCAGAAGGCCCTGGTGGCGGCGCTGGCTGATCTGCCCGACATCCGGTTTTCCCCGCGGGTGGCCTGCGAATGGGGCACCTTCGGCCTGGTCGAGGCGACGATCCTTGCCGCAACGCAGATGCTGGCGGATCTTCCCGGCGTCGGGCATGTGTACCTGGCATCGGGGTCCTGCCTGCCGATCCGCCGGGTCAGCGACCTGCAGGACCATCTGGCCGCCCACCCCGACACCGATTTCATCGAAAGCGTGACGACGGCTGATGTCGGCTGGACTGTGGGCGGATTGAACAAGGAACGTTTCACCCTGCGCTTTCCGTTTGCTTGGAAACGTCAGCGGCGGCTCTTTGACGGCTATGTCACCTTGCAGCGCCTTTTGCGGTTTCAGCGCCGTATCCCGGACGGCCTTGTCCCGCATCTTGGCAGCCAATGGTGGTGCCTGACCCGCCGGTCGCTGACGGCGATCCTGTCACACCCCGACCGTGGGCGGATTGATCGGTACTTCCGCAGGGTCTGGATCCCTGACGAAAGCTATTTCCAGACGCTGATCCGCCAGGTCGGGGCACGGGTGGAAAGCCGGTCGCTGACCCTGTCGAAGTTCGATTTTCAGGGTCGGCCGCATGTCTTTTACGACGACCACCTGCATCTTTTGCGCCATTCGCCTGCCTATGTCGCCCGCAAGATCTGGCCCGAGGCTGACTTGCTGTATCGCACCTTCCTGTCAGATGAGGCGAACAGCCTTCCCACCCCGAACGCAGGCAAGATCGACCGGCTTTTCGCCAAGGCGGTCGAGCGGCGCACCAAGGGACGGCCCGGTCTCTTCATGCAAAGCCGGTTTCCGGCCAAAGGGCGTGGCGGCAATGTTTCCGCCGCACCCTATGGCATCTTCGCGGGGTTCTCGGCCCTGTTCGACGGGTTCCAGCCCTGGCTCGCCCGGGCCAACGATGCGCGGGCGCATGGCCACCTTTTCGCGCGCGACCGGGTAGAGTTTGCCAGCAACGAGGCGGTGTTCAAGGGCGGCCTTTCCGACAGCGCGCCGCTGCGCGACTATAACCCGCGCAGTTTTCTGACCAATCTGATCTGGAACACCCGGGGCGAAACCCAGTGCTTCCTTTTCGGGCCCGGTGATGTGCAGGACATCGCCTCTTTTGTCGCCACCGACCCGAACGCACGGATCTTCATCATCTCGGGGGCTTTCGCGGTGCCGTTCTGGCGGTCCGGCCTGACAGTGGCCGAGGTCCGCGCCCATATCGCGCGGCTGCAGAAGGTCGAGGCAGACCTGCTGGCTTTGCTTGACCAGCCCGAAACCAAGGCAAAGGTGCGGGTCTGGACCCTTGCCGAGTTTCTTGAAAATCCCGCCGAGCCGCTGGAGGCGATCGTGGACGAGTTGAACCCCCGCGCGCCGGATCGCACGGGCGCCTTGCCGCGCATTCTGCCGCTGACCGGCTTCGGCGCCTTCCTGCAAGAGTTGCGCAATCAGGGCATGCAGCCAGTGCTGATGGGCGACTTTCCAGCCGATTTCGACACCTCGGCGGAAAGCCAGCCGCTGTCATCCCCGCAGAAGACAGGGTAGCGCGATGTCGCAAGGTCGCTTCCACAGCTTTGTCATCCTGGCCGGCATGCGCACCGGGTCGAACTTTCTTGAAGCAAACCTCAACGCGCTGCCCGGCGTCACCAGCCATGGCGAGGTGTTCAACCCGCATTTCACTGGCCGCAAGGACGCGACCGAGCTGTTCGGGATCACTCTGGCCGAGCGGGACGCGAACCCCAAGCCCCTGCTGCGCAAGCTGCGCGCCGAGACTGACGGGCTTTCCGGCTTTCGTTTCTTTCACGACCATGACGCGCGGGTGCTGGACATCGTCCTTGCCGACCCGGCCTGTGCCAAGATCGTGCTGACCCGCAACCCGGTCGACAGCTATGTCAGCTGGAAGATCGCCCGCGCCACCGGCCAGTGGAAGCTGACTGACGCCAAACGCCTGAAGTCCGCGACAGTCCGCTTTGAGGAAGCCGAGTTCGCTGTCCATCTTTCCGCGGCGCAGGACTTTCAGCTTCTGGTGCTGCGCGCGCTGCAGACCAGCGGGCAGACCGCCTTCATGCTGGACTACGATGACCTGGGATCGGTCGATGTGCTGAACGGGCTTGCGGCATTTCTGGGGGTCGAGGCGCGGCTGAAATCGGTGGACGACAGCCTGAAGAAGCAGAACCCCGCGCCCTTGGAGGCCAAGCTGGAAAACCCCGGCGATCTGGCCCCTGCCCTTGCCCGGGCCGATCTGTTCGGCCTTGCCCGCAGCCCGGTGTTCGAACCGCGCCGCCCTGCCGCCATCCCTACCGCCTTGGCCGCTGCCAACTTGCCGCTGTTGTTCTTCCCGGTCAGGTCAGGCCCCGAGGCGGCCGTTCGGGACTGGTTCAACCAGCTTGGCGGCACCGTCGACGGCTTTGACCACACATCCCTGCGCCAATGGAAGCGCGGCCACCCCGGCCATCGCAGCTTTACCGTGATCCGTCATCCCCTGTTGCGGGCACATGTGGCCTTTCGCGAGAAAATCGTCTCGGGTCAGCTGGCTGACCAGCGCCGCATCCTGATCCGCGCGTACAAGGCCGATCTTCCCGATCCCGGCCAGCCCTTCGCCGACGCTGCTGCCGAACGCGCGGCATTTCTCATCTTTCTGCACTTTGCGCGGCTGGCGGCGCAGGGCCAGACTGGCCTACGGGTCGACCCGAACTGGGCCAGCCAGACCGCAGTCCTGCAGGGATTTGCGGGATTTCACCCGCTGGACCTGGTGATCCGCGAAGACCGGCTGGCCGAGGGGTTGGGCTTTCTTGCCGCCGAGGTCGGGATTGCGCCGCCGCCTGCGCCGGTTTCCGACACCGCCGTCGCGGCCCTGTCGTCGATCCATGATCCCAGTCTGGACGACGCGGCCGAGGCCGCCTATTCCCGCGACTACACCGGTTTTGGCTTTGCCCGCTGGCGCGGGTGACCTTCACGCCGCCTGGGGCGCGCGGCTTTCGGTCAGGATCGCGTGCAGCTTGGCCGGATCGGAGTTTGCCCGCAGCTTGGCCACCACCGCCGGGTCACGCATCGTTCGGCTGACCAGTGCCAGCGCCTTCAGATGGTCAACCCCGGAATCCTTTGGTGCGAACAGGCCGAAGACAAGATCCACTGGCTGGCGATCGACACTGTCGTAATCCAGCGGTTTCTCCAGCCGGACAAAGACCCCCACGATCCCCTTGAGATCCTCCAGCCGGGCGTGCGGCAGGGCGATGCCATGGCCCACGCCGGTCGGTCCCAAGGTTTCGCGTTCCTGCAACCCGTCAATCGCCACGGCTGCCGACAGGCCGTAGGCTTGCGCTGCAATTTCGCCCAGCTCTTGAAACAGCCGCTTTTTGGACGTGAACTGGCCGACGACACGCACGGCGGCAGGGGTAAGCAGCTTGGTAAGTTCCATGGGCGGCGTCAATTCAGCGCCAGGGGAGGCGCGCCTTCATTTGCTGTTGCGGGGGTCGATCCAGCCGATGTTGCCGTCTTCCCGACGGTACACCACGTTTACGCCCCCATGGCCTTCGTTCCGAAACACCAGCATGCGGTGCCCGGCCAGTTCCAGCTGCATCACGGCCTCGCCGACAGTGATCGAAGGAATCTTCGTCTCCATCTCGGCGATCACGATGGGCTGAAGCGTGTCGGGCTCCACATCCTCGATGTCCTCGGACGCGGCGAGGATATACGAGGATGCCCCGCCGAATTCAACAGGTGCCGTGCGGTGGTTGTGATGGTTCCTGATCCGGCGCTTGTAGCGGCGCAGTTGCTTGTCCAGCTTTTCGCGGCAGGATTCGAAAGCGGCATAGACCTCGGCGGCATGGCCCTTGGCCTGCGCGGTCAGCCCGGTGGACAGATGGATCACCGCTTCACAGACAAACTCATGCGCGACCCTTGAAAACACCACGATACATTCGGTCGGGCGTTGAGCGTATTTTTCCACCACTTCGCCCATTTCGGCCTTCACATGGGTCTGAAGCGCCTCTCCGATGTCGATCTGTTTTCCACTGATCTGATAGCGCATGGCCTCTCCTCTTCACATGCTTGCCGGACAAGCGGGGTCACCCCACGGCATCCGGCGTCTTCAAAAGTCCTGGGAAAGAACGTGGCGTCACACTGGACCAGCCGACAGGGTTCGCGGCGGCGGAACGGATCAGACGAAGGGCATGTAACGCACGCATCACGGGTATTTGGCGCCACCGAAAGCCCCCTTGTCAACCGAGTCGATTCCGACGGATCGCGGGGGCGCCTAGATTATGCGGAAGTTCTCGCCCAGATAGACGCGGCGCACGGTTTCGTCGCGCACGACCTCGTCCGTGGTGCCGGACATCAGCACCTTGCCGTCATGCAGGATATAGGCGCGATCGACGATTTCCAGCGTTTCACGCACGTTGTGGTCAGTGATCAGGACGCCAATCCCCCGACTTTTCAGATCATGCACAAGGTGGCGGATTTCCCCCACGGCGATGGGGTCGACCCCGGCGAAGGGTTCGTCCAGCAGCAGGTACTTCGGATCGGCCGCCAGACAGCGGGCAATCTCCACCCGCCGCCGCTCGCCGCCCGAGAGGGCCAGCGCGGGCGCGCGGCGCAGGTGGGTGATCGAAAACTCGGACAGAAGTTCTTCCAGCCGTTCGCGCCGCTTGTGGCGGTCCGGCACGGCAATCTCCAGCACGGCAAGGATATTGTCCTCGACCGACAGGCCCCGGAAGATCGACACCTCCTGTGGCAGATAACCGATCCCAAGCCGCGCCCGGCGATACATCGGCAGGGCGGTCACGTCCTTGCCGTCGATCAGGACCTGCCCACCCTCTGGCGTCACCAGCCCGGCGATGGAATAAAAGCAGGTGGTCTTGCCCGACCCGTTCGGCCCAAGCAGCGCCACCACCTCGCCCCGGCGCAGGTCCATGCTGACGTCACGGATGACCGGGCGCTTCTTGTAGCTTTTGCGCAGATTGCGCACCTGCAGGCCGCCAGCCCCTTCTGTGCCCGCGCCTTCGATAATCGTCAGGTCCGGCTTCGTGGCCATCAGTTGCCA
>JAPLPF010000079.1:17905-33538 GCA_026400325.1 Rhodobacterales bacterium
ACTGATGGCCTCAGTTGCCACCCGGCACGAAGGTTGTGGTGACCCGGCCCGTCATGATGCCCGATCCGTCCTTGAGGTTGATGGTCAGCTTTTGCCCCGCCATCGCCGAAGGGCCTTGCGTCAACACCACGTTCCCGGTCAGCACGATCACGCCACTGTCGATGGTGTAGACGGCCCCGTCAGCTTCGGCCGCATCGCCAAGGTTGGTGATCGTGACTCCACCGCTGGCGACCAGTTCCTGAATGGCCGAACGGTCGGTGGCGTATTTCACCTGCACTTCGGCGGCAGCAAGCCGCATCTCGCCTTGGGTGACCACGACATTTCCGCTGAAGGCCGCTGTGCCGTCGGCGTTGTTCACGGTGAACGTATCGGCGCTGACCTCGACCGGAAGCGTGGTGTCCTGGGTCAACTCGCCAAAGGCGATCTTCGCCTCTTGCGCGGGGACGGCGGCCGCCCACAGCGCCAGACCCGCGACCAGACCGAAAGACCAAAGCTTGAATGTCATAGGTCGAACCTCTCGGGCCTCAGCCCTTTGGCCGGTATACCAGCCGCACGCCACCTTTGAAAACCAGAACATAGGCCCCCGGGGTCAGGTTGTCCTGACGCAGGGTCATTCCGTCGGCCCTTATGTCGCCCGCTGGACCGGTTGCCGTGACCTCGACCCGGCTTTCGAGGCCGGAACGATCCAGCTTGGCCGCCACCTCGGCGGTCTCCAGCCGGTAGCCGGTTCCCGTCGTTATGGTGACCCCGCCAGAAAGCAGCAGTTGCCGCGCGGTCTGGTCCATCACGGCGGTTGCAGCGCGCAAGTCGGTCATGCCGCCGTCTGGTGTGGCCAGTTCCAGATGCACCCCCTGGGCCTCGGCAGGGCTGTCCCTGGTTTCAGGCCGCGCTTCGTCAGCGGTCAATGTCAGCGAGGCCCCGTCACTGGTCATACCGGCATAGGTTGGTGCGGTCATCCGGGGTTCTTGCGCACGCTCTGCCACGTCGACCTCGGCATAGGGCAGGGCCGCCTCCGGATCGATCTGATCGGCGACAAGGAACAGGGTGGCCAGAATCAAGAGCGCCATCAGCGGAAGGGCCACCTTCAGCCAGCCGACCACCCGCGTATGCCGGTCGATGGCCACGATCTCAGACAACCCCTGCACGCAGACAGTCGTGGACATGCAGTATGCCGATGGCCAGGGGGCCCTCTGTCACCAGAAGGCAGGTGATCTTGCGACCGTTCATCAGGGCCAGCGCCTCGCCGGCAAGCGCGTCGGGGCCGATGGTGCGGGGGCTGTGCGTCATCACCTCGCCCGCCGAATGGGACATGAGCCCGTCAAGGTGCCGCCGCAAGTCGCCGTCGGTGATGATGCCTGCCAGATGACCCTGCGCATCGGCAACGCCAACGACGCCGAAACCGCTGCGGGTGATGGCCAGCAACACCTCGCCCATCGCCATGTCACTGGGGACCATCGGGGGATCCTGGTGCATCAGGTCACGCACGCGCAAAAGCCGGGCGCCCAGCTTGCCGCCGGGGTGGAACATGCGGAAATGGTCAGGGGTGAAGGCGCGATGTTCCATCAGCGCAATGGCCAGCGCGTCGCCAAGCGCCAGGGTCATGGTGGTCGATGTGGTGGGCACGATCCCGGTCTCGCAGGCCTCGGGGACGTCGGGCAGAAGGATGGCCACATCCGCCTGCCGCAGGAGGGTGGACTCCGCCCGCCCCGCAACCCCGATCAGCGGGATGCCAAAACGCTTGGCATGGGCGAGGATGTCCGCCAGTTCCGGCGTCTCGCCCGAGTTCGACAGCACGATCAGCACATCGCCTTCTGCCACCATGCCAAGACCGCCATGGCTGGCTTCGGCCGGGTGAACGAAATGCGCGGGCGTGCCGGTGCTGGCGAAGGTCGCGGCGATCTTGCGCGCGACATGGCCCGATTTCCCCATGCCCGAGACAATGACACGCCCCTTCGCCGCCATCAGAAGGCCCACCGCCGCGACAAAGCTGGTCCCCAGCGCATCGGCCAGCGCATCCAGCGCCCCGGCCTCGCGCCGGATTACCCGTTGCCCGGTGGCCAGAAGGTTGGTGCCAGGGGCTTCGGTGCCAGAGGCTTCAATGAAGGAAGATGTCATGCGTCTCGTCCCAGCCCATCAGGTCAAGCTCGGCCCGTGTGGGCAGGAAGTCGAAACACTTCTGCGCCAGCTCCAGCCGCCCTTCGCGGATCAGACGCGCCTCAAGTTCGGCCTTCAGGGCGTGCAGATAGAGGACATCCGACGCGGCATATTCCTTCTGCGCCTCGGTCAGCACCTCTGACCCCCAGTCGCTGGTCTGTTGCTGCTTGGACACATCCACGCTGACCAGATCGGCCAGTAGATACTTGAGCCCGTGCCGGTCAGTGAAGGTCCGCACCAGTTTCGACGCGATCTTTGTGCACCAGACCGGGGCCGTGGTCACCCCGAAGGCCTGCTTCAGCATGGCCACGTCAAAGCGGCCATAGTGAAACAGCTTCAGCACGGCGGGGTCGGTCAGCATCGCCTCAAGGTTCGGGGCGCGGGTCTGGCCCATGGCGATCTGCACCAGATGCGCGTCGCCGTTGCCATCCGACAGCTGCACCACGCACAGCCGGTCGCGGCGGGGGTCGAGGCCCATCGTTTCGGTGTCGATCGCGACGACGGGGCCAAGGGTCAGGCCATCGGGAAGATCGGATTTGTACAGGTGAACGGTCACGGCGCTGCTTTCTTCTGGACTGCCTCCGGATTACGCCCCGGCCCCCGCAGGGTCAACCGTGCCGCGTCGGCTTGCGCGAAAGCCAACCCGGCGTAGGATTGCATCACCCCAACTGACCCGGACGCAAAGGCCCCGATGCTGCATCACGAGATCTTTCGTCAACCGGCAAAGGACGAGCCACTCATCCTGGCTGTCTTTTCCTATCGCTACGATGCGCATCTGGTTCCCGACCTGATCGAGAATATCCGCGCCGGGGTGCATGGCTTTGTTGCCTGGGATGACCGGACGGCCGACACCGAGCTGTCGGATGAACCCAGTCGGCGTTCCAGCCTGTTCAACGCCGCAAGGGCCCTGGGTGCGGACTGGCTTTTGACCCCCGACCCGGATGAACGGCTGGAGTCCGGCTTTTCTGGCTGGTTGCCTGATCTGATCGCCGAGGGAGATCGGACCGTCTGGAACTTCGCGCTGCGCGAGATGTACAGCCCGACCCACTACAGGACGGATGGTGCCTGGGGCGGCAAGTCAAAGGTCATCCTGCTTCCCGTTGCGGCGGCAAGGGTCGATCCGGCACAACGCCTCCATTTCCCGACAGTCGGCGACGGCGCGGGTTTCCTTCTGCGCGACGCACGGATCAACCTTTACCACCTGCGCATGGCCACCTCCGCCCGGCGGCAGTTGCGGCGCGACCTTTACGCCGCCGCCGACCCGGACCGCAGGTTCCAGGCGATAGGTTATGACTACCTGGCCGATGACCGCGGGCTGCGGCTTGAGCCGATCCCGAAAGCACGCGGTTTTCTTCCGCCCTTTGTGGACGACCATGGCCTGTGGTCGCCCGATCCGCAGGCCTTGGGCGACGTGCGGCCCGATCCTTATGAAGCGCGATTTGTCCGGGCGGCCCATTTTGCGCGCCGTCAGGGCCAGATGGACGCGCATCACGTCCTGATGGACCTGCAAAGCCAAAGCCCGCAGGATAGTGACCTGCCGCTTCTGGCCGCGCGCTTTGCGCTGGAGGCTGGGGCCTTCAGCAAGGCGAAAGCCCTTGCCGATCAGGCGCTGGCAGACCGTCCGCACGATCTTTACGCCCGGCTTCTGCGGGCTTCGGCCCTTGTCGCGGAAGTCGGGCCTGCCTTCGGGCGCGATCTGGCGATCCTTGAGACGCGTTTGCCCGGCAGCCCGGTGATTGCGGCCCTTCGCGCCGAGGCCGAGCGTCCGAGCGCCGATTTCACACACCAGACGGCGGCGTGGAGGCAGCACGCCCCCGCCGATGCAACGATCCGGGAAGGGGCCGACATCGCGCGGTCGGACCTTGCCACCGTGGTGATCGGCTTTCGCAACCAGCCCGGCCTTCTGGCGGCTGTCCAGTCGCTGCTGGCCCAGGACCAGGCGACCGAAATCGTTGTCGTCAACACCGGTGGGGGCGACGTGGCGGAAACTCTGGCCCCGGTCCTGAACAAGATCCGGCTGATCGACTGTGCAACCCCTTGCAAGGTGGGGGCGGCCCGCAACACCGGGGTGGCCGCAAGCCGCGCGCCGTTCCTGGCCTTTCTGGCGGGAGACTGCCTGGCCCGGCCGGGCTGGGTGTCCGGCCGTCTGGCCCATCATCGGGCCGGGGAGCTTTCAGTGTCATCCGCCGTGGTTGCCGAAGACGATGCCGGTCTGGTTGCGCTGGCGGCAAACCGGATGCGCTATTCTTCCCGCAACCCCCTGTCGGACCTGCGCCGCATCTCGCACTATGGGCAGTCCTATGCGCGCGCCCTGCTGTCGTTGTGCGGGCCCTTTCCGCCCGGTCTTGCCATGGCCGAGGATACCGCCTTGAACCGCCTTGCCCGCCAGTTTGCAGCCCCGGTCTGGGCACCCGGGGTGGTGACGACCCATCGCGATCAGGCCACTCTGCATGCGCTTTTGCAGGACGAATATCGGCGGGGCCTGATGCGTGCGGCGCATGCACCGGCCCGGTCCCTGACGCAGGACCCGGAGCGTGGAGCCGCCCTTGCCAGAACCTTTCGCTACCGGTTGGCCGAGGCAGACGCGCTTTTGACCCACGAGCCTGGAATGTCCAGGCGCAAGCGTAGCACGTTGCTGGCGACTGGCTGGGTGGCGGGCATGGCCAACCTGCGCGGAATGCTAGACGGGCTGGCAGGCATCGCGGCTGCGGATGCACTGGCTCGACAGGCCGAAGCATTGGCGGATGGTCCGCCCGGTCAGCGCGATCAGGCGCTTGCTTTCGCCGAGGCCGCATGGCTGGCCGACCCCGCCGACCCGGCAAAATCCTGCCTTGCAGGGTCGCTTCGTCACGCAAACGGGGATGTGCAGGGTGCCGTTGTGGCATGGCGCGCGGCGCTGACCCTTTCGCCAGGAATGCACATGGCTGCACAAAAGCTGACCGAAGCTGTTGCCAGCGCGGAGGGTGCCGCCGCCGCACTGGCCCAGGCCGAGCGGCTGGCCCTTGCCGCCCCCCGGGTTCGTCACCTTTGGGACCTTGCGGCCGACCAGGCCCTTGCCGCAGGGCAACCGGCCTGGGCCGTGGCCCTGGGCCAGATCGGCCTTGGCTGCGCGGTGGCTGCGCCCGCTGCCCACACCGGATTGGCACGGCTGCATGCGAAGGCCGGTAATGCGATGGCGGCAGCCTTCCGGGCGCAAACCGCGCGCCGCCTGTTGGCTTATCGCCAGCAGGGCGGGGCAAATGACGGCGGATAGCCTGTCTGCAAACCCTTGGGTGCACACCCCGGGCCGCCATTTGCATGGCCATCGCGCTGCATCGTGCTGGCCCTCGGTCAGCGACAACCGCCAAGAGAGAGGGCGAACATCTGCGCTCCGAAAGCCGTGCTCAGTTGACCAGAAACTCGGCGTGCAACGCCCCGGCCGCGTTGATGCTTTTCAGGATGTCGATCATGTCATGCGGGGCCACGCCAAGCGCGTTCAGCCCGGCCACCACCTCGGCCAGGTCCGTGCCGCCACGCACTTCGGCCAACCCGGTCCCGGTCTTGCCGATACTGACGTTCGAGCGTGGCACAACCACAGTCTCGCCGTCGCTGAAGGGGTTCGGCTGCACCACCAGTGGGCTTTCCTCGACCCGCAAGGTCAGGTTCCCTTGCGCAACCGCCACCCGGCTGATCCGCACATCCGCCCCCATCACGATCGTCCCCGACCGCTGATCGACCACCACCCGCGCTCGGGTTTCGGGTTCGACGAGGATCCCCTCGATCCGGCTGAGGACATGGGCTGGCGACCTCATTCCTGCGGCTGCAATATCGACCGCAACAGTGCCGGAATCCTGCATCAGGGCGATCCGTTTGCCGAATTCGGCGTTCACGGCACGTTCGATCCGCTCTGCCGTGGTGAAATCGGCAGACTTCAGTGCCAGCCGCAGCACCGGCAAGCCGGCAAAGTCGAACTCCACCTCCCGCTCTACCCGTGCGCCCGAGGGGATGTTGCCAGCCGTCGGCACCCCCTGCACGACGCGCGCGGCATCCCCATCGGCGGAAATGCCGCCTGCGATGATCGTGCCTTGTGCCACGGCATAAATCTGCCCGTCGGCCCCGTTCAGCGGCGTCATGATCAGCGTCCCGCCCAAAAGACTTTTGGCGTCACCGATGGCCGAAACCGTCACGTCAATCCGCGCACCACCGCGGGCAAAGGGCGGCAGTTGCGCTGTGACGAAGACCGCGGCCACGTTCTTCGGCCGGAACTGTTCGCCCGTGACGTTTGCGCCCAGCCGTTCCAGCAGGTTGGCCATGATCTCTTCGGTGAAGGGTGCGTTGCGGATCCCGTCACCGGTCCCGTTCAGCCCGACGACAAGGCCATATCCCACCAGATCGTTGCCGCGCACGCCATCGAACTCGACCAGGTCTTTGATGCGAACCGGCTCTGCCACGGCGGCGAGGGCGGTGAAAGTCAGAAACAGTGCCAGAAGAAAGCGGATCATCGCAGGAACTCCACCAGGCTGAGACGCGAGACGCGGGCGGTCACGAGGTACAACGATTCGAGCTGCGCGCGGGCGGTTTCCAGCCGGGTTGCAGCCTCATAGGGATCAACGCTGCCGATGTCGGACCGCAGGATACCCAGCGCGGTTTCTTCGGCAGCGTTGCGGCTGCGGGCGGCCTCGATCTGGCCTTCGACTGTGCCAATCCTTGCGGCAAGGGTGATGCGCGCATCCTCACCCGTCAGCAGGGTCTGACCGGCGGTCTGGGCCAGCCGGGCGCGTTCTGATGGGTCACCGGTCAAAATGCCCCGGTCGATCAGCGCGGCCATGGCAAAACCGGCCAAAGTGTCCCGCAATGCAGGATCAAGCGCGGTGGTTGAAAGCTCGGCCACCTCACCCGGGGCGATGGGTGCGGGGGCCAGCGGGCCGCCGCCTTGATAAAATGCGCCATAGCCAAGAGGGTCGGCAAACCAGCCGGTCACCGCGGCGGCGACTTGCCCTGCCGTCGTGGCCCCAAGCGCGGCCGTTTCCAGCGCCGTCAGCATCGCGTCGGCCGACCCAAGCGGCGCGGTCCCGGTGGCCGCGCCGGAAAACACCGCGCGACCCGTGGCTTCGGTGTTGAGCAGGCCGATGGCGCTGGCAAGCCGGCCCCGGGCATCAGCGGCCACGGCGTTCACTTGTACGGGCGTCGGGAAATCGCGCGCGCCAAGAAGCGTGGTAGTGATCCCCTTCGCCAGGGAGGACAGTCCCGAAAGGGCGGATTGCTGTGCGGCAGTTGTCAGGGCGGCATCCGTCGCAGTGGTCTTGAAGGCAGCCAGCCGTGCAAGGCTTGCGTCGATGGCCAGAAGCGGGGCCACATCGCCCCGCAGCGCCCGGGCAATGTCGGTGTGCTGACCGGTCGTCACCTCTTGCGCCGCACGGCTGACCTGAGCGCGCAGATCGGCCCCCTGCCGGGCCAGAATGCTGGTCATGCTGGCGTCGCCAACGGAAATCCGGGTCATGTGCCAAGCCTGATCAGGGTGTCGATCATGTCGCTGGCGGCCTGGATCACCTTGGCATTGGCGGCATAGTTCTTTTCGATCACCAGCAGCATCTGCATTTCCTGGTCGGTGTCGATGCCGTTCTGCGCCTCAAGATCGGCAAGGCCGGTCAGCTTTGCGGCGGCAAAGCTTTGCTCCGACTGGGCGGACAGACGCCGGGCCGAGGCATCGGACATGAGATCACCAGCCAGCGCCGCCAGACTGCGACTGCCCGATACGAAGGCGGTCGAGGCAAGTGCGCGCGGACCCGTCAGCGCCGTGTGCAGCGCGCTCAGAAGGCTGCCATTGCCGGGGGGGCCTTCGGTCAGGGCACCAAGACCATCCCGCAGCCGGAACAGCGCGCCACCCTGGCCCGGATCGGCGGCGGCGTTCAGCGTCAGGCGCCCGGCCAGGCCGACCTCGTTTGCGGGCAGAAAGGCGCTCCCCGCATCGGTGAAAAGGCCCGGCGCGCCCGGGGCAAGGGTTGGATCAAGGCCCGCTTCGGCAAACCGGTCGACAAGGTCGCGGGCAACGGCGTCAATCCGGCCCTGTGCCGTGACCGCAAGGTCATCGCGCAGCGCAAACAGCGCGCCCAGCGTGCCGCCCAGGATCGGGCTGGTGGGTCCGGCGGTTTCATAGGCCCTGCCGTTGATCGTTAGCCCGGAAAGGCCGCCCAGCGCCTGGGTCATCTCGGGTGTGACAACGTGGGTGGGGGTGAAGCCGATGACCGACGCCGACCCTTCCAGCAATGGTGCGCGCGCCCCCCACGGTGAACAGCGCGATCTGGTTGAAATCTCGCGGAATCTCGCGCAAGGGAACGATGGATGAGATCGTGTCGACCAGCCGCTGGCGTTCGTCCAGCAGCGCCGAGACATCGCGCCCGGCACCGGTGAACGACCGCAGGTTGACGTTCAGTTCCTGCAGCTGGGCCAGCGTGGCGTTCAGCGTGCCCACCTCATCGGCGATGCGGCGGTCGGCGGTGGCGCGGGCGATCTGTATGTCGTCGGTCGCGGCGGCCAGACCCGACGCCAGCGCGCTGGCCGATGTCGCGATGTTCTGCAGCCGGGACAGCGATTCAGGGCGGCTGGCAGCCTCGACCAGAGCCGTGTCGAAAGCGGCGATCCGGGCGGCCAGCGACCCTGGGCTGTCCGGCGTGCCAAGGGCACCTTCGACCCGCTTCAGGAAATCGGCCCGGATGCCACGATCACCGTCACCCGCCTGCGCCAGCCTGCGCTCGGCCAGAAGCTGGCGGTCCACGTCTCGGGTGATGCCGCTGACCGCGACCCCCTGCCCGGTTCCGGCCAGAACTGCGGCGCGAAGGCCCACCTCGCGCCGGGCATAGCCGGGCGTGGTGGCGTTGGCCACGTTCGACGACAGGATTTCGGCCTGGCGAGAGGTGGCCGACAGTCCCGAGAGTGCCGACCCAAGGGCTGAGGTGATGCTCATGGCCTATCAGCGCTTGATGTTGGTGGTTTCCTGCAGCATCTCGTCCACCGTCTGGATCACCTTGGCGTTCGAGGAATAGGCCCGCTGGGTCTGGATCAGGTTGGTCAGTTCAGCGGCGACATCGGTCTTCGACCCTTCGCGCGAATAGCCCTGGATCGAGCCCACCGCGCCGGTGCCGGCATCCCACAGGAAGTACGACCCCGAATCCGGCGACACCTGGTAGGACTGGTTCGACATCGATTCAAGGCCGTTGGGGTTCGGCACATCGACGATCGGCACCTGGTACAGGCGGCGGGTAAAACCGGTGTCATAGGTCGCGTTGACATAGCCGGTCTCGTCAATCTCGACCGTGGTAAGGTTGCCGACGGGCGAGCCGTTCTTGCTGATCGAGATCGGGGCAAAGCTGTCGGAAAGCTGGGTAAGGCCGTTCGGATCACCCAGACGGCCGATACCAATGGTCAGCGGCCCACCGGCCACGTTGACCGTCACCGTGCCGTCAGCGGAATTGTAGGCACCGCCCGAAACCATGGCGACCGAGGCCAGCGTGCCACCAGCCCCCCGCGTGTCATCAAAGGTCAGCGTATATTCGCCGATCAGTGCCCCGCCCGAGGCAGAGTCGCGCAGTTGCATCGTCCACTGGTTCGACGATCCTGTTGCGGGAACCACGGGAACAAAGTCGATCTGCAGCGCCTCTGACGTGCCGAGGTTGCCGAAATATTCCACCGAAAGCGGCGGCGGCACGGCGGTGGACCCGGCATTGGTATAAGTGGCGGGCAGGTTCACGCCCAGCGTCATCGACGTGGTCGGGTCTGCCGCCGTCTGGTTCGGGCTGATCACGATCGGCACCAGACCGGCCAGCGTGTCACGCGGAAAGGGCGGGATGGTGCCGTCCGCATCAGCCGGCCAGCCCAGAAGGACAAGGCCCGAGTCCGTCCGCAGGACCCCGTCGGCATCGGGGCGGAAGCTGCCGGTCCGCGTCATCGTCATCGGCATGTCGCTGACCGGATTACCCATTGAAACCAGTGGAATGACCGGCAGCATCCCGCGTCCCGAGATGGCAAGATCCAGGGCGTTGCCGGTGCCGATCAGATCGCCGCGTTCTTCGATCAGGCGCATGGTCGAGGCCCGCACGCCCCCCGCCGAATAGGCCCCGGCACCGCGCGTGCTGCCAACGACAACGCTGGTGAAGTCAGTTGATGCCCGCTTGTAACCATAAGTCGAGGAGTTGGCGATGTTGTCGGAAATGGCAGCAAGCCGGGTTGCATTGGCATTCAGGCCGGCCACACCCGCCGAAAGCGAGGAGGAGATCGTCATGGGAAAGCGCCTTTCTGCTGCTTCGGACCCTGATATCGGGCGAAACTGCACCGGCGCGGCTTAACGTGGGCCTAACGGATAAAATCCTAACTATTCTGCAGCAGGTCCCAACCTTCTAGCGGTCTCGGCCTTCTAACGGTCCCAGCCTTCTAACGGTCCCAGCCTTCTAACGGTCTCTGCGCAGAAGAATGATCTCGATCCGGTTGTTGCGCAGCGCCCCGGGGTCGGGGGCGGCGGGCTTGCGGTCGGCATAGCCGGAGATGCGCTGCATACGCCCGGTTGCGATGCCGGCCTCTTCCAGCATCTTGCGCGATGCTTGCGCACGCTCGGCCGACAGGTCCCAGACCGGGTTGTCGATCAGGGTTACGGGATGTGATCGCAGATGGCCGCTTACGGCAATCTCGTTGGTGGTCAGGTTCAGAACCCCGGCCACGAGATCGGCGATCTCAAGGGTGGTCGGCGTCGGCTGTGCGGTGTCATCGCGAAACAGCGGGGCATCGGGAAGATCGAAGATCTCGATCACCAGACCCTCATCCGTGACTTTGGTCACAACCTGGCGCATCAGGCGCTGCATCGTGTTGCTTTCGCCACCCCGGGCAAGCAGCGCCTTTTCCACATCCTCAAGGTCGGATTGCGCGCGGCCTTTGCCAGACGCTCCTTTGCCATCAGCATCATCCGCACCATCGGCCGATGCCGCGGCTGTCTTGCGGTCCATTGCCCCGGTTCCGGTATGGGCCATCGTCTCCTCGGCAAAGACGCTGTTGCCGCCAAAGGCCCCGTCGCCGCCGCCGGAGATTCGGTTCACCGGAATTGTCGGATTGAAGTAGTCCGAAATCCCCTTGCGCTGCTTTTCCGTCGTCGCGTTCAACAGCCACATCAAGAGAAAGAACGCCATCATCGCGGTCACGAAGTCGGCATAGGCCACCTTCCACGCACCGCCGTGGTGACCGCCCGCCTGGACGACCTTCTTTCGCTTGATGATGACCGGCGCGGCATTGCCTTGCCCTGCCATCCCACATCACCCGTTCAACACCCGGGATCAGCCATAGCAGAACCAGGCTTTACGGTCGCTTAACCGGTCAGGTTTTAGGGAAAGGTCGCAGGTCGGACACTGCCCTGACACCGATCACCAGATCCGGCTGCCCGCGCGCCAGACCCCCAGAAGCACGCCGTCCGCGGCAAGGTGAACCATATCGGCAACCCGGCCAGGCAGAAGATGCCCAAGGGCATGGCTTCGGCCAAGACAGGCCGCCGGACGTGCCGTGGCCATCGCAAGGGCAATCTCGACCGGGGTTCCCAGCCCGACCATCACGGCCACGGCTTGCGGCAGGGTCAGGTCGGCCCCGGCCAGCGTGCCGTCCTCCAGGGTCAGCCGCCCGCCCTCGCGCAGGATGCGGCGTCCGTTGAGGGTGAACTCGGCCAGGTCGCTGCCGGCGGTGGCCATTGCGTCACTGACGAGGAACAGCCGGTCGCTTGCGGCCATGGCGATACGGATCGTTTCGGGGGCCACATGGATGCCATCGGCGATCAGCCCGGCGTGCACCGGTTCGGTCAGCGCCGCGCCGACAAGACCGGGGTCGCGGTTGCCAAGCTGGCTCATCGCGTTGAAAAGATGCGTAACGCATCGCGCGCCCGCAGCGACGGCGGCCCTGGCCTGCGCATGGGTGCAATCGCTGTGGCCAAGGCTGACGATCACCCCTGCCGCCGCAAGCCGGGCGATCTGGTCCGGCGTCGCGTTTTCCGGGGCCAGCGTCACCATCAGCGAGGGCAACCTTGCCGCCGCATCCTGAAGGCGGAGAAGGTCAACCTCGGTCATCGGCCGGATCAGGGCCGGGTCGTGCGCACCCTTGCGCCGCGGGTCAAGGTGCGGGCCCTCCAGATGCAGACCAAGAAACCCCGGTGTTTGCCGCCGGGCCGCCTCGACCCCCGCTGCGATGACCGTGGCCGTCGCCTCGGGGCTGTCGGTGATCAGGGTCGGCAGGATCCCGGTCGCCCCCAGCCTTGCGTGGGTGGCGCACATCTTGGCCAGCCAGTCGGGAGTGCAGTCGCCATCCACCATCCGGCCGCCTGCACCGTTCACCTGCAGGTCCAGAAATCCCGGGGCGAGGATCCCGCCGTCCAGACGCACCTGCTCTCCCGGTCCTTCAGATCCTGCAACAAGACCATCCTCGACACGCAGGCTTGCACCGGGGCGTAGCCGCCTGCCGTCAAAGACCACTGCTCCGGTGAAAATCTGCGCGCTCATACCGTCTGGGTCACCTTGCGAAGGTGGGGGGGAAGATCGGGGTCAAAGCCACGGCGGCGGGCCAGACCCTCGATAAAGGCGTAGAAGGTTACCGCCAGAACAAGGGGCGCGCACAAGGGGTGCAGCCCGGGAACCGACGGCAGGCGCGTGGCGCCGGTCACGTCGGCACCGGTCAGGAACACATCCGCGCCTTGTGCGGCCAAACGGGCAGCGGTTTCGGTCAGGCGCGGCAGGGCTGCATCGTCAACCCCCAGGGCCAGCACCGGGAACTGCGCCTGCACGATCGCCGATGGCCCGTGCAAGACTTCAGCGGCCGAAAAGCTTTCGGCGTGCAGGCCGCAGGTTTCCTTGAACTTCAGCGCAACCTCGTTGGCGATGGCAAAGGCCGGCCCACGCCCCAGGACATACAGCGACTGTGCGCGAGACAGGCGGGCCGCAAGCGGCGTCCAATCCAGCGTCAGGGCCTGCGCAAAGGCATCGGGCAGGTTTGCCACGGCAGTCCGCAACGGCACGTCGTCCTGCCATTCCGCCAAGAGCGCCAGCCCGGCCAGCACCGAGGCGACGAAGGTCTTGGTCGCGGCGACGCTGTGTTCAGGTCCCGATTGCAGCCCAAGGCAATGCGCCGAAGCGGCGGCAAGCGGGCTGTCGGCGTGATTGGTGATGGCGATGGTCAGCGCCCCGCTGCTTGCCGCCGCGCGCATCATCTCGACGATGTCAGGGCTTTGTCCTGACTGAGAGATGCCGATGCAACCCGCCTTCCCAAGCCGCAGGGGGCGGCGATAGATCGAGGCGATGGACGGCCCGACAGAAGCCACCGGCACCCCGGCCAGAAGCTCCACCACATATTTCAGGTAGGTCGCTGCATGGTCGGACGACCCCCGCGCCACCGTCACCAACAAGGCCGGATCGGCCTTGCGCAGCGCCTGGGCCGCCTGCGCGGTTGCACCGGCGGACAGGGTCAGAAACCTGCGCGCTGCGTCAGGAATTTCCGCCACTTCGATGGCCATGTGGGACTGTTTCATGTCGTCAGCCTTTCGGGGTCACGCAGGGTCTCCGGGGCCAGTTTCAGCTCGACCGCAAAATCGTAGGCGTCGCCCCGGTAAAGCGAGCGGGTGAATTCCACCACCCGGCCGCTGGCCAGATAGCCGATCCGTTCGATCCGCAGGCCCGCCGCTCCGGGCGGGACTCCCAGAAGGTCGGCATCCCGGGGACCAAGGTTGGCGGCGGAGATGCGTTGAACGGCGCGGACGGGGCGGTGACCAAACGTCTCCAGCAAGGCGTAAAGCGAAATCTCGACCGCCTCCGGATCTGGCAGGATCTGCGTCGGGATCGACGCCCGTTCGATCGCCAGCGGCACACCGTCAGACCGCCGCACCCGTTCCAGCCGGGCCACACGGTCGCCCGCGCCAAGGCCAAGCGCCATCACCTCTTCGGGCGTGGGTGACTGGATGCTGCGGCTGATCCAGACCGATTCCACCGACTTGCCGCGCCGGGCCATGTCTTCGGTAAAGCTGGTCAGCAGCGACAGCGCCTGCTCCAGCCGTTCGACCCGGGGGGCGACATAGGTACCGGACCCACGCTTCTGGATCAGCTGGCCCGAGGCGACCAGCGCCTCGACCGCCTTGCGCACCGTGACGCGGCTCAGACCGGTCATCGCGGCGATGTCCCGCTCGGCCGGAAGGCTGGACCCGGGGGCAAGGATGCCATGCTGCATGGCATCTGCGATCCGGCGCTGCAGCTGCAGGTAAAGCGGCCCGGCGCCGGTGGCGAACCCGTCGGGGGAAAAGAGCGCCTCCATCATGCGGCCTCACGCGCAAGGATGAGAGCGCCGTCGAGGGCCGATCCAAGGGCAGGCGCGACAGTCCAGCGCCCGGCCAGCCGTTCGGCATAGGTCGGACCAAGGCCGCCGATGAAGGTGACCGGAAGCGTCGGGTCCGTCTGAAGTCGGGCAATGAAGGCAGCCACGTCCCGGGTGGCTTGGGCCAGAAGGTCGCGCATCGCGGGATCATCCGTTGCCAGAATGGCCGGGACAAGGGCTGCGAAATCAGCGGGCCGCGCAGACAGGGAAAAGGCGATGATTCCTTCGTTTCCGCCATGTTCGTCACTGATCTGGCGCAGGAACGGGGTTTCAGGGACAAACCCCTCTTTGGCACGCAGGGCAAGGCGCAGGGCACCACGCCCAAGCCAGGCGCCGCTGCCCTCATCCCCCAGCACAAGGCCCCAGCCGCCGATCTGGCGGATTGTGCTTCCGGTCTGGCGGGCAAAGACCGATCCGGTGCCAAGCGCCGCGACAATCCCGTCGCGGCCCTGCAAGGCACCCTTCACGGCGGCCATGGCATCCGTTTCGACCCGCAGCCGCGCAAAGGGAAGGCCATTGCGCAAGCGGTCCACCACGCCTGCGGCATTCGCCCCGGCAAGGCCGAACCCGGCAGACAAGGTAGGCAGCATCTGCGCGACCAGCGCCGCGCCGCAGGCAGCGGTCAGGGCTTCGGTCGCTGCAGCAAGGATGTTGGCGCGGGCCCCGCCAAGATCGCTGGCGATGTTTGCCGGGCCTGCGCGACCTTCGCCAAGGATGCGGCCCGACGCATCGGCCACCGCCGCGCGGCAGCCGGTTCCCCCGCCGTCGATCCCCAAGAAAAGCGCCATGCGAATCCTCCCGCAGCGAAATAATACCAAAACAAGACCATTTGGGAAGTGGTATCTTCCGAGCTGCGAAAAAGGTGTTAAAAACTGCGCTTTCAACAATGCTCTTTACAAGTGGTATTAATTTGGCATTGTCAATGCACAGGGGGAATCACATGGCCGACCGTCCGACCGAGGCGCTGCATCCATTGTCCGTCGGGCTTCATCTTGCCCCGGCGGCCGAGGTGCTTGCCCGGGCGCTGACGGCCCAGGAAGCTGCCCTTTCCACCCTGCACCCCGCACTTCCGGCGTTGGAACGGGCCGCGGATTGTGCGGCCGCCGCGCTGCGCCGTGG
>JAPLPF010000039.1 GCA_026400325.1 Rhodobacterales bacterium
CCTGGTTGTAATCCATGGCAAGAATGCCAGCGGCCCCGATCCCCAGCAGCAGCACAAAACCCAACAGTCGCAGCACCCACCGCCCCCTTCCGTAGCCTTTTGTTCTGGTTAACCGGAAATTGGGGCAAGCTTCGGGCAAGCGAACGATTTTTTCGCCCTTTGGCGCGATCAGAACCTCTTGCGCAACGTGCCAAGCGCAAAAAGCACGGCTGCGACCACGATGATCGACGGCCCCGTAGGTGTGTCCTGCCACAGTGACAGTGCCAGCCCGCCCAGTCCGGAAAGGGCCCCGATCGCGACGGCAAGGCCTGCCATCATCTCGGGCGTGCGGGCAAAACCGCGCGCGGCTGCCGCTGGAATGATCAGCATCGCCGCAATCAGCAGCGCCCCCACGATCTTCAGCGCTACCGCGACCACAAGTGCCAGCGCGATGACCAGCACCAGCCGCTCGCGGTTGGGGCGCAGACCTGCGGCATGGGCAAGATCCTCGCTGAGGGTGGTGGTCAAAAGCGCCTGCCAGCGCCAGGCCAGAAGGGCCAGAACCGCCAGAGAACCCAGCCAGACAAGGCCAAGCTCGCCCCGGCTGACGGCAAGGATGTCACCGAAAAGATAGGCGGACAGATCGGTCCGGACGGTGGGAAAGAAGCTGACGGCCACCAGCCCGAAGGCCAGCGCCGAATGGGCCAGAACCCCCAAGGTCGTGTCCATCGCCCAGCCCCGCGCCGAAAGGCCGGCGACAGTGACCGCCATGGCCAGTGCCACGACCAGGGTGCCAAGGCCGACCGGCAGGTCGGTTGCCAGTGCCAGCGCCACGCCAAGGATCGCGGCATGGGCGGTCGCATCGCCGAAATAGGCCATCCGGCGCCAGATCACGAAAGCCCCCAGCGGCCCGGTCGCAAGGCTCAGGCCCACGGCCGCAAGTCCGGCGCGCACCAGAAAATCGTCAAGCATGGTCATGCCCGGCGTGATCGTGGTGATGATGGGCATGGCCCTCGCCCGGGGGATGGTCATGGTCATGCTCGTGCTGGTACAGCGCCAGCGCGCCTTGGGTGCCCAGACCGAAAAGGGCGCGATACTCGGGTGCGTTCGACACCACGCGCGGGGTGCCTTCGCAGCAGATGTGGCCATTGAGGCAGATCACCCGGTCACTTGCCGCCATCACCACATGCAGGTCATGGCTGACCATCAGGACCGCAGCGCCAGTGTTGCGGCGGACTTCTTCGATCAGCCGGTAGAAGGCTGCTTCTCCTTGCTGATCCAGACCTTGCGTCGGCTCGTCCAGCATCAGCACCTGCGGTGCCCCCAGCATTGCCCGGGCGAGAAGCACCCTCTGCAGTTGCCCGCCGGAAAGTGCGGTCATCTGATCGCCGCCATGCCCGGCCATGCCAACGCGCCCAAGCGCCTCGGAAGCTGCGGCATCGCCGACCCTGACCGGCAGCGACAGGAACCGGCGCACGGTGATCGGCATGGTCCGGTCGATCATGAGCCGCTGCGGGACATAGCCGATGCGCAGGTCGGCCTGCCGCAGGATACGCCCTTCGGCCACCGGCAGGATGCCCAGAAGGGCGCGCAGAAGCGTGGACTTCCCCGACCCGTTCGGCCCGAGGATGGTGACGATCTCGCCCGGCATGATCGCAAGGCTGACATCGTGCAGCACTTCGTCCGCGCCGAAACGCACGCAGACATGGTCGGCCGCGATCAGGCTCATGCGCTGGCATCCCGGCATTTGGGGCACAGGCCCATCGCCTCGATCGTGATGCGTTCGATGACAAAGCCCAGCGGTGCTGCGGCGGTGTCCAGCGCCGCCCGCGCCGGGGCAGCTTCGGCCTCGGCGACGGTGGCACAGGTGCGGCAGATCAGGAAGGCCGGGGCATGCGCCTCGCCCGGATGGGTGCAGGCGGTGAAGGCGTTCAGGCGCTGGATGCGGTGCGCAAGCCCGTGTTCCACCAGAAACTCCAGCGCGCGATAGGCGACCGGGGGCTGGTTGCCGAACCCGTCGGTCGCAAGCCGGGCCAGCACGTCATAGGCCCCCAGCGCGCGGTGTTCCTCAAGCAGGATCTCAAGCACCCGGCGGCGAACCGGGGTCAGCCGCAGGCCTGCCGCCGCAGTTACCGCCTCGGCCCGGGTCAGGGCGTCGGCTGTGCAATGGGCGTGATCATGCGCGGCAAAGGCGGGAACAGGCATCATGGCGGTAGCATCGGCGGGGTTCTGCGGGGTCGGCATGATCAGACTTGACCTGTTATGATATTACATTCATATGACCCCCGAACCATCGAAAGGCCATGCCCATGCGTTACATGATAACTCTCGCCTTTGCCAGTACCCCCGCCTTTGCAGAAGTGCCCCTGGTGGTGACCGACATTCCCCCTGTTCACGCCCTCGTGGCCCAGGTGATGGGTGATCTTGGCCAGCCCACCCTGCTTTTGGCGCGTGGCGCGGATGAGCATGACTTCCAGCTGAAGCCCAGCCAGGCGGCCGCCGTGGCCGGGTCGGACCTTGTGGTCTGGATCGGGCCCGAACTGACGCCCTGGCTGGACAGCGCGATGGAGAACCGGCCAGCGGGTGCCCCAGCACTTGCCCTGCTGGACGCCAAAGGCACCGTGACCCGCGCCTATTCCGGCCAGAACGGCGACGAGAAGGAAGAAGAGGGTCACAGCGAAACGTCGGAAGGTCAGGACCATGACCATGAAGGCCACAGCCATGACGGGACCGACCCGCACGCTTGGCTTGACCCGACAAACGCGCAGGTCTGGCTTGGGCTGATCGCGGCCGAGCTGTCGCTTCTCGACCCCGAAAACGCCACCGTCTATGCCACCAACGCCGCTGCGGCGAGCGACCGCATCACCGCGCTGGACACCAAACTCGCGGCACTGCTTGCACCGGTCCAAGGCAAGCCGCTGGTAACCTTTCACGCCGCCTACGGCTATTTCGGCGAACACTACGGTCTGACCCTTGCCGGCAGCATCGCGCTTGGCGACGCGGCCTCGCCCGGGGCACTTCGCCTCAGCGAACTGCGCGCGACGATGGAGGCGGGGGATGTCCTGTGCATCTTCCCAGAAGTGCAGCACGACCCCGCCCTGGTCACCCAGATGGCCGAAGGCACGGGCGCCCGGATTGGCGGCGCGATTGATCCGGTCGGATCAACGCTGGAGCCGGGACCCGGGGCCTATGCGGCGCTGTTGACGGGAATAGCACAGGCGCTGGCCGATTGCGTTGCCGAAGGGGCCTGAAGCCGCGGTCAGGGTCGCCCGCTCTGCCTGCGCGGACGTGGCCGGACACCGCGTCATTCGCCAGAGTTCTGATCCCCCCGGGCATGAAGCAGCGTCCACAGCGCAGAGACTGCGGGACTGTGCTTGCTGCCAAGCCGTACGGCCTGAACCAGCAGGTCACAGCTCGGCAGGTGGGCGGAAAGGTCCACGATCCAGCCGCATTCGACATGGCGCCGGGCCACCGAGGCCGGCACCCAGGCCACCCCGACCCCGCTGGCCGCCATTTCAAGCGCAGCAAGCGTCAGCGCCGTTTCGGCCCTTGCGACGGGAATGATGCCGCTTGCAAGCGCGGGCGTGATGCGCGTGGCCATGACCCCTCCGAAAAAGACATCCTGAGGATATTCGATCAGCGGAAGCTCACGGTCTGCCACAGACCCGATGAAGCGGAGCGCAAGGTCCGCGCTGCAGACGGGAATGAGACAATCCCTGCCGATTTCAATCGTTTCAAGAAAATCCTCGGTCGGGGCATCCGGAGCATCTTCCAGGTGGTAGACGATGGCCACGTCGGCCTGGCGCGACAAAAGCAGGCCGAAACACTCATCCAGATTGGCCGACCGCAGCCGCACATGGACACCGCCGTCCTTGTGCTGCATGCCGTGCACGATCGACGGCATCAACGATGTGGTCAGCGAATGCTGGCTGGCAATGACGATCTTGTTGCCGGCAATCCGGTCGCCCCGGCGCAGGTCGACGACAAGCTGGCGCATCTGGGAGCAGATAAGTTCGATCTGGCCGCTTTGCGCCAGAGTGATGGCGCGCAGCTGGACGGGCTTCTGGCTGCGGTCGAACAGCGTGACGCCGATATGCTGTTCGATCTGCTGGATGCGCCGTGAGAACGCGGATTGGGTCAGGTGTCGCTGCTCGGCCGCACCACTGAACGATCCGGTACTTTCGATCGCAAGAATATCTTCCAACCATTCAAGGCGCATCGCAGACCCTTTGCAAAAGTTGCATTTCCTGCATGATAAATCAAAAATTTCGCATTTGAAAACCGGATTGAACTAAACAACAGTTCCTTGGTGCAAGTTAGGACAAGGACCGCCCCGATGCATCTGGCCCGATTCCCCCGCGTTTTCCTGGCGCATCTGCCGACGCCGCTGGAACGGCTTGACCGGCTGACAAAGGAACTTGGCGGGCCGGAGATCTGGATCAAGCGGGACGATTGCACTGGGCTTTCCACGGGCGGGAACAAGACCCGGAAGCTGGAATTCCTGATGGCCGAAGCGCAGGCGATGGGCGCCGACACCGTGATGACCCAAGGCGCCACGCAATCCAACCACGCCCGCCAGACGGCAGCCTTCGCGGCCAAACTGGGCATGGCTTGCCATATCCTGCTGGAAGATCGCACGGGATCGAACGACGCCAACTACAATGGCAACGGCAACGTGCTTCTGGACCATCTGCACGGCGCCACCACCAGCAAGCGTGCGGGCGGCATGGACATGGCGGCCGAGATGGAGATGGTGGCCGAAAACCTGCGCCGCAAAGGGCGCAAGGTCTATACCATTCCTGGCGGCGGGTCGAACCCGACCGGGGCGCTGGGATATGTGAACTGTGCCTTCGAATTGGTGTCGCAGGCCAATGACCGTGGTCTGGTGATCGACCATCTTGTCACCGCGACGGGAAGTGCAGGCACTCAGGCCGGGCTGATCACGGGACTGAAGGCCATCAACGCGGGCATTCCGCTGACCGGGATCGGCGTGCGGGCGCCGAAGGAAAAGCAGGAGGAGAGCGTTTTCAACCTTGCTGTCAGAACGGCCGAAAAGCTGGGCTGCCCAGGGGTCGTGCAGCGCGCGGATGTTGTGGCAGACAGCAGCTATGTTGGTGCGGGCTACGGTATTCCGCGTGCCGATACGCTGGAAGCCATTGCCCTTTTTGCGCAACTGGAGGGGCTGCTTCTTGACCCGGTCTATTCCGGCAAGGGGGCAGCGGGCCTGATCGACTATTGCCGAAAGGGCAAGTTCAAGAAAGGCGAACGGGTGGTGTTCCTGCACACCGGCGGGTCTGCCGCGCTCTTCGGCTATGACGCGGTCTTTGCCGAGGCCCACCGGGCTTTGGTGGTTTGACCGGGAGATGACCCATCCAGTCGCCAGTGAAAACGGGGCGCGTGCATGATGCGGCGGGTGGGCATTCTGGGGGGAATGGGGCCGCAGGCAACGATCCTGATCATGCAAAAGCTGCTTGCCTCGGTCACGGCGCGGGATGACTCGGACCATATCCCTTTGCTTGTCGATCAGAACCCGCAGGTGCCGTCACGCATCGCCCATCTGCTCGAGGGAGCGGAAGAGGACCCTGGCCCGGCGCTGGCTGCGATGGCGCGCCGTCTGGTGGCAGGCGGGGCCGAAGCCTTGGCAATGCCCTGCAACACAGCGCATTACTACGCCGATGAAATCCGGGCTGCGGCTTTGGTTCCGTTTCTGGACATGGTCGCCCTTTCGGTCGCGCATGCCGCTGCGGTGACCGGGCCGGGCGCGACCGTCGGAATTCTGGCCTCACCCGCAGTGCGCAAGGTCGGTCTCTTTGATGAAAGGCTTGCCGCCGTCGGGCTGAAGGCGCTTTATGCGACGGATGAAGGGGCCATGCTCTCTGCCATTCGCCAGATCAAGACCGATGGACCCCAGCCCGCCGCCCGCGCAACCCTGCGTGCGGCTTCACAAGGCCTGCTTGACCGGGGGGCTGCCACGCAGATGATCGCCTGCACCGAGTTTTCGCTGATAGCGGACGCCGTGTCACCCAAGGCAACGGTTTTCGACACGCTTGATCTCTTGGTCGAGGCCATAAAGGAGTTCGCGCTTGAGAAAAGCGTGATGGAAGAACAGGCCGTACATTGATCGCCTGAAAACAGAAACATTGCGACAAGGAGAAGACACCCAATGAAAAACACGCTCAAGAGACTTCTGACCGGGGTTGCGGCATCGGTGATGCTTGCAGGCGCGGTGAATGCAGAAACCGTCATCATCGGCCATTTCGGCAACCCGACGCCGATGCAGCTTCTGTCCACATCCGACGCGCTCAAGGAGGCAACAGGCTGGGACATCGAATGGCGCAAGTTCGATGCCGGCACCGACGTCATCGCGGCGATGGCCTCGGGCGATGTCGTCCTGTCGGAACTGGGGTCGTCGCCGGTCGCGATTGCCGCAAGCTCGGGCGTTGACCTGCAGCTGATCGGCTATTCCGACGTGATCGGCACAGCGGAATCGCTGATCGCGCACACTGGTTCCGGCATCACCTCGGTCGCCGATCTGAAGGGCAAGCGCATTGGCGTGCCCTTGGGTTCGACCGCGCATTTCTCGTTGATGGGGGCGCTGCAGCATGAGGGGATCGCGGAATCAGATGTGACGGTCATCGGCATGAAGCCCGACCAGATTGCCGCCTCGTGGGATCAGGACGCGATTGATGCGGCCTGGATCTGGCAGCCGGTTCAGTCCGAGCTTCTGAAGAACGGCACCCTGATCATCGGGGCAGATCAGGTCGCGGCCTGGGGCTTTCCGACCTATGACGGCTGGGTGGTGAACGGCGCCTGGGGGCAGGAGCACAAGGCCGAAGTCGTGGCCTTCCTGAAAGAAATCGACAAGGTCAACAAGTCTTACCTTGCCAACCCGGCCGCCTGGACCGCTGACAGCCCCGAAGTGATGGCGCTGGCTGCCGCCACCGGTGCGGATCCCGCCCAGGTGCCCGACATCCTCAAGGGTTTCACCTTCCTGCCGATGTCCGAACAGACCTCGGCTACCTGGCTTGGCGGTGCTGCACCCATCATCAAGAGCACGGCAGACTTTCTGAAAGCCGCAGGCCGGATCGACACGGTGGTCGATGACTACAGCGCCTTCGTCAATCCCGAGTTTGCGGCAGAAGCAGCAAAGTAAACTTGACGCCTTCTGCCCGGCCTTCACTGGCCGGGCAGACCTGACGTGGATTTGGGAGGGGCAGATGGGGCTGAAAGTCGACAATGTTTCAGTGGTCTATCCCGCCGCCGACCGACGGCCGCCGGTGGAAGCGTTAAGCAAGATCAACCTGTCCATCGAGAACGATGATTTCGTCGTGGCCCTTGGCGCTTCGGGCTGCGGAAAGTCGACGCTTCTGAACCTGATCGCCGGATTTCTTGCGCCGACCGGAGGATCGCTTACCCTGGATGGAGCGTTGGTTTCCGGCCCTGGCGCAGACAGGGCTGTGGTGTTTCAGAAACACGCCTTGCTGCCCTGGCTGAACGTGCTGGACAATGTGGCCTTCGGGTTGAAGATCCAGGGGGTCGCAAAGGAAAAGCGGTACGAGGTGGCCAACCGCTTCGTCGGACTTCTGGGTCTGAACGGCTTTCAGGGTTCACCCGTCTACAAGCTTTCGGGCGGCATGCAGCAGCGTGTCGGCATTGCCCGCGCTCTGACCTGCGACCCCAAGGTCCTCCTGATGGACGAACCGCTTGGCGCGCTGGACGCGCTGACACGGGAAAAGGCGCAAGAGCTGATCCTGAACATCTGGAACACGACCCACAAATCGGTGTTCTTCATCACCCACAGCGTCGTAGAGGCGCTGTTCATGGGCACAAAGCTGATCGTGATGTCGCCGCGCCCCGGCAGGATCACCAACAGCTTCGATCTGCCGTTCTCGCGCCAGTTTCTGGCCGGTGCTTCGGCGCGGCAGGTCAAGGCCTCGCCCGAGTTCATCCGGCTGCGCGAAGAGGTTCTGAAAATCATCTTTGCCGACGAGGAGGCCGCCGCATGACCGAGAAACCATCGGGCAAGCCCCCCAGCCTGCTGACCCGCCTGTCGCGCGCGCGGCCCACCAAACCCGGCGAGACCTATGGGGTGCCGGGCCAGGGCAGCACGTTGTGGCTGTCACTTGGGTCCATCGCCTTTTTCTTCGGCGTCTGGTGGCTGGTCACCGCGATGGGCTGGGTCAAACCGTTGTTCGTGCCCCCGCCCATGGCCATCGTCACCAAGTTCATCGACATCTGGAACGAAGGCTTCACCGGAACCCCGTTTCTGGAGCATGTCTGGATTTCCACGCTGCGGGTCTTCGGCGCCTTTGCGCTGGCCTGCCTCATCGGGCTGCCGCTTGGCCTTGCCATGGGGATGAGCCCGGTCATGAGCGGCATCTTTGATCCCCCGATCGAGTTTTACCGCCCGATCCCGCCGCTGGCCTATCTGCCCTTGATGATCATCTGGTTCGGCATCGGCGAGACGTCGAAGGTGCTGCTGATCTTCCTGTCGGTCTTTGCGCCCGTGGTCCTTGGCGCACGCTCCGGGGTGAAATCGGCCGCGATCGAGCAGATTCACGCGGCCTATTCCTTTGGCGCAACCCGC